>NZ_JBIWAQ010000004.1:0-92142 GCF_044760155.1 Kitasatospora sp. NPDC098652
CGGTGTCTTCTGCGGCTTGACGCCCCGTCCGACGTTTCAAACTCTAGCCGATCCCCGCTCCGAAAAGCGAATCCAGCCGCAATCCGATAAAACGCACACGCCGAATAAGCACCGAGCCGAGACGCGAAAAAGCGAAACGACCGGCACGAACCGGAAGTGGTGTTTCAAGGGATTGGCTGCCTCAGGGACCGTCCGCGCAGACGCGTGTCCGGTGCTCCCTTCCGGGCAGCTCGAAGAACTGTACGCGCATCTGGGTCCGGATGCAAACGACCTGCAAAAGGGGGCAGGCCGGCCCCCGGGAGAGGGGTCCGGCCTGCCTGGTGCCAGAGCTCGACGAGCCCGGCGACCTCAGCTGTTGGTGGGGAAGCCGAGGTTGATGCCGCCGTGCGAGGGGTCCAGCCAGCGCTGGGTCACGGCCTTGCCACGGGTGAAGAACTGGACGCCGTCCGGACCGTACGCGTGGGCGTCGCCGAACAGCGAGGCCTTCCAGCCGCCGAAGGAGTAGTAGGCCACCGGCACCGGGATCGGCACGTTGATGCCGACCATGCCGACCTCCACCTCGAACTGGAAGCGCCGGGCCGCGCCGCCGTCGTTGGTGAAGAGGGCGGTCCCGTTGCCGTACGGGTTGGCGTTGATGAGCGCCAGGCCTTCGTCGTAGGAGGCGACGCGCACGACGGAGAGGACCGGGCCGAAGATCTCGTCGTTGTAGACGGACATGCCGGGCTTCACGTGGTCGAACAGGGTGGGGCCGAGCCAGAAGCCGTCAGCGGTCGGGCTGCCGTTCTTGTCCTCGGCGGTGACCGGGTGCTTGCGGCCGTCCACGGCGAGCTCGGCGCCGTCGGCGAGACCGGACTCCACGTAGGAGGTGACCTTGTCGCGGTGCTGGCCGGTGACCAGCGGGCCCATCTCGGAGTCGCCGTTGCAGCCGGGGCCGACCTTCAAGGTGGCGATCCGCTGCTTGATCTTGTCGACCAGCTCGTCGCCGATCGGGTCGACGGCGACCAGGACGGACACCGCCATGCAGCGCTCACCGGCCGCGCCGAAGCCGGCGTTGACCGCAGCGTCGGCGGCGAGGTCGAGGTCGGCGTCCGGCAGCACCAGCATGTGGTTCTTGGCGCCGCCGAGGGCCTGGACGCGCTTGCCGTAGCGCGTGCCGGTCTCGTACACGTAGCGGGCGATCGGGGTGGAGCCGACGAAGCTGACGGACTTGACGTCCGGGTGCTCCAGCAGGCGGTCGACGGCCACCTTGTCGCCGTGCACGACGTTGAAGACGCCGTCCGGCAGGCCGGCCTCCTTCCACAGCCCGGCCAAGAAGTTGGCCGCGGACGGGTCCTTCTCGGAGGGCTTCACCACCACGGTGTTGCCGGCCGCGATGGCGATCGGGAAGAACCACATCGGCACCATGGCCGGGAAGTTGAACGGCGAGATGATCGCGACCGGGCCGAGCGGCTGGCGGATCGAGTAGACGTCGATGCCGGTGGAGGCCTGCTCGGTGAAGCCGCCCTTGATCAGCTGCGGGATGCCGCAGGCGTACTCGACGACCTCCAGGCCGCGGGCGATCTCGCCCAGCGCGTCCGAGTGCACCTTGCCGTGCTCGGACACGATGATCTCGGCCAGCTCGTTCCGGCGGGCGTTCAGCAGCTCGCGGAAGGCGAAGAGCACCGTGCTGCGCCGGGCCACCGAGGCGGTGCGCCACTCGGCGAAGGCCGAGGCGGCGGCGGCCACGGCCTGGTCGACCTCGGCGATCCCGGCGAAGTCGACCTGGCCGGCGACCTGGCCGGTGGCCGGGTCGAAGATGTCACCGCGGCGGGGCGCCGCACCGGCGGTGGCGACCGACTGGCCGCCGATCCAGTGAGTGATGTGCTTGCTCAAGTCCGTCTGCCTCCGAAGTCCCGGGCGGCGTCCTGCCACCGGTCCGGTCTGGCGCCGCCCGCGAGAGGGCCGGGCGACGGGAATTCACGGGGCTACCGCGCTCGTCCTCCAGTCTGGTGGCCTCCGGAGCGCGGCTCAACGAACAGGCTGACGGGGATCGCGGATTCAGCCTTACAGGTCGTCCGGTCGCTCCGCCGAACGGGTGGGGCCACGGCCCCGAAGCCGGAGCCGGAGCCGGAGCCGGAACACTCAGGACTCCTCGTCCTCCAGGTACGGGTCGTGCAGCCCGTCCGCCGCCTCCTGGGTCTCCAGCAGGTCCAGTCGCAGATCCTGCGCCCAGGCCAGTGCCCACCGCTTGAGCCCGTCCACCGCGCCGGCCTCGACCCCGCGGGCACGGAACCGGCCGTCCGCCGCCTCGGCCAGCGTCTCCAGCCGGTCGGCGAGCCCGCCCGGCTGGAAGTCCGGGTCCAACTCCCGGGCCAGGGCCAGCAGTTCGCCCTCACGGTAGTTGCGGGTGAGGGCGTGCACGTCGATCAGGTCGCGCGGCATGCCCCGGTCGACCAGCAGCGCGGTGGTGAGCGCCGCCGCATCCTCCAGCGCCACCACCGGCAGCACCAGCGGGGGCCCGGCCGCCTCCGGGGCGCCGAAGTCCAGCCGGACCGGCCGGTGGCCGAGCGGCTCCTTCCGCAGCTCCACCGAGTGGGACCGCCCGCCCAGCGCCAGCCGTACGGTCAGCTGTTCCAGCCGTGGCGTGCCGGGCCGCTCGGCGACCCCGCCGCCCGCCGCGCGGTACGCCTCGGTCAGTGCGGCGGCCACCTCGGGCAGGTCGGCGCCGCCGGTGGCCAGGGTGAGTCCGTCCTGCCGGCAGGCCGGGACCCCGTGGGCGCGCAGCGCGTGCCCGCCGGCCAGCGCCAGCCCGTACCGGGTGCAGACGGGCTCGGCGAGGGCGGCCAGGCGCAGCTGGGCGGGGCCCGGCCGGAGGGAGGCGTCGACGGCGTGCGGAGCGGTGGTCACGCCTCCAGTCTGACCCGGGCGCCCGCCCCGCGCCCTGCCACCGCGAACCGTCCGCGCACCTCCCGCGACCCGTCCGCGCGCCGAACGCGACCCGCCCCCGAACCGAACGCGAACGGACCGCGCCCCGCCCGCGCTACGAGCCGCCGAGGCCGGCCGCCGCCTCGTGCAGGGCCAGCTCCAGCAGCACCGGGTCGTTGAGCCGCCCGGAACCGTCGGGCGGTACCAGCCAGCGCACACCCCGGCTACGGCGTCCGGGGTGCGGGACGACGATCCAGGTGCCCTCCCCCGCGCAGCGCACCCCGGTGCCGACCCAGCGGGCGGCGGTGCCGACGGGCACCAGGAAGCTGACGTGCTCCCCGCCGAAGTCGGTGAGGACCGGGCCGCAGCAGCCGGTGTCCAGCACCTCCAGCGCCGGTCGCCCGAGCCGCCCGGGGACGGCGAGGACGTCCCAGCGGCGCCCGGCCGGTAGCAGGACCAGGCCCAGCCCGGTGCGTTCCCACTGCTCCCGGAAGTCCTCCGGGTCCGCTGCCACCTGGGCGAGCCAGTGCAGTCCGGTGCTCTCCATGTCGTGTCCCCGCTCCTCGCCGTTTCCTACGGTCGGACGCGGCGGGAGAACGAGACCCGCCGTCACCGAGGAGAGGCGGACGGCGGGTCCCTCTTACACGGGTCGCGGGAGATACCCCACGATCGGTGGCGGTCAGCTGTCGAAGCCGAGCCCCAGCCGGTCGAGGGTGCGCAGCCAGAGGTTGCGGTGGCCGCCGTTGCGGTCGGCGCGCTCCAGCGAGCGGGTGGTGATCTCGATCCCGGCCCAGCGCACCGGTTCGGGCGGGAACGGCAGCGGCTTGGAGCGCACCATGTCCAGCGAGGTGCGCTCGGTGCGCTCGCCGGCCAGCAGGTCGAGCATCACCTCGGCCCCGAAGCGGGTGGCGCCGACACCGAGCCCGGTGTAGCCGACGGCGTAGGCGACCTTGCCCCGGTAGGCGGTGTCGAAGAAGGCCGAGAACCGGCTGCAGGTGTCGATGGCGCCGCCCCAGGCGTTGGTGAAGCGCAGCCCCTCCAGCTGCGGGAAGCAGCGGAAGAAGTGGTTGGCCAGGGTGCGGAAGGTCTCCGGGCGCTGGTCGTACTCGTGCCGGACGTGGCCGCCGTAGTGGTAGACGGCGTCGTAGCCGCCCCAGAGGATCCGGTTGTCGGCGGACAGCCGGAAGTAGTGGAACTTGTTGGCGCTGTCGCCGAGCCCCTGCCGGCCGCGCCAGCCGATCGAGGCGAGCTGCTCGTCGCTGAGCGGCTCGGTCATCAGCGCGTAGTCGTACACCGGGACGACGTACGGACGGACGCGCTTGAGCAGGGACGGGAAGACGTTGGTGCCGAGCGCGACCCGGCGGGCGTGGACCCGGCCGTACGGGGTGCGGGCGGCCATGCCGCTGCCGTGCTCGCGCAGCTCGGTGGCCCGGGTGTGCTCGAAGATCCGGACGCCCAGGCCCAGGCAGGCCTCCTTGAGGCCCCAGGCGAGCTTGGCGGGGTGGACCATCGCCACCCCGTCCTTGTCCCAGAGACCGCCGAGGAAGGTCGGCGAGTTCACCTCGGCGCGCAGCTGGTCGGCGTCCAGGACGGTGAGGTCGAAGCCGTAGCGGGCGACGGCCTCGGCGACCTCGTGCAGCTCCTCGACCTGGTGCGGCTGGGTGGCGACGTCGATCTCGCCGGTGCGCTCCCACTCGGCGTCGATGCCGTAGCGCTTGAGGGTGGCCTCGATGCCGTCCAGGTTGGCGGCGCCGAGGCGTTCCAGCTGGGCGAGTTCGGAGGGCCAGCGCTCCAGGCCGTTGCCGAAGCCGTGGGTGAGGCTGGCCGCGCAGAATCCGCCGTTGCGCCCGGACGCGGCCCACCCGACCTCGTGGCCCTCGACCAGGACGACGTCCAGCGAGGGGTCGCGCTCCTTCGCGATGAGCGCGGTCCACAGTCCGGAGTAGCCGCCGCCGACGACCAGCAGGTCGCAGGTGGTGTCGCCGACCAGGGCGGGCAGCGCCGCGGGCCGGCCGGGGTCCTCCAGCCAGAAGGGGGTGGGCCTGGCGTCACTGAGCGCGCGGGCGGAGTCCATGCATTATCAGCCACTTTCCACGAATAGGTGATGGTACGTACCACCGCTGACCGACCGTACGTCAGGCGGTGGCCTTGCGGCGGTTGCCGAGCCACTGGCCGGCCACGGTCAGCGCGACCGCGGCCACGAACATCGCGGTGCCGATGACGTTCACCTGCACCGGGATGCCGCGCTGCGAGGCGCCCCAGACGAACATCGGGAAGGTGACCGTGGTCGGGCCCGAGTTGAACTGGGTGATGATGAAGTCGTCGAAGGAGAGCGCGAAGCTGAGCAGCGCGCCGGCGGCGATGCCGGGGGCGGCCAGCGGAAGGGTGACCCGCAGGAAGGTCTGGGTGGGGGTCGCGTAGAGGTCCTGGGCGGCCTGTTCGAGCCTCGGGTCCATGCTCATCACGCGCGCCTTGACCGCCGTCACCACGAAGCTCAGGCAGAACATGATGTGGGCGATGAGGATGGTGGTGAAGCCGAAGGGGATGCGCATGTTGAGGAACAGCGTCCCCAGCGAGGCGGCCATGACGACCTCGGGCATGGCCATCGGCAGGAAGATCATCGCGGTGGTGGCCGAGCGGCCGCGGAAGCGGTAGCGGGCCAGCGCGAAGGCGACCATGGTGCCGAGCACGGTGGCGCCGATGGTGGCGAGCACCGCGATCTGCAGGCTGAGCGAGAGCGACTGGCACATGTCGGCCACGCCGCAGGGGTTGGTCCAGGCGTCGGTGGAGAACTCGTTCCACTCGTAGTTGAACTTGCCGACCGGCTTGTTGAACGAGAAGGCCAGCACTACCAGGTTGGGCAGCACCAGGTAGGCCAGGGCCAACAGGCCGGCCAGGACCACCAGGTGGGCGCGGACCCACTTGAGGATGCGGGACATCAGACCAGTTCCTCCGTCCCGGCCTTGCGCATGTAGACCGTCACCATGCCCAGGATCAGGGCCATCAGGATGAAGCTCAGCGCTGCCGCCGTGGGGTAGTCGAGCACGTTCAGGAACTGCTTCTGGATGCCGTTGCCGACCATCTGCTCGCTCGGCGAGCCGAGCAGCTGGGCGTTGATGTAGTCGCCGGAGGCGGGGATGAAGGTGAGCAGGGTGCCCGCGACCACGCCCGGCAGCGAGATCGGGAAGGTGACCTTGCGGAAGGTGGTGAAGGGCCGGGCGTAGAGGTCGCCGGCCGCCTCGTGCAGCCGGGGGTCGATCCGCTCCAGCGAGGTGTACAGCGGGAGGATCATGAACGGCAGGAAGTTGTAGGTGAGGCCGCAGACCACGGCCAGCGGGGTGGCGAGCACCCGGTCGCCGGAGGTGAGCCCGACGGCGTTGGTGAGGTCCAGGACGTGCAGGGTGTTGAGCGCGCCGACCACCGGTCCGCCGTCGGACAGGATGGTCTTCCAGGCCAGCGTGCGGATCAGGAAGCTGGTGAAGAACGGCGCGATGACCAGGATCAGGATGACGTTGCGCCAGCGCCGGCTCGCCTTGAAGGCGATGGTGTACGCCAGCGGGTAGCCGATGACCAGGCAGAGCACGGTGGCGATGGCCGCGTAGGAGAACGAGCGGACGAAGTGCCACTTGTACTCGACCAGGGCGTCCCAGTAGGTGGCGAAGTGCCAGGTGACCTTGAAGCCCGACTCCAGCGAGCCGGTCTGCAGCGAGGTGGACGCCTGGTAGACCATCGGCACGGCGAAGAAGACGACCAGCCAGGCGATGCCGGGCAGCAGCAGCCAGTACGGGGTGAGCTTGCGCTTCGGCTTCGGCGCGGGCTCGCCGAGCGGGATGACCTGGGGGGCGGCCGCCGGGGTGGTGGTGGTCATGCGGCCTCCTCCGCGGTGCCCGCGTCGATCGCCTGCGCGGCGTCCAGGGCGAAGGAGTGCGCCGGGTTCCAGTGCAGCTGCACGGGGGCGCCGGGGACGATCCGGGCGTCGCGCTCCATGTTCTGCTCGAAGACGGTGACCTCCTGGCCGCTGTCGGTGCGCACCACGTACTGGGTGGAGACGCCGATGAAGCTGGAGTCGAGCACCGTCCCGGCGAGCCGGTTGCGGCCCTCGGCGACCGTCTCCGAGGCGTGGCTGATGGTGATCTTCTCCGGGCGCACGCCCAGGTGGACCAGCTTGGCCTCGGTGGCGCAGCGCGCCTTCGGCACCGCGAGCCGGCTGCCGGCCACGGTGAGCAGCAGGTCCTCGCCCGCGCCGCCGGTGACCTCGGCGGGCAGCAGGTTGGACTGGCCGAGGAAGTTGGCCACGAAGGTGGTGCCGGGGTTCTCGTACAGGTCGGCGGGCGCGCCGAGCTGCTCGACCCGGCCGCCGTTCATCACCGCGATGGTGTCGGCCATCGTCATGGCCTCCTCCTGGTCGTGGGTGACGTGCACGAAGGTGATGCCGACCTCGGTCTGGATCCGCTTGAGCTCCAGCTGCATCTGGCGGCGCAGCTTGAGGTCGAGGGCGCCGAGCGGCTCGTCCAGCAGCAGCACCTGGGGGTGGTTGATCAGGGCGCGGGCGACCGCGACGCGCTGCTGCTGGCCGCCGGAGAGCTGGTGCGGCTTGCGCCGGGCGTACTGGCCGAGCTCGACCAGTTCCAGCATCGACTCGACCTGCTTCTTCACGTCCTTCTTGCCCCGCCGGCGCAGGCCGAAGGCGACGTTCTCGAAGATGTCCAGGTGCGGGAAGAGCGCGTAGCTCTGGAAGACGGTGTTGACCGGGCGCTTGTACGGGGGCAGCGCGGTGACGTCCTGGCCGCCGATCAGGACGGTGCCGCTGGTGGGCTCCTCCAGGCCGGCGATCATGCGCAGGGTGGTGGTCTTGCCGCAGCCGGAGGCGCCGAGCAGGGCGAAGAAGGAGCCCTGGGGGACGGTCAGGTCGAGCGGGTGGACGGCGGTGAAGGAGCCGTAGGTCTTGCCGATGCCGGTGAGGCGGACGTCGCCGCCGGCCGCGGCGCGCAGCTGGTCTGTCATGGGGTGTCTTCCTGGGTCTTTCTGCCGGGGGTGGGGGTCAGGCGCCGATGAGCTTGGAGAACTTCTGCTCGAAGTCGCTCTCCTCGCCCTCGGTGAGGGTGCGGAACACGTGCGCCTTGGCCGCCATCTCGGGGGTGGGTACGACCAGCGGGTTGGCCGCGCTGTCCGGGGCGAGGGCGGCGAGCTCCTCCTTCATCCCGGTGACGGCGGAGACGAAGCCGATGCCCGCGACCAGCTGCGCCGCGATCTTCGGCTGATAGTAGAAGTCGATCAGCTTCTCCGCGTTCGTCTTGTGCCGCGCCTTGGCCGGGACCAGCATGTTGTCGGTCGACGCGAGGTAGCCCTTCTCCGGGATGACGAACTCGATGTCCGGGTTGTCGGCGCGCAGTTGGATCAGGTCGCCGCCCCAGGCGACGCAGGCGGCGATGTCCCCGGAGGACAGCTCCTGGCCGTAGTCGTTGCCGGTGAAGCGGCGGATCTGCTTGTTGTCGACGGCCTTCTGCATCCGGGCGATCGCACCGGCGTAGTCGTCGGCGGTGAACTTCGCCGGGTCCTTGTCCATGTCGAGCAGGACCATCCCGATGCTGTCGCGCATCTCGGAGAGGAAGGTGACCCGGCCCTTGAGCTCGGGGTCCTCCAGCAGTTGGGAGACGCTGGTGACCTCCTTGCCCTTGGTCGCCTTCCGGTTGTAGGCGATGACGGTCTGGATCCCGGCCCAGGGGTAGGTGTAGAGCCGCCCCGGGTCCCAGTCGGGGGCGCGGAAGCGGGCCTCGACGTTGGTGATCGCGGTGGTGACGTTCGCCGGGTCGAGCTTCTGCGCCCAGCCGAGCCGGATCAGCCGGGCGGCCATCCAGTCGGTGAGCACCACCAGGTCGCGGCCGGTGTCCTGGCCGGCCGCCAGCTGCGGCTTGACCTTGCCGAAGAACTCGACGTTGTCGTTGACGTCCTCGTTGTACCTGACCTTGATGCCGGTGGCCGCGGTGAAGGTGTCCAGGGTGCCGTGCTTCTGCTTGTCCTTCTCGTCGGTGTCGATGTACAGCGGCCAGTTGGAGAAGTCGACCTCCTTCTCGCCCCCCGAGTGGTCCTCGGCGGCGTTGGCGGTCGAGTCACCGGTCGCCCTGGGGGCGGCCGGGATGCCGCAGGCGGCCAGGGTGCCCGCCCCGGCGGTGAGGGCGGCGGCGCGCAGCAGGGTACGGCGGCCGACCGCGGCCCGCCCGCTGGTCAGACTGCGTTCCCAGGCCCTGCGGACCGGTTCGGGCAGACCGTCGGTGAGCTCGTTGAACGCCTTGAACGCCATGGAACGGGCCTCCTGGGGGGACGGCGGGTGCGTGGGGGGAGCACCTGGCCTGGGGGGGGTTATCGGTCTCCGAAGACGGTGCGGTGCCAGTCCTTGCGGGCCACCGCGGTGGTGTCGAACATGACGTGCTTGACCTGGGTGTACTCGTCCAGCGAGTACTGGGACATGTCCTTGCCGTAGCCGGACGCCTTGTAGCCGCCGTGCGGCATCTCGCTGATGATCGGGATGTGGTCGTTGACCCAGACGCACCCGGCGGCGATCTCCCGGGTGGCGCGCAGCGAGCGGTGGACATTGGCCGTCCAGGCGGAGGCGGCCAGGCCGTACGGGGTGTCGTTGGCGAGCCGCAGGCCCTCGTCGTCGCCGTCGAAGGGCAGCACCACCAGCACCGGGCCGAAGACCTCGCCCTGGACCACCTCGCTGTCCTGGGCCGCGCCGGTGATCAGGGTCGGCGCGTAGTAGGCGCCCCGGGTGAGGTCGTGGCCGTCGTGGCCCCGGTCCGGCGCGGGGCCGCCGGTGACGACGGTGGCGTAGGAGCGGGCGCGCTCGACGAACCCGGCCACCCGGTCCCGGTGGGCGAAGGAGACCAGCGGGCCGAGGTCGGTGTGCGGGTTGCGGGGGTCGCCGATCCGAACGGCCGCGAAGAGCTCGGCGACACCGGCCACGAAGGCGTCGTAGAGCGGGCGTTGGACGTACGCACGGGTGGCGGCGGTGCAGTCCTGGCCGCCGTTGATCAGCGAGGCGGCGACGGCGCCGTGCACCGCGGCGTCCAGGTCGGCGTCGTCGAAGACCACGAACGGGGCCTTGCCGCCGAGCTCCAGGTGGGTGCGCTTGACGCTCGCGGTGGCGAGTTCGGCGACCCGCTTGCCGACGGCGGTGGAGCCGGTGAAGGAGACCATCGCGACCCCGGGGTGGGCGACCAGGTGCTCGCCGGCGGTGCGCCCGGCGCCGGTGACCACGTTGACCACGCCGTCCGGGATGCCCGCCTCGGTGCAGGCCCGGGCGAACATCACCGAGGTCAGCGGGGTCAGCTCGGCCGGCTTGAGGACGATGGTGTTGCCCGCCGCGATCGCCGGGAGGATCTTCCAGGCGGCCATCTGCAGCGGGTAGTTCCACGGCGAGATCGAGCCGACCACGCCGATCGCCTCGCGCCGGACGTAGGAGGTGTGGTCGCCGGAGTACTCCCCGGCCGCCTTGCCCTCCAGGTTGCGGGCGGCGCCGGCGAAGAACGCGGCGTTGTCGACGGTGCCGGGGACGTCGAACTCGGTGGCCAGCTTGACCGGCTTGCCGGTCTGCGCGGTCTCCACCCGGGCGAGGTCGTCGGCGGTCGCGCCCAGGACGGCGGCCAGCCGGGTCAGCGCCTCGGACCGGGCCCCCGGAGTGGCGGAGGACCAGCCGGGCAGGGCGGCCCGCGCGGCGGCGACGGCGGCGTCCACGTCCCCGGCGGTGGCCAGCGCGACCTCTTCGACCACCGTGCCGTCGGCGGGGTTGACGACCTGGAAGGGCTCGCCGCTCCCCCGGGCCGGCCGGCCCGCGATGTACTGGGCGCCCGCGCCGAAGTCGGTCAGGTCCATCTGGGTTCCTCCAAGTGCCGGCGGTTCGACCGCGCTGCGGCGAAACGCTTCCGCGGTGGGGGTCTGCGGTCCCGCTGACCTTGCCAACTGCGGGGTTGACGTGACAAGGGTCACTTCGACAGGCTCGCCATGAAGGGCCTTACAGAGTGCAAGGCTCTTCGTAGGGCAACAGGTCGTCGCGACGATGCATGATTCACCTGACACTCTGTCCCCTCCACCCCCTCCCCTCCCACCTCCCCCGCCCTGGAGGCCCGCGATGCTCCCCACCGTCGCCCGCGTGCTCGACCTGGAGGTGATGCGGCGCGGCCTGCCCCAGGTGGTGGCCGGCGCCGACCGCCTGGAGCGACCGGTCCGCTGGGTGCACGTCAGCGAGCTGCCCGACGTCGCCGGCGTGCTGCAGGGCGGCGAACTGGTGCTGACCACCGGCATCGCGCTGCCCGAGGACCGCGAGGGCCTGGCCCGCTACGTCCGCGACCTGGACGAGGTCGGCGTGGCCGGCCTGGTGGTCGAGTTCGGCCGGCGCTACTTCGACTCGCTCCCGCGCGCCCTGGTGCACGCCGCCGAGCAGCGCGGACTGCCGCTGATCGCGCTCCGCCGCGAGGTGCGCTTCGTCGCCGTCACCGAGGCCGTGCACGCCCTGGTGGTGAACGCCCAGCTGGAGCAGCTGCGGCTCTCCGAGTCGGTCCACCAGGTGTTCAACGAGCTGGTGGTCGAGGGCGCCGAGCCGCCCGAGGTGATCCGCCAGGTGGCCCGGATGGCGGGCGCGCCGGTCGTCCTGGAGAACCTGGCCCACCAGGTGCTCGCCCACGACAGCGCCGGACGCCCCGAGGCCGAGCTGCTGGAGGACTGGGAGCGCCGCTCGCGCGGGGTCCGCCCGCCCGGCCGCACCGGCCACGACCCGCGCAGCGGCTGGCTGGTGACCACCGTCGGCGCCCGCGGCCAGGACTGGGGCCGGCTGGTCCTGGTGCTGGAGCCGGGCCCGCGGCCGGAGGGCGAGGCCCACCCGCACACCATGCTGCTGGAGCGCGGCGCCTCCGCGCTGGCGCTCAACCGGCTGGTGGTGCGCGACCGGGAGAGCCTGGAGCGGCAGACCCACCGCACCCTGCTCTCCGGCATCCTCACCCACGCGCTCACCGTCTCCGAGGTGGCCCTGCGCGCCCAGGCGCTCGGCGTCCCGCTGGACGGCCGACGGCTGGTCGGCGTGGTGCTGCGCCAACGCCGCGGGCCGATTCCGGCCGCGCTGGAGGCCCAGGCCCGGCTGCGCGACTTCACCGAGCTGGCGGCCGGCGCGGTGCGGGCCAGCCGGCTCTCCGCCCTGGTCGGCGCGCTGGACGACGAGGGCGTCGGCCTGCTGATCGCGCTCGGCGCCCAGCAGGACGAGCACTCCGCACTGGAGGCCTTCTCGGCCACCCTGCGCCGGATGTCCGCCGAGTCGGGCCGGGAGCCGGCCGACACCCCGGGGCCGGTCGTCGCGGTCGGCTCCTCGGTCGGCTCGGTCCGCGACGCCCGGCGCACCCTGCTGGAGGCCGCCCAGGTCGCCGACGCGGCCCTGCACGACGCGCCCGGCGGGGGCCGGACCGCCTCCTACTACCGGCTGCCGGACGTCCGGCTGCGCGGCCTGCTCCACCTGCTGCGCGACGACTCCCGCCTGCAGACGTACGTGGAACGGGAGTTGGGCCCGCTGCTGGCCCACGACGCCGAGCACAACGGCCAGTTGGTGCAGATGCTGCGGATCTACCTGGAGCAGGGCCGGAACAAGTCGGCGGCGGCCGACGCCGCGCACCTGTCCCGGCCGTCCTTCTACGACCGGCTGCACAAGGTCGAGCGGATCCTGGGCGTCGACCTGGACCAGGTGGAGTCCTGCCTCTCCCTGCACGTGGCGCTGCTCGCGCTGGACGCCGTGCGCCGGTAGGGCCGGGGCGGGGCGGGTAGGACCGGGCGGGGGCGCCGGGCGGACGGACCGGGGCGGGGCGGGGTCACACCCCGGTGATGCGCCCCCAGACCTTGTGCAGCTCCGGCCGCTCGGCCGAGGTGACGTCCCGCATGCTGTGCAACCGGGCGCGCATCTCCTCGGTCGGGAACACCAGCGGGTTCTCGGCGAGTTCGGCCTTGTCCTTGTCCCCGCTGTCCGCCAGCACCTCGCGGGCGGCCGGCACCGGGCAGATGTACTGGACGGCCGCGGCGAGTTCGGCGGCCACCTCGGGCTGGTAGTAGTAGTCGACCAGCAGCTCGGCGTTGCGCTTGTGGACGGCCCGGTTGGGGATCATCAGGCTCTCCGCCCACAGCTCGCCGCCCTCCTCCGGCACCACGAAGGCGATGTCGGGGTTCTCGGCGGTGAGCTGGACGGCGTCGCCGGAGTAGGCCTGGCAGGCGATCGCGGCGCCGGAGGCGAGGTCGCTGGTGTAGTCGTTGCCGGTGAAGCGGCGCACGTGCCCGCTGTCGACCATCTTCTGCACCAGGTCCATCGCCTTGTGCGCGTCGTCGTCCCCGAACCGCGCGATGTCGGCGCCCTGGGAGAGCATCAGCAGCCCGAGCGCCTCGTCCAGCCCGGCGAACAGCGTGATCCGGCCCTTGAGGTCGGGCGCCCAGAGGTCGGCGGTGGACCTGAGCTCCCGGCCCAGCGCCTTGCGGTTGTACGCGATGCCGGTGATCCCGGACTGCCAGGGCACGCTGCGCCGGCGCCCCGGGTCGAAGACCGGGTTCGCCAGCTGAGGGTCCAGGTTGGCGGTGACGTTGGGCAGGTTGGCCCGGTCCATCGCCTGCACCCAGCCCAGCGAGACGTACCGCCCGGCCATCCAGTCGCTGATCACCATCAGGTCCCGGCCCGGGTCGGCGCCCTGGGTGAGCACCGGGCTGATCTTGCCGAAGAACTCGTCGTTGTCGTTGATGTCCTCGGTGTAGGTGACCGCGATCCCGGTCTTCTCGCTGAACGCGTCCAGGGTCGGGCGCTTCCCCTGGTCGTCGGTGTCGATGTACTGCGTCCAGTTGGAGAAGTTCAGCCGCTTGTCGTGCTCCGAGCGGTCCGGCGCCGAGCGGCGGTCCTCGGCGACGTACGCCGACGGGATGCCGCAGCCGGTCAGCGTGCCGGCGCCGAGCAGCGCGGCCCCGCCGAGGACGGAACGCCGGCGCAGGCGCGTCGGGCCCTGCGGGCGGTCGGCGGGGGATCGGCGGGTCGGGGTGGAGCTGCGGGACATGTGGAGGCCTTCCGGAGCGTGGCACGGCCCCGGGAACACGCGGGTGCGCCCGGGGCCGTCCTGGTAGGTACGTCAGACGGTGTGCGCGTCGGCCACCGACAGCGCCTCGTCCAGGACCGCGAGGCCGGCCTTGGCCTCCTCCTCGGTGACGGTGCACGGCGGGACGACGTGGAAGCGGTTCATGTTGACGAACGGCCAGAGCCCGCGCTGCTTGCAGGCGGCGGCCAGCTCGGCCATCGGCGCGTTGGCGGCGCCCGCGGCGTTGTAGGGGACGAGCGGCTCCCGGGTCTCCCGGTCCTTCACCAGGTCGAGCGCCCAGAACACGCCGAGGCCGCGCACCTCGCCGATCGAGGGGTGCCGCTCGGCCAGCTCGCGCAGGCCGGGGCCGAGCACCGTCTCGCCGATGTGCCTGGCGTTCTCGACGATGCCCTCCTCCGCCATGGCGTTGATGGTGGCCACCGCCGAGGCGCAGGCCAGCGGGTGCCCCGAGTAGGTGAGCCCGCCGGGGAACGGCCGCTCGGCGAAGGTGGCGGCGATCTCGGCGTTGATCGCCACGCCGCCCAGCGGGACGTAGCCGGAGTTGACGCCCTTGGCGAAGGTCATCAGGTCGGGCACCACGCCCCAGTGGTCGGCGGCGAACCACTCGCCGGTGCGGCCGAAGCCGGCCATCACCTCGTCCAGGACGAACACGATCCCGTGGCGGTCGCAGATCTCCCGCACCCCGGCCAGGTAGCCCGGCGGCGGGATCAGGATGCCGGCGGTGCCGACCACCGTCTCCAGGATGACCGCGGCCACCGTGCCCGGTCCCTCGAAGGCGATCACCTGCTCCAGGTGCGCCAGCGCACGCTCGCACTCCTGCGCCTCGTCCTGGGCGTGAAAGTTGGAGCGGTAGGCGTACGGGCCCCAGAAGTGCACCACGCCGGAGACGCCGGTCTCGTTGGCCCAGCGCCGCGGGTCGCCGGTGAGGGCGATCGCGTTGGCGGTGGCGCCGTGGTACGAGCGGTAGGTGGAGAGCACCTTCTGCCGGCCGGTGTGCAGCCGGGCCATCCGGATGGCGTTCTCCACCGCCTCGGCGCCGCCGTTGGTGAAGAAGATCTTGTCCAGGTCGCCCGGGGTGCGCTCGGCGATCAGCCGGGCCGCCTCGCTGCGCGCCTCGACCGCGAAGCCGGGGGCGAGCGTGCAGAGCTTCGCCGCCTGCTCCTGGATCGCGGCGACCACCTTCGGGTGCTGGTGCCCGATGTTGGTGTTCACCAGCTGCGAGGAGAAGTCGAGGTAGCGGTTGCCGTCGTAGTCCCAGAAATACGAGCCCTCGGCGCCGGCCACCGCGAGGGGGTCGATCAGCGCCTGGGCGGACCACGAGTGGAAGACGTGCGCGCGGTCGGCGGCCTTGACCGCCTTTCCGGCGGCTGAGTCAGCGGTGGGGATGCTCATGCCGGTAAGGCTAGGGCCGAGCGCCTCCGAAGTGCAGTTTCATCCTGTCAGCCGGACGCACGACCCGCCGACAGGGTGCAAAGCGACAGGGCCCGGGTCGAAAAGACCCGGGCCCCTTGTCAGTTCAACTGATTGATCAGATCGCAGTCATGACGTGCTTGACTCGCGTGTAGTCCTCGAAGCCGTACGCCGACAGGTCCTTGCCGTAGCCGGACTTCTTGAAGCCGCCGTGCGGCATCTCGGCGACCAGCGGGATGTGGGTGTTGATCCAGACGCAGCCGAAGTCCAGGCGGCGGGACATCCGCATGGCGCGGGCGTGGTCCTTGGTCCAGACCGAGGAGGCCAGCGCGAACTCGACGCCGTTGGCGTACTCGACGGCCTGCTCCTCGTCGGTGAACTTCTGCACGGTGATGACCGGGCCGAAGACCTCGTTCTGGATGATCTCGTCGTCCTGCTGCAGGCCGGAGACGACGGTCGGGGCGTAGAAGTAGCCCTTGTCGCCGACCCGGTGGCCACCGGCCTCGACCTTGGCGTGGGCGGGCAGCCGCTCGATGAAGCCGGCCACCTGCTTGAGCTGGTTGGCGTTGTTCAGCGGGCCGTAGAGCACGTCCTCGTCGTCCACGCCGCCGGTCTTGGTCTCGGCCGCGGCCTTGGCCAGCGCCTCGACGAAGGCGTCGTGGATCGACTCGTGCACCAGCACGCGGGTGGCGGCGGTGCAGTCCTGGCCGGCGTTGAAGTAGCCCGCCACCGAGATGCCCTCGACGGCCTCGGCGATGTCGGCGTCCTCGAACACCACGACCGGGGCCTTGCCGCCCAGCTCCAGGTGAACTCGCTTGACGTCCTTGGAGGCCGACTCGGCGACCTGGATGCCGGCCCGCACCGAACCGGTGATGGAGGCCATCGCCGGGGTCCGGTGCTCGACCATCAGCTTGCCGGTCTCGCGGTCGCCGCAGATGACGTTGAAGACGCCGGCCGGCAGCTCAAGGTCCTTGAGGATGCCGCCGATGATGTCGGCCAGCAGCACGGTGGAGGCCGGGGTGGTGTCCGAGGGCTTGAGGACCACGGTGTTGCCCGCGGCGATGGCCGGGGCGAACTTCCAGACCGCCATCATCATCGGGTAGTTCCACGGCGCGACCTGGGCACAGACGCCGACCGGCTCGCGGCGGATGATCGAGGTCATGCCGTCCATGTACTCGCCGGCGGCCTTGCCCTCCAGCAGCCGGGCGGCACCGGCGAAGAAGCGGATCTGGTCCACCATCGGGCCGATCTCCTCGGAGAGGGTCAGCGCGCGGGGCTTGCCGGTGTTGCGCACCTCGGCGTCGACGATCTCGTCGGCCCGGGCCTCGACCGCGTCGGCGATCTTGAGCAGCAGCTTCTGCCGGGTGCTCGGGGTGGCGTCGCGCCAGACCGGGAAGGCGGCGGCGGCCGAGGCCATGGCCGCGTCCACGTCAGCGGCACCGGACAGCGGCGAGGTCGCGTAGACCTCGCCCGTGGTCGGGTCGACGATGTCGAGCGTGCGGCCGTCAGCCGCGTCGACGAACTCACCGTTGATGTAGTTGCGCAGCGTGCGAAGGTCGCTCACGGGTCTCTCCTCGGTCTGGGCCTGCGGCGTTGCAGATTCCGGCGCCATGGTACGTCGACGGATCCGGCCTACGAAGGGTGCCGAGTGGCCCGGCCGGGAGCGGCGCGGTCCACTGGTGGCGGAATGCGCGCCGTCCTGCGGGGGCGCGCGCGTACCGTGCCAGAGTAGCCGCAGGACTGCCGGGATCGACAGGCGTGGTGCGCGTACACGATGAAATCCGCATGGGTTTTCCAGAAGCACGACGAAATCAGCAGCTTCCACGCTTGCGAACAGGGGAACGATCAGGCACAGTGGCGGCGTGGCCAACCGCGACCGGAACGCGAGTGTTCCCCTCGACGCCGCCTCCAAGGCGATCATCGAGCAGCTCCAGGAGGACGGGCGCCGCCCGTACGCCGCCATCGGCAAGGCCGTCGGCCTGTCCGAGGCAGCCGTACGGCAGCGCGTCCAGAAGCTGCTCGACCAAGGCGTGATGCAGATCGTCGCCGTCACGGACCCGCTCACCGTCGGCTTCACCCGCCAGGCGATGGTCGGCATCCGGGTCGAGGGCGACATCGAGCCCGTCGCCGACGCGCTGGCCGCCCTCGACGAGGTCGACTACGTCGTCTGCACCGCAGGCTCGTTCGACCTCCTGGCCGAACTGGTCTGCGAGGACGACGAGCACCTGCTCGAAATGATCAACAAGCGCATCCGCGCGCTTCCCGGCGTGCGGAGCACCGAGAGCTTCGTTTACCTGAAACTCCGGAAACAGACCTACACCTGGGGCACCCGATGACAGCCGACCCGGCGCAGAAGGACCTTTCCAAGACCGCCTACGACCACCTGTGGATGCACTTCACCCGCATGTCGTCGTACGAGAACTCCCCCGTGCCGACCATCGTCAAGGGCGAGGGCACGTACATCTGGGACGACAAGGGCCGGAAGTACATCGACGGCCTGGCCGGCCTGTTCGTCGTGCAGGCCGGTCACGGCCGCACCGAGCTCGCCGAGGTCGCCGCCAAGCAGGCCAAGGAACTCGCGTTCTTCCCGATCTGGAGCTACGCGCACCCCAAGGCCGTCGAGCTGGCCGAGCGCCTGGCCAACTACGCCCCGGGCGACCTCAACAAGGTCTTCTTCTCCACCGGTGGCGGCGAGGCCGTCGAGACCGCCTGGAAGCTCGCCAAGCAGTACTTCAAGCTGATCGGCAAGCCGACCAAGTACAAGGTCATCTCCCGCGCCATCGCCTACCACGGCACCCCCCAGGGCGCGCTGTCCATCACCGGCCTGCCGGGCCTCAAGGCCCCGTTCGAGCCGCTGGTGCCGGGCACCCACAAGGCCCCGAACACCAACATCTACCGCGCCCCGCACTACCTCGAGGGCCCCGACGGCACCGTCGACCCCGAGGCGTACGGCCGCTGGTGCGCCGACCAGGTCGAGGAGGCCATCCTCTTCGAGGGCCCCGAGACCGTCGCCGCCGTCTTCGTCGAGCCGGTGCAGAACGCCGGTGGCTGCTTCCCGCCGCCGCCCGGGTACTTCCAGCGCCTGCGCGAGATCTGCGACCGCCACGACGTGCTGCTGGTCTCGGACGAGGTCATCTGCGCCTTCGGCCGCCTCGGCACCATGTTCGGCGCCGACAAGTTCGGCTACGTGCCGGACATGATCACCTGCGCCAAGGGCATGACCTCGGGCTACTCCCCGATCGGCGCCACGATCATCTCGGACCGCATCGCCGAGCCGTTCTACAAGGGTGACAACACCTTCCTGCACGGCTACACCTTCGCCGGCCACCCGGTCTCCTCCGCCGTGGCGCTCGCCAACCTCGACATCTTCGAGCGCGAGGGCCTCAACCAGCACGTGCTCGACAACGAGTCGCGCTTCCTGGGCACCCTGAGCAAGCTGCGCGACCTGCCGATCGTCGGCGACGTCCGCGGCAACGGGTACTTCTACGGCATCGAGCTCGTCAAGGACAAGGTCACCAAGGAGAGCTTCAACGACGAGGAGACCGAGCGCGTGCTCTACGGCTTCCTGTCGAAGGCCCTCTTCGACAACGGCCTGTACTGCCGCGCCGACGACCGTGGCGACCCGGTCGTCCAGCTGGCCCCGCCGCTGATCTCCGACCAGTCGACCTTCGACGAGATCGAGCAGATCCTGCGGACCAGCCTCACCGACGCGTGGGCGAAGCTCTGATCCCCTGAGCCCTCCTCCCCACCCTCCGCCGAAGGGCGGCCCCGCACCCGCGGGGCCGCCCTTCGGCGTTCACGCAACGCCACGGAACATCACAGTCGTACGACCAAACATGCCTGAATGCGGGTGATTTGCCCGTGATGGACCAGAGCGCCGCAACCGCGACCGGCCCCGGTCGTTCTAATCTGACGACTGTCATATCCCTGCGGCCACCCAGGATGGAACCTCATGTCAGCGGCACCGCCTGACAACGACGTGCTGTGGGCCCGAGGGATCGTCAAGTCCCACGACGGCACCCCCGCCCTGCGCGGCATCTCCATCGGCGTCCGCGAGGGCGAGGTACTCGCCGTCACCGGCCCGCGCGGCTGCGGCAAGAGCACCCTGCTCGGCTGCCTCTCCGCCCAGCTCCCGGTCGACGAGGGCGAGGTCTGGTTCAACAGCTCCCCCGTCCACACCCTCGGCCGCGCCGGACGCGAACGGCTGCGCCGCGACCGCTTCGGCTTCGTCGGCTCCGAACCCCACCTGGTGCCCGAGCTCAGCGCCCGCGAGAACGTCGCCCTGCCGCTGCTGCTCGCCGGTGCCGGCAACAAGGCCGCCTACACCGCCGCCGACGAGTGGCTGGAGCGCCTGGACGTCGGCGAGATCGGCCGCCGGCGCCCCGACCGGCTGGTCCAGAGCCAGCGCCAGCGGATCGCCGTGGCCCGCGCCCTCGCCCCGCTGCCGCCCGTCGTCTTCGCCGACGACCCCACCGCCCCGCTGCACCGCGAGGCCGCCGACCAGGTCCTGCGGATACTGACCAGCGCGGCCCGCTCGCACCAGCTCACCCTCGTCCTGGCCACCCACGACCCCGAGCTCGTCCGGTTCGCGGACCGCTCCGTCGCCCTCGTCGACGGACGGCTCACCGCCCCCGCCGCCCCCGTCCCGCGCGGCGCCGCCGCCCCGGGCACGACCGGTGCCTCCGCCGTCACGGCCACCCGCCGCTGACCGCCACCAGTCGCTGACAGAGCCGAGCCGCTGAAAGAGTCGACGTGTTCTACCTCCGTCTGGCCCGGGGCTACCGGGTGCCCGACCTCGGCCGCTGGCTGCTCACCGCCCTGGCGGCCGCCGTCGTCGCCGCCTTCCTGCTGCGCTCCCTCGGCCGCGCGCTGAGCGACCCGCTCGGCGGCGCCGACGCGCTGGCGCGGCTGCTCTGGTGCCTGCCGCCGCTCGCCGCCGTCGCCTGGTTCGCGGCCGTCGCCGCCCGCTCGGTGCCCGCCCGACGGCCCGAGCGGATCGCCGGCCTCACCGCCGCCGGGGCCGGCTCCCGCCGGATCCGCACCCTGATCGCCGGTGAGGTCGCCCTCGCCTGCACCCTCGGCAGCGTGCTCACCCTGCTGCTCTTCCTGGTGCTGCGCAACGACATCGCCGGCCCCTCGCTCGCCCCCGACCTCGGCATGGGCGTGCCGCTGCCCGCCGCCGCGCCGGTCACCCTGCTCGCCCTGGTCCCGCTCACCGCCGGTCTCGCCGCCGCCTTCTCGGTGCCCGTCGCCGAGACCCTGCCCGGTGGCCGCAGCCGCGGCCGGACCGGCTTCGGCCCGCTGCGGATCGCCGTACCGGTCGGACTGGTGGTGATCGGCGCCGCGCTCGAACTCATCGCCCTGCGGCCCGGCGCCCCCGCCGACGGCCGTCCGATCCACCTGCCCGCCGGACTCGGCACCACCAGCACCGCCGCCCTCGGCGGCTGGGCCGGCGGCGCGCTCGGCCTCGCCCTGCTCACCGGCCCGCTGCTCGCCTGGACCGGACGGCTGCTCGCCCTCGGCCGGCCCACCCCGCTGCGGCTGCTCGCCGGACGCGGCCTCACGGCCCAGGCCCGTCGGCTCGGACCGCCGCTGGCCGTGCTCACCCTGGTCGTCGCCCTGGTGCTGACCACCGTGCGCTACTGGATCGGCACCCCCGACAGCGCCGACGCGCTCCCCGCCGTCGAGGCCTGCCTGGTGCTCGGCTGCACGGTCGCCGCGGTGGTCGCCCGGCTCGCCGAGGTCCGTACCGACCGCCGGGAGATCACCGAGGCGCTGCTGCGCCTCGGTGCCTCGCCCCGACTGCTGTTCGGCGCGGTCGCCCTGCGCACCCTCGCGGTGGGCACCACGCTGCTGCTGACCGGCGGGGCGACCGCCGCGCTGGCGGCCGCCGGACTGCGCTGAGGACCCCGGCAGGAGAGCCTGCCGGGGTCCTCAGTACGCCGCTACCGCGGTTCTCAGCCCGCCGCGGCGAGCTGGCCGCAGGCGCCGTCGATCTCCTGGCCGCGGGTGTCGCGGACGGTGGTCGGCACACCGTGCGACTGGAGCCGGCGGACGAACTCGCGCTCGTCCTCGGGCCGGGAGGCCGTCCACTTGGACCCCGGGGTCGGGTTCAGCGGGATCAGGTTGACGTGCACTCGGTGGTTCTTGATCAGCCGGCCGAGCAGGTCGGCGCGCCAGGCCTGGTCGTTGATGTCCTTGATCAGCGCGTACTCAATGGAGATCCGGCGGCCGGACTTCTCCGCGTAGTTCCACGCCGCGTCCAGCACCTCGGCGACCTTCCACCGGGTGTTCACCGGGACCAGCTCGTCGCGCAGCTCGTCGTCCGGCGCGTGCAGCGACAGCGCCAGGCGGCAGCTGAGACCCTCGTCCGCCAGCCGGTTCATGGCCGGCACGAGCCCGACCGTGGAGACCGTGATGCCGCGCTGGGACAGGCCGAAGCCGTCCGGAGCCGGGTCGGTCAGTCGGCGGATCGCGGCCAGCACCCGGTTGTAGTTGGCCAGCGGCTCGCCCATGCCCATGAAGACCACGTTCGACAGCCGCGCCTCACCACCGGGGATCTCGCCGGCCTTGAGCGCGCGCATCCCGGCGGCGATCTGCTCGACGATCTCGCCGGTCGACAGGTTGCGGGTCAGCCCCGCCTGGCCGGTGGCACAGAACGGGCAGTTCATGCCGCAGCCGGCCTGCGAGCTGATGCACATGGTGACCCGGTCGGGGTAGCGCATCAGCACCGACTCGACGAGCGTGCCGTCGAACAGCTTCCAGAGCGTCTTGCGGGTGGTGTCGTCGTCGCAGGAGACGTGCCGCACCACCGACATCAGCTCGGGCAGCAGGCTCCCGGTCAGCTTCTCCCGGCTGGCGGCGGGGATGTCCGTCCAGCTCGCCGGGTCGTTCGACATCCGGCCGAAGTAGTGGTTGGAGAGCTGCTTGGCGCGGAACGGCTGCTCGCCCAGCTCGGCGACGGCCTCCTTGCGCTCGGCGGGGCTCAGGTCGGCGAGGTGTCGCGGGGGCTTGGCGCCGCGCGGCGCGACAAAGGTGAGTTCTCCGGGCTTAGGCATGGTTGTTCCAGTGTCGCAGACGCGCGGAGGCCCCGGTCGCCTGGCGTCCGGGGCCCCGTCGCGGAACGGTCGGTGGGCGGGTCAGCTCCCGACGAAGGCCGCCAGCAGCAGCCAGACCACCGGGGCGGTCGGCAGCAGCGAGTCCAGGCGGTCCATGATGCCGCCGTGGCCGGGCAGCAGGGTGCCCATGTCCTTGATCCCGAGGTCGCGCTTGATCATCGACTCGCCCAGGTCGCCCAGGGTCGCGGTGACCGCGGCGCAGCCGCCCAGGATCAGGCCCTGCCACCAGCTGCCGTCGTCGATGATCAGCTGCATCAGCACGGCGCCGGCCAGCATCGACAGGCCGATGCCACCGGCCAGGCCCTCGCGGGTCTTGCCGGGGCTGATGGTCGGGGCCAGCTTGGTCCGGCCGAACTTGTAGCCCACCGCGTAGGCGCCGGTGTCGCTGCAGATCGTGACGATCAGGAAGAGCACGATCCGCTGGGGACCGTCGTCGGCCGCCAGCATCATCGCCACGAAGGTCGCCAGGAACGGCACGTAGAAGGCGGTGAACACCCCTGCCGTTATGTCCCGCAGGTAGTTCTCCGGCGGTTCGGCCATCCGCCAGACCATCACCGCCAGCCCGGTCAGCGCGAGCGAGGCCGCGGCCCATTCGACGCCGGCCCAGTAGCCGGTGGCGATCATGGCGACGCCGCCCACGAGCAGCGGGATCAGCGGCGCCTTGATCTGCTTGCGCTCGGACAGCCGACTGGTCAGCTCCCAGACGCCGACCGACGCCGCGGCCATCACGACGAACAGGAACAGCGCCTTGACGACGAACAGCGTGGCGACGATCACCACGCCGAGGCCGACCCCCACGCCTATGGCGGCCTGGAGGTTACGGCCGCCGCGCTGCTTGCGCGGCTCCGGCTGCGGGGCGGGCTGGGCGGCCACGGGTGTCTCCTGCCCTGGATGGGACGACGGCACGAAGGGGGGCTGCCCGGCCGCCCAGTGGCTCTGCGGCGGCGCGGGATGCACCGGAGCCCCCGGGTACGGCGGGGCGCCGTGGCCGGGGGCGGGGGTGGCGTCGTCGGTTATCGCGCGCAGCACGACCGTCTCCGTCACGCCCGGCGGCGTCCCGGGCTGCTCGTCCCGGAACAGCGGACCGCCCATCCGACCGGCCTCCCGGGCCTGGTCGGCGGCGGGGCCGGCCGGAGCGCCGGCCGGGCCGTTCGCGGGGCCGTTCGCCGGACCGTTCACCGGACCGTTCACCGGACCGTTCGCCGGCCCGCGGTCGGGCGCACCGGGGTGCGGGCCGGGATCGGCCGGTACGGGAGGCATGACCTGAGTCTCCTCCGCGTCGCCGCCCCAGTACACCGGAGGCTGCTGCGAGTGATCCGAACGGAGGTCCTGGTCCTCCGGGCCGGCACCCGGCCCGCCCTGGTGGGCGGCCCGGGGCTCCGGGTGGCCGGGGTGCCCCGGCGCCGGACCGCCCGGCGGCCGGGGTGCCTGCGGCTGCGGCGCCGGGCGGTAGGGCTGGAACTGCTGGTCGGACGGGCCCCAGTAGCCAGGGGCGTCAGGGGCGTCGTTCATCAGACCTCGAGCAGCTCGGCTTCCTTGTGCTTGAGCAGCTCGTCGACCTGGGCCACGTACTTGGCCGTGGTGTCGTCGAGCTCCTTCTCGGCGCGGCGGCCGTCGTCCTCGCCGACCTCGCCGTCCTTGACCAGCTTGTCGATGGCGTCCTTGGCCTTGCGGCGGACGGCGCGGATCGAGACCTTGGCGTCCTCGCCCTTGGTCCGGGCGATCTTGATGAACTCCCGGCGGCGCTCCTCGGTGAGCTCCGGCAGCACCACACGGATGATGGAACCGTCGTTCGAGGGGTTGACGCCCAGGTCGGAGTCGCGGATCGCCTGCTCGATGGCCTTCAGCGCGGTCTTGTCGAACGGCGAGACGACCGCCATGCGCGGCTCCGGCACCGAGAACGAGGCCAGCTGGTTGATCGGCGTGATGGCGCCGTAGTACTCGGCGACGATCTTGGCGAACATCGCCGGGTGCGCACGGCCGGTACGGATGGCCGCGAGGTCGTCCTTGGAAACGGCGACGGCCTTCTCCATCTTCTCCTCGGCCTCGAGGAGGGTCTCTTCGATCACTGTGAACTCCCTGTCC
Organism: Kitasatospora sp. NPDC098652; assembly: GCF_044760155.1. Classification (NCBI taxonomy): domain Bacteria; kingdom Bacillati; phylum Actinomycetota; class Actinomycetes; order Kitasatosporales; family Streptomycetaceae; genus Kitasatospora; species Kitasatospora sp. NPDC098652. The sequence continues at coordinate 24,623 of NZ_JBIWAQ010000004.1, forward strand.
GGTTCATCTGCTGTTGTCCCGACCGGTGTCGGCATCGGGGCCGGTCGCGGCGGACGCCGTCCCGTACGGCGGGTTGCTGCTCAGGCCCGGACAGAATCCTGGCTGATGAGTGTGCCGATCTTCTCACTCTTCACCGCACGCGCGATATTGCCCTCCGCCAGCAGTTCGAACACCAGCATCGGGAGGTTGTTGTCCTTGCACAGGGTGATCGCGGTGAGGTCGGCGACCTTGAGGTCGCGCGCGATGACCTCGGAGTACTCCAGCGCGTCGAACTTGACCGCGTCCGGGTTGGTCCGGGGGTCGGAGTCGTAGACGCCGTCCACGCCGTTCTTGCCCATCAGCAGGACGTCGGCGTGGATCTCCAGCGCGCGCTGGACGGCCGTGGTGTCGGTGGAGAAGTACGGCATGCCCATACCGGCACCGAAGATCACCACACGGCCCTTCTCCAGGTGCCGGACGGCTCGCAGCGGCAGGTACGGCTCGGCGACCTGGCCCATGGTGATGGCGGTCTGGACCCGGGTCTCGATGCCCTCCTTGACCAGGAAGTCCTGCAGCGCCAGGCAGTTCATCACGGTGCCCAGCATGCCCATGTAGTCGGAGCGGGCCCGGTCCATGCCGCGGACCTGCAGCTCGGCGCCCCGGAAGAAGTTGCCACCGCCGATGACCACCGCGACCTCGGTACCGGCGCGCACGACCGTGGCGATCTCACGGGCGATCGCGTGCACGACGTCCGGGTCGACGCCGAGGCCGCCACCACCGGCGAAGGCTTCACCGGACAGCTTGAGCAGCACCCGGCGACGCGAGCCCGCCTTGGGGTCCTGCGCGGTCTCCTGCGTCTCCTGCATGGACTTCTCCTTTAGTGCACCTGCTGGCTCACAGGCCTGGGTGTGCGGATGCCCGGCCTGCGCGTACACGAGAGGAGGCCACTGCCGCGGGAACCGGTTCGGTGTCCTGCACGGCAATGGCCTCCTCGTCGTTCATGGTGCCGACACGGCCCGCCCATGGACGGTTGGCGCTGGGTGAGCCCGTTCGGCGATCCGCCCGCCCCGGTCAGTGGGCGGGGGCGGTTCCCAGCCTAGAGGGGCCGGGGACCAGGTGGAACGTGGCTCAGGCGCCGACGCGGAAGCGGGCGAAGCGCTTGAGGGAGACGCCGGCCTCCTCGAGGACCTTGGCGACGGTCTTCTTGTTGTCCTTGGCGAAGGCCTGCTCCAGGACGGAGTTCTCCTTCACGAAGCCGGTGACGCGACCCTCGACGATCTTCGGCAGGGCGGCCTCGGGCTTGCCCTCCTCGCGGGCGGTGGCCTCGGCGACGCGGCGCTCGTTCTCGAGGGCCTCGGCCGGGATCTCCTCGCGGGACAGGTACTTCGGCGCGAAGGCGGCGATGTGCTGCGCGACGTCCTTGGCGACCTCGGCGTTCTCCTTGTCCAGCTCGACCAGGACGCCGACGGCCGGCGGCAGGTCGGGGCTGGTCTTGTGCAGGTAGACCGCGACGAAGCCGTCACCGTCGAACTGGGCGAAGCGACGGAAGACGATCTTCTCGCCCAGGGTCGCGTTGGCCTCGTCCACGAACTGCTGGACGGTCTTGCCGGGCTCGATCTCGGACGCCAGGGCGGCGTCCAGGTCGGCCGGGGCGCTCTTGGCGACGTGGGCGGCGATCGCGTCGGCGACCTGGACGAAGTTGTCACCCTTGGCGACGAAGTCGGTCTCGCAGTTCAGCTCGACCAGCACGCCGGACTTCTTGTCCTCGGCGATCAGCGCGGCGACGGCGCCGTTGGAGGCGTCACGGCCCTCGCGCTTCGCAACGCCCTTCTGGCCCTTGATGCGCAGGAGCTCGACGGCCTTCTCGACGTTGCCCTCGGCCTCGTCCAGGGCCTTCTTGCAGTCCATCATGCCGGCGCCGGTGAGCTCACGGAGCTTCTTGACGTCCGCGGCGGTGAAGTTCGCCATGGTGTGAATCTCTTCTCGCGTCTCGCGTGTCTGCGTGGAGTGGCGCCGGGACCGATGGTTCGGTCCCGGCGCGGGAGAGAGGGGCACCTGCCGGTGTCGTACCGGCGGGTGCCCCTCACCCGTGGTACGTCAGGCCTGCTCGGCCGGAGCGTCGGTGGCCGGAGCCTCGGCAGCCGGGGCCTCGGTGGCCGGAGCCTCGGCGGCGGCGGGGGCCTCCTCGGCCTTCTTCTCGCCCTCGATGAGGTCCTTCTCCCAGTCGGCCAGCGGCTGGTCGGCGCCCGGCTCGGCCTTGACGTCGCCCTTGGCGACACCGGCGCGGGACTTCAGACCCTCGGCGACGGCGTCGGCGATCACGCGGGTCAGCAGGGTGACGGAGCGGATCGCGTCGTCGTTGCCCGGGATCTTGTAGTCGACCTCGTCCGGGTCACAGTTGGTGTCGAGGATGGCGACGACCGGGATGTTGAGCTTCCGGGCCTCGCCGACCGCGATGTGCTCCTTCTTGGTGTCCACGATCCAGACGGCGCTGGGAACGCGCTGCATGTCGCGGATACCGCCGAGGGTCTTCTCCAGCTTGTCGTGCTCGCGCTGGAGGACCAGGAGCTCCTTCTTGGTGAGGCCGGAACCGGCCACGTCCGAGAAGTCCAGCTCGCCGAGCTCCTTGAGGCGCTGCAGGCGCTTGTAGACGGTCGAGAAGTTGGTCAGCATGCCGCCGAGCCAGCGCTGGTTCACGTAGGGCATGCCCACGCGGGTGGCCTGCTCGGCGATGGCCTCCTGGGCCTGCTTCTTCGTGCCGACGAAGAGGACGCTGCCGCCGTGGGCAACGGTCTCCTTGATGAACTCGAAGGCGCGGTCGATGTAGTTCAGCGACTGCAGCAGGTCGATGATGTAGATGCCGTTGCGCTCGGTGATGATGAAGCGCTTCATCTTCGGGTTCCAGCGGCGGGTCTGGTGACCGAAGTGGACGCCGCTCTCCAGCAGCTCCCGCATCGTGACGACGGCCATTGCCGTGCTCCTCAGGTGTTACGGCCCGGCTGCGGCGGCCCTCGGGGGTTCCCTCGGGTGAAGTGCCTACGGCCGGGTCAGTCTCGGTTGTCCGTGGCGGCCAGGTGACAGCCACGCCTGACGCCCCGATCGTGCCGAGCCGCTTCCACCCGCTCGGTCCGGGGACCGGTCGGGCTCGGCGGACCGAGCGGCACTCGCACCTGGCGGGGCCGCGGAAGAACCGCGTCCGACCACCGGTGGCGGGGCGTGCGAAGTCGACCCGGTGGACCGGGTCGCGTGTGAAGTGTACGGGAAGCGCCGAGCGGCGAGCGACTTCTCGGGCGCCCGGGGGCCCGCGGGCGGACTGCGCCCGGGCGGCGGATGGCCTGGGGGAAGCCCGGGAAACGGCCGCGGCGGACGGGGCCGCGGCGACCGGCGAACGAGCGCCGGCTGGTCGGCTCCCTGCCCACCGACCGGTCCTCGTATGCCGGTTGTACACCGGGCGGCGGCACCCGTACACCCGCCCGGGGGATGGCGGCCGGCGCTGGGGGTGGTTTGTCCACAGGAATCCGAAAGGGGGTGGTCTGGGCGGCCGGGTCCGGACAGCCTCGGGGCATGACTGGGCGCAGCGGGGTTCGAGGGGTGGTCGCGGAGGCGATCGGGCGGATGAGTGGCCGGGCGGTCGGGCGGGTGCTCGGCCGGATGGTCGGGTGGGTGAGTGGCCGGACGGTGGGGGCGGGCGGGGTGGCGGACGCGGTGGTCACGCGGGTGGTGCGGGGGATCGCGCTGGGGGTGGCACTCGCGCTGGTGGCGGGTGCGGGGGTGGTGCGGGCCGCCGCGGTGGGCGGGGGCCGCCCGGGCGCAGCGGGCGCGGGCGGGGGCTCCACCGGCCGGGGGCCTGCGCGGGCCTGGCCGGTGGGCGGGCCCGGCGGGGTGCTGGGGCGCTTCGAGCCGCCGGCCACGCCGTGGGCGGCCGGGCACCGGGGCGTGGACCTCGCGGCCGCGCCCGGGGCGGAGGTGCGGTCGGCGGCGGCCGGGGTGGTCGCGTTCTCCGGGCTGGTGGCCGGGCGGCCGGTGGTGACCGTCGTCCATCCGGGCTCCGGGACTCCCCCGCTGCGGACCACCTACCTCCCCGTCACCGGCACCGTCCCGGTCGGCACCGAGGTGGCCGCCGGGCAGGTCGTCGGACGGCTCGCCCCGGACGGACGGCACTGCGGCGCGCGGGACTGCCTGCACTGGGGGCTGCTGCGCGCGGGCCGCTACCTCGATCCACTGGCCCTGCTGGGCACAGGACGGGCCCGCCTGCTGCCGCTGGGTGGAACGTGACCGTGCGGGGCGGTGGGGGTGGCGGAGTGCGGTGGCAGCGTGCGGGGCGTGGGTGGCTCAGGTCCGGTCGAGGCCGTGCAACGCCAGGGCCACCGCCGCGTCCGCGACCGCCTCCGGGGACTCCACCGGGCAGCCCGTACGGTCCCCGGTGGCGAACTGCTCGGTCCGGCGGACGGCCGCCTCCACGATCCCCTGCAGCAGCGCCGCGGCGAGCCGGGGCTGGTCATGGCCGAGTTCCTCCAACGCCCGGACGACCAGGCCGACGAGCCCGCCGTGCGCCGCCCGGATGCGCTCGCGGGCGGCCTCGTCCAGTTCCAGCGCGGAGATGGCCGTGACCGCCCGGTGCCTGGGGTCCCCGGCCAATGCCAGCTGGCCCCGGACGTACGCCTCGATCCGCTCGGCGGCGGTCTCGCAGCTCGCCATCCCGGCCTCGATCTCGGCCGCCCAGAGCGGGAAGTCCACCTCGCACAGTGCCTCGACCACGGCGGCACGGGAGCGGAAGTACTCGTAGACGGAGGAGCGCGCCAGCCCGGTGCGGGCGGCGAGCGAGGGGAAGGTCAGGGCCTCCATGCCGCCCTCGGTGAGCAGGGTGCGGGCAGCATCCAGGAGGGCTGCCCGCTGCAGCTGGCGATGCTCGGCCACCGTGGCCGCTCGGATCTTCGGCACGGACCCACTGTACGGAGCCGCACGCGCGGCCGGAACGGCGCCGCGCATTCGGAGCAGGAGCCGACCCGGCGGGCGGCCCCGGCGCCCGCTACCGGACGTCCGAGAGCTTGGCCCGCAACTGGAGGACGGACTTGGTGTGGATCTGGCTCACCCGACTCTCCGTCACCCCCAGTACCTGGCCGATCTCGGCGAGGGTGAGGCCCTCGTAGTAGTAGAGCGTGACCACGGTCTTCTCCCGCTCGGGGAGGGTGTTGATCGCCTGGGCCAGCAGTCTGCGCAGCTCGCGGTCCTCGGCCACCTCGACCGGGTCGTCCGCGCCGTGGTCCTCCAGGGTGTCCACCAGGCTGGGCCGGTCGCCGCCCTCCCCCACCGGGTGCAGCAGTTCGTCCAGGGCCACCACGTTGGCGAGCGACAGCTGGCTGAAGATCGCGTGCAGGTCCTCGAGCGCGATGCCCATCTCGGCCGCGACCTCGGGCTCGTGCGGTGTCCGGCGCAGCCGGGCCTCCAGCGTCGCGTACGTCCGCTCGACGGCCTTCGCCTTCTGCCGCACCGAGCGGGGGATCCAGTCCAGGGCGCGCAGCTCGTCGATGATCGCGCCGCGGATGCGGCTGATCGCGTAGGTCTCGAACTTGATGGCGCGGTCGATGTCGAACTTCTCGATCGCGTCGATCAGCCCGAAGACCCCGGAGGAGACGAAGTCGGCCTGCTCGACGTTGGAGGGCAGGCCGACCCCGACCCGCCCCGCCACGTACTTGACGAGTGGTGAGTAGTGGAGGATCAGCTGCTCGCGCAGCCGCTGGTCGCCGGTCTCCTTGTAGGAGCGCCAGAGCTCTTCGAGGGCGCTGCGCCCCTGGGCGCCGGGCTCCCGGTCGTCCCGGGCGCCCGGAGTGTCCCTGGCCTCCGCCCCTCGCCCCGCCCCGGGCTGGTCCTGGCTGGGCCGGGGCCCGGGTGGGGAGGTGGCGTCCGGCGCAGGGGCGCTCGAAGGCAACCGGGGGGCGCGGGGTACGGCCGCACCCCCCGGCGCGTCTGCCTCGCCGAGCGCCCCGGTGCCGTGGACCGTCTCGCCGCCGCGAGCGGCGTCGGCACGCTGGGCCGGGTCGGCGTCCCTGGTCGTGTCCGCGGGCTGGCCCGGCACCACCGTCGGCCGGCCGCCCTGACGCGACAGGCCTCCCTTCGTCCCCGCCGCCTTGGACGGGAACTCGGTCGCGGGTCGCCGCTCGGTCCGCGGCCCTCCCGCGGACCGAGCGCCACCGGTCACTCTGTGTCCGGGAATGTGTGTGGGCATACGTAGGTCTGCGCCGTTCTGCCGAGTCATGTGCTGATAGGGAAGGCATGTGGAGCGTAGCGTGACCGACTCACTGCAAAGCGCTACCGCCACTCGGTCGTCCCCCGATCCGGTGGCGTTCACGCATCGGATCCGGGCAGACGAGCGGAAGAACCGGATCAGCAGGTCAGCCGGACCGTCCCGCCGTCCTCCCCCGGGCGCACCCGTGTTCGTACCCCTGGGCGCTCACCTCCTCCGCACCACGCGCCAGTGCGCGCCGTGCCGCTCCACGAAGCCGAGCGAGGCCAACTCGTAGAGCCGTTGCAGGACTTCGTCCGGCGGGAGGCCGGACTGCCGGGCCAGTCGTTCGACCGGAGCGCCTTCGGCCGTGGCCGGCACGGCCTCCAGCACCCGGGCCACCAGCGGCTCCAGCAAGTCCCGCGGCAGCACCGGCCCGCTGGACTGCGGGGCCAGGTCGTCCCCGATCGCCCCGACCAGCTCGGTGACCTCGGCCGCGTCGGTGACCAGCGTGGCGCCGCCGCTGCGGATCAGCGCGTGCACCCCGGCGGAGAGCTCCGAGGTGACGGGCCCCGCGACGCCCATGGTGTGGCGGTTGAGGTCCCGCGCCCGTCTGGCCGTGCTCAGGGCTCCGCTGCGCAGGGCCGCCTCGACCACCACCGTGCCCCGGGTCAGCGCCGCGATGACTCGGTTGCGGAGCACGAAGCGGAACCGGGTCGGGTGCTCGCCGGGCGGGAGTTCACTGACCAGCAGGCCCTGTTCGCCGATCCGCCGGATCAGTTCGGCGTTCCCCTTCGGGTAGGCCACGTCGACCCCGCAGGCGAGCACCGCGACCGTCATCCCGCCGACGGCCAGCGCCCCGCGGTGGGCCGCCGCGTCGATCCCGTACGCGGCCCCGGATACCACCACCCAACCGCGCTCGGCCAGTTGGGCCGCGAGCTCACCGGCGACGTGGGCGCCGTAGGCCGTGCAGGCCCGGGAGCCCACCACCGCCACCGAGCGCAGGGCGAGCAACCGCAGCGAACCGGTACCGGTGGTCCACAGCCCGATCGGACGTCCGTCGCCCAGGTCGTCCAGTTGACTGGGCCATTCCGTGTCCCCCGGAATGATGAAGCGTCCACCGACGTCCCGTACCCGTTTCAGGTCGGCCACCGGGTCGAGGCCCGGGAGTCGGGCCTGGTAGGCGGCCAGCCGGGCCGCGTCCAGCCCGGGGTGGTCGGGGACGGCGCCCTCCCTGATCGCCCGCACCACGTCCACGGCGGGGAGTTCGTCGAGCCAGCGGCCGACCACGGCGTCACCCGGTTCGCTGAGCCGGTTGAGCAGCACCCGGGCCAGGCGCTCCGGTTCGGGCACGGCCGACGGGCCGGCTTCGTCCGCGTGGGCTGCCCGGGAGTACCGCAACAGCTGGTTCATGCCGCCTCCTCGTCCTTTCCTTGGGTCCCCTCGGGCTGCGACCGCGTCGCGGGCCGGTCGTCGGGGCCGCTCCGGCGCTGGGCCGGGATGCCGCCCAGGCGGCCGTGACCGCGCTCGGGCAGCGGCAGCCCCTGCTCGACACCGGTGCGCAGGACCAGGGCGGTGCGTACGTCCCGCTGGTCCGGCCGGTCGCGGCCGGCCAGGTCCGCGACCGTCCAGGCGACCCGGAGCACCCGGTCCAGACCGCGGGCCGTCAGCAGCCCGCGCTCCAGCTGGCGGGCGACGTCGTTGAGCGCGCCGGCCGCGAGCTGCCAACGGGTGCGCAGTTCGTGGCCCGGCACCTCCGCGTTGGTCCGCCACGGCGTGTCCGCCAAGCGCGCGGCCGCCCGCTCCCGCGCCGCCAGCACCCGGGCCGCGACGGTCTCGGTGGTCTCCGCCGTGGTGTCCCGCTCCATCAGCTCGATCCTGGTCACCGGGGCGACCTGGACCTGGAGGTCGACCCGGTCCAGCAGCGGCCCGGAGAGCCTGCCCTGGTACCGGCTGACCATGACCGGAGTGCACTCGCAGCCCTCACCCCGCCGTGAGTACCGGCCGCACGGACAGGGGTTGGCGGCCAGACAGAGCAGGAACCGCGCCGGCAGCCGCAGCGAACCGGCCGAGCGGGCGATCACCACCTCGCCCGACTCCAGCGGCTGGCGCAGCGCGTCGAGCACCCGCACGGGGAACTCGGGCGCCTCGTCCAGGAAGAGCACGCCCCGGTGGGCGAGGGAGACCGCGCCCGGTCTCGGCAGGCCGCTGCCCCCGCCGACGATCGCGGGCATCGTGGTGGAGTGGTGCGGGGCGCAGTAGGGCGCGGAGTCGATCAGCGGGCGCCCGGCCGGGAGCAGGCCCGCCACCGAGTGGACGGCCGTGACCTCCAGCGACTCCTTCTGGGTCAGCGGCGGGAGCAGCGCGGGCAGCCGCTCCGCCAGCATCGTCTTGCCCGCGCCCGGCGGCCCCTTGAGGTAGAGGTGGTGGCCTCCGGCGGCGGCGATCTCCAGGGCCCGCCGGGCCTCGTACTGGCCGGCCACGTCCGCCATGTCGAGGCGCAGCGCCCGGTCGTCGGGCAGGCCCCGGACACCCGCGCTGGGCAGCATCAGGCCGGCCATCAGCGGATCCGGCCGGCCGCCGAGCGGGCCCGGCGGCTCCTCCGGTGCGTCGGCCCCGGTCAGGACGGCGACCAGCTGGCGCAGGCTGCGCACCCCGATCACCGTCACGCCCGGCACGAGCGAGGCCTCGGGCGCCGTCTGCTCGGCGACCACGACCCGTTCGTACCCGGCGTCGGCGGCGGCCAGCACCGAGGGCAGCACCCCGCGGACCGGCCGCACCCGGCCGTCCAGCCCCAGCTCGCCGATCAACAGCAGGTCGGCGATGGCGGACGGGTCCAGCCGTTCGGCGGCGGCCAGTACGGCGCAGGCCACCGCGAGGTCGAAGCCGCTGCCGCTCTTGGGCACCGAGGCGGGGCTGAGCCCGACGGTCAGCTTGCGCTGCGGCCAGGCCTCCCCGCTGTTGCAGACCGCGGCGCGGACCCGGTCGCGGGCCTCGGTGAGCGCCTTGTCGGGCAGGCCGACCAGGGTGAACGCGGCCACCCCGGGCTCCAGATCGGCCTGGACCTCGACGATCACTCCGTCGACGCCGACCAGCGCGACGGAACAGGTACGGGCGAAGGCCATCTCAGACCACCCCCCGCAGGTGGTCGACCAGGGCCGCACCCCGGGCCCGGTTGACCACGGCCACCAGGTCGATCCGCACCCCGCCCGGTGGGGCGGGCGGCCACTGCGGATCGGACGGCCCGGGGTCGTACCCGGGCCCGGCCAGCCTGGCGAAGTGCTCGGGCCAGCGTTCGGCCAGCCAGCGCTCGGCGAGCCGCCGCAGCCGGGCGGCCTTGGCCCGGTCGATGGCCTCGCTGGGCTGTTGGAAGCCCCGCTCGGAGCGGGTCTTCACCTCACAGACCGCGACGGTGTCGCCGTCGAGGGCGACGATGTCCAGCTCGCCCTCGGCGCAGCGCCAGTTGCGGTCGAGGATGCGGAGCCCGGTGTCCGTGAGGTGCCGGGCGGCGACCCGCTCGCCGTAGCGGCCGAGGCCGTTCCTGGTGCCGCGGTCCTCCCCGGCCCCGCCGTCCGCCCCGGTCGCGGCCGCGTTCGGTACGGCCCGCTCCTGCACGGTCTGGTCCTGCACGATGGTGTTCTGCACGGTGACCACCTCCGCCGAGGAGGCTGCACCACCGTGCACACCGACGCCGGGAAATTCCGTTCCCCTGTGGATAACCCGGGCCTGTGGACAACTCTTGTCACCCGCAGGAGTGAGAAGCCCCCGTCACGCGAAATTCGGCTGGACAACGCGGGACGGAGTCGTTCAACGTCAGTTCCCGAAGCCGGACTCGTCCGAGGGCAGCTCCAGATCGCTCTTCGCGAGTTCCTCGATGTTCACGTCCTTGAAGGTCAGCACCCGGACCTTACGGACGAACCGGGCCGGCCGGTACATGTCCCAGACCCACGCATCCGCCATCGACACCTCGAAGAACACCTCGCCCTGGACCGAGTGCACCTGCAGCTCGTAGTCGTTGGTGAGGTAGAACCGTCGCTCGGTCTCGATCACGTACTTGAACAGGCCGACGACGTCCCGGTACTCCCGGTAGAGCTTGAGCTCCATCTCGGTCTCGTACTTCTCGAGATCTTCGGCACTCATCCAGGCGTCCCCTCAACTTGTCACGTCCACCCATTGTGGACCACCGCACCCACGCTCAGAGCCGTACCGGATCGACCGGCGGGCCCTCTGCGAGCAGTCGCTCCAGGAAGCCCGCCAGTCCGGCCGGATAGACCGTCTCGGCGGTCCCCCGAAGTTCCTCGACCGTCCACCAGCGCGCCGCGAGCAGCTGGGCGTGCTCGTCCTCGCCCATGCCCGAGTGGTCCAGGCCCGTCTCCGTGGTCCGGGCCAGGTGGAACCACTGCTCCTGCTCGTAACGCTGTCCCCGAAAGGAGAACGACACCGTGCCGTACGCCACCAAGGGCCCCAGGGCCACACCCCGCAAGCCGGTCTCCTCCGCGAGCTCCCGCTCGGCGGCCGCCCGCACGTCCTCCCCCGGCTCCAAGCCGCCCCCGGGCGTGAACCACCACGTCTCGTCGGGCACCGCGGGATCGACGCCCAGGAACAGGAGGATGCGGTCCAGCCCGTCCAGCAGCAGGATCCGCGCCGCCCGGCGACGCTGTGCAGTCATGGCAGCGCTCCACGCTCCTTCCGTTCGCATCGGTGGCGCTACCGATCCTGCCACCCGGCGCGTCCGTCCGGGGCGATGTTCGGCAGAGCGGCCCGACCTGCGACGGCCGCGGTCAGGAGCTGCGCCCCCGGCGGAGCCGGCGCGCCAGGCCGGCCACCCCGCCCACCGCCGAGGTCAGCACGATCAGCGCCGCGCCCGCGACGGTCGCGTAGGCGGCGGGCTCCAGCGGGCCGGGCTCCGCGGCCCGGGGGCCCGCGAAGCCGTCGAAGGCCGAGGTCCGCTCCAGCAGGGCGGTCCGGCCGAGGGGCAGCAGGGTGGCCTCGACCCTCGCCTCGACGGCGGTGGCCGGGACGGTCCCCCCGTCGACCTCCAGGTGGGTGCGGGAGTCCAGCGAGCCGACCCGGTTGTCACCGAGCACGAACAGCCGGCCCTGCGGCACCGTCACGCTGAACGACTCGCCCTGGCGGCCCTGGGTCGCGAGGTACGGCTCGTCCACCGGCTGCCCGTTGACCGTCAGCCGGTGGTCCGCGGCGGTGGTGGCGACGGTGTCGCCGCCGACCGCGACGACCCGCTTGACCATGAGTTCCCCACCCCAGGCCTGGTCGCGGAAGACCACCACGTCGCCCCGGCCGACGGCGCCGCCGTCGACCTTGCGGGCCAGCACGGTGTCGCCGATCCGGAGCGTCGGGTGCATCGAGGCGGTGGGGATCTTGTACGGCCGGTAGTCGACCGCGATGAGGGCGAACCCGCCGATCATCAACACCAGCCCGAGCGCGATCGCGACCCCCTGCAGCACCGCGGCGGGCCGGCGGCCGGACGGGGCGGGCGCGGCCGAGTGGTCGGCCGACTGTTCCACGACACTGCTCATCGACACCGTCCACCTTTGGCCGACCGGAGAACACCACTGGCACGCCGGTGGCTCGGGCGCGAACGCCGACGGGCCGTGGCACGTCCGAGCAGATTACTCGTCGGTACCACGGCCCGCGCAAGGGTCGGGGAGGAGCAGGTGGAGCTCAGGACTCCTTCCGGCGCTCCGTCCGGGCCCGCGCCCGACGCACCAGCGGAAGCAGCGCGACGGCCCCCACCGCACCGGCCACGGGGGGCGCGGCCGGCAAGGCCGCCGCCAGGCCCTTCTGGTCGAAGGTGTCGGGCACCGGGAGCGTGGACCAGTGGCCGATCGGCCAGGCCACCACGAAGGCGCGCCCGATCACGTTGTCCACCGGCACGGACCCGCCGCCCGGCTGGTCCATGTGGAAGCGGGAGTCCAGCGAGTCGGCGCGGTGGTCGCCCATCACCCAGATCCGCCCGTTCGGCACCTTGATCGGGCCGAAGGGCTGAGTCCCGCAGGGGGTGTTGCCCGGGTAGATGTACGGCTCGTTGAGCGCGACGCCGTTGACCTTGACCGGGCCGTCGTTCTTGCACTCGACGGTGTCGCCGCCGACCGCGATGACCCGCTTGATCAGGTCCTTCTCGTTGGCGGAGGGCATCAGCCCGACGAAGCTGAGCACGTCCTGGACCCCGCGGACGAAGGAGTTGCTGCTCTGCTGGGTCGGCTCGTCGCCCAACCAGCCGCCCGGGTCGTGGAACACCACGACGTCCCCGCGCTCGGGTTCGGCGCCGAACCACGGGGTCAGCTTGTCCACCAGCACGCGGTCGCCGACCTGCAGCGTGTTCTGCATCGACTCGGACGGAATGGAGAACGCCTGGACGAAGAAGGTCTTGATCACCAGCGCCAGGATCAGTGCGATGCCGACCAGGATCGGCAACTCCTTCAGGAAGGAGCGCTGCTTGCGCGGCTTGGCCGGAGCTTCCGACTCCGGCTCGTCGGTCGGCCCGCTCTCCGGCTGCCGGGGCTCCGCCGGGCCGTCGGCCCCGCTCCCGTGCTCGTCGGCGGTCTGGGCGGCCGTGTCCTCGACCGCGGCGGAAGGCGCCGAGGACTCGGCGGAGCGGGTCACCCGACCGCCCGGGCCCTCGGGTTCCCCGGCGCCTGAGCGGGCGCCGATCACCAAATCCCCCACAACGTCTCCTCCCTGCTGTGCGGACGCCTGCGCGCCCGCGCTCAGAGTGCCGCACAGCGGGCACCACGCTCACCACGACCATGAACGCATCAGGGTTGCCCACAGCAGGCTCTCCTGACACCAACCCGGCCCCGGCGCACGACCGGGACCACTCCCGGCCGTACCTGCACTTCTCTATCACTCCAGGGCATCCGGCTCGCGGTTCCACACGCACCGTCCGGCCGTGCGACGACCGGAGCGGCTCACCGCGGAGGCCGCCCCGACCGGCGAACGACGAACGGAAGGATGCCCAACACACCCATAACGAGCGGCGGTTCCAATGGAACCGGCCCAATGCCCATCGATTCCGGCGCAGTTCCGCCGGGCCGCGAGCTCGCGGCGAGAGAGGAGAGTGAACCTGGTTCGGCGAGTTGATGGAGCCGGCCCAGCGGCCACCCGATCATGAAGGCGCGACCGACCACGTCGCTCAGCGGGACGGTGCCCTGTCCGGGGTTGCCCATGTGGAAGCGGGAGTCGGCGGAGACGTCGCGGTGGTCCCCCATCACCCACAGCCGCCCCTTCGGCACCGTCACCTTGAACGGCTGGCGGGACGGCGGGTTGCCCGCCGCGAGGTACGGCTCGTCCACCGCCCGGCCGTTGACGCTGAGCCGCCCCTGCGGGTCGCAGCACTCGACGGTGTCCCCGCCGACGCCGATCACGCGCTTGATCAGGTCCTGCTCGTCGTCGGACGGCAGCAGCCCGACGTAGGTCAGCACGTGCTTCGCCGGGCCCAGGACCGGACCGTCGTCGGAGGCCTTGCGATCGGCTTCCAGCCAGCCGCCCGGGTCCTTGAACACCACCACGTCGCCGCGCTGCGGCTCACTGCCGAACCAGGGGGTCAACTTGTCCACCAGCACCCGGTCACCGACCTGGATGGTCTGCTCCATCGAGCCCGAGGGGATCACGAACACCTGGATCATGAAGGTCTTCATCACCAGTGCCACCAGCAGGGCCACCAGGATGATCAGCGGGAACTCGCGCAGCAGCGAGCGCTTGCGCCGTCTGGCCGCGCGGCGGGCGCTGCGACGACGATCGGCGCGGCCGCGGACCGGCGCGACCGTCGCGGCCGGTCCGACCGCGGACTCCCCCGCTCCGCTCCCGCCCCCGCTCCCGCCCGGTTCCGGAGCCGGTCGGTCGGCGACCCGGCCCCTACCCCTGGTCCCCACGGCCACCAGTCCCCGGGACCGCGGCGAAGGCCGCGGGCCGGTCCAGGCCGGTCAGGCGCGAGAACGGGTAGACCACCCAGTCCGCCCGGCCGATCACCTTGTCCTCGGGCACGAACCCGCCACCGGGCTCCCCGAGGTGGTCGCGGGAGTCCCGGGAGGCGCTCCGGTGGTCGCCCAGCACGAACAGCTTGCCGTTCGGCACCAGGACGTCGAAGGCCACCGCGGACGGCTGGTCGCCCGGGGCCAGGTAGGCGCTCTCGTCGAGCGGCACACCGTTGACGGTGAGCGGCGCCCCCGGGCCGGTGCTCCGCACCCGGTCCCCGGCGACGCCGATCACGCGCTTGACGTAGACCGTGTCGCCGGCCGGGACCAGCCCCAGGTCCCGGCCGACCGAGCGGAGGCCGTCCCAGAACCCCGGCGGCTCGGCCGAATCCCGGAGGAAGGAGCCCGTCCCGTCGAAGACCACCACGTCGCCGCGCTGGGGATGCCCGCCGAAGGCATAGGCGAGCTGGTTGGCGACCAACCGGTCGCCGGGCTGCAGAGTGTCCTCCATCGAGCCCGAGGGCACCGTGAACGGACGGGCCACGAAGGCGTTCACCAGCAGCAGGGCCGCCAGGCAGATCCCGGCCAGCAGCAGCAGGTCCCGCGAGCGCGACCGCCCGGGCTCTTCGGCCTCGGCCTCGGCCTCACCCTCGGCCGCGGCCCCGGGCTCGGGCTCGGGCTCGGCCCCTACCCCCGCCGACCGCTGCTCCGGCTCGGAAACGACCGCGGACCGCGACAGCGAGTCCGCACCGGTGGGTGCGGGACTGCCGTCGCGGTCCGCGGGTGGTTCGTGCGTGCTCATCGGGCGCAGAGCTTACCTTGCGGTGGCCCGGTCCCTCGGAGCGCTCCGGTCCCCCGGCGCGGCCGGGGGGCGGTGGATCAGCGGTCGCGCTTCTCCTTGATCTTCGCGGCCTTGCCGCGGAGGTCACGCAGGTAGTACAGCTTGGCGCGGCGAACCGCACCGCGGGTCACGACCTCGATCTTCTCGACGACCGGGGTGTGCACCGGGAAGGTGCGCTCCACGCCGACGTTGAAGCTGACCTTGCGGACGGTGAAGGTCTCACCGATGCCGGCGCCGTGGCGGCGGATGACGACGCCCTGGAAGACCTGGACACGGGAGCGGTTGCCCTCGATGACCCGGACGTGAACCTTCAGGGTGTCACCGGCACGGAAGGCCGGGATGTCGGTGCGCAGCGAGGCCGCGTCGACAGCAGCGAGCTTGTTGCTCATGTTGCTCTCCATCGCAGGCGCCACGGGCCGCCCACGGAAGTTCGTCACAATGGGGTGAGCTGCGGGCCGCATCGGCTGACGGCGATCCCCCCGTGGCGGGGGCGCCGGTCCACGCGCCCCCTACGGAAGGGGGCCAGCGACAGACAGCAGCGGCCTATTCTTCCACATCGACGGCCGTGGACCGAAATCGGCCGAGCTCCTCGTCCCAGACCAGGCCCAGGGCGTCGAGCGCCGCCCGGTCCTTCTTGTCGAAGGCGCCGTGCTGCCAGCGCCCGACCAGGTCCGGCCGGTTGGCCAGGGTGCGGGCGAAGGCCTGCTCCCGCCGCCAGCGGGCGATCTTGCCGTGGTTGCCGCTGAGCAGGACGTCCGGGACGGTCCGGCCGCGCCACTCGGCGGGCTTGGTGTAGACCGGGCCCTCCAGCAGGTCGGCCATCGCGCCGGGCGCGAAGGAGTCGTCCCGGTGCGACTCGGCGTTGCCGAGCACGCCGGGCAGCAGCCGGGCGATCGCCTCGACCATCACCAGCACCGCGACCTCGCCGCCGGCCAGCACGTAGTCGCCGATCGAGGCCTCGACCACCGGCATCCGGGTGGCCGCCTCCTCGATGACCCGGCGGTCGATGCCCTCGTACCGCGCGGGGGTGAACGCCAGCCAGGGGCGCCCGGCGAGTTCCTGGGCGAGCTCCTGGGTGAACGGCCGCCCGCTGGGCGTGGGAACGACCAGGGTGGGCACCTGGCCCTCGGGGCCGCCGGCCACCACCGCGTCCAGCGCCTCACCCCACGGCTCGGGCTTCATCACCATGCCGGGGCCGCCGCCGTACGGGCTGTCGTCCACCGTGCGGTGCACGTCGTGGGTCCATCCGCGCAGGTCGTGGACGTGCACGTCCAGCTGGCCGCGGGCCCGGGCCTTGCCGACCAGCGAGATGTTCAGCGGCTCCAGGTACTCCGGGAAGATCGAGACGACGTCGATCCGCATCCCCGACTGGACGCCCGGGGTGACCGCCGCAGCGCTCTCCGGGGCGTCCGCCGGTACGGCCGCCGGGTTGTCCCCCGCTACGGCCGCCGGGGCGGCCTCCGGAACGTCCGTCCGGGCGAGGTCCTGCTCCGTGCTCACTCCGACTCCTCCGGCTCCTCCGAAGCGCCGCCGGCGACCTCGGCGTCGTCGAGGTCGATCAGCCCGGGCGGCGGGGTGATCACGGCCCGCTGGTTCTCCAGGTCGATGGTCGGCACGATCTGGGTGACGAAGGGCACCAGCACCTCCGTACCGTCGGCCTTCTCCACCGTGAGCAGGTCCTGGTACGGCAGGTGGACGACCCCGGTCAGCTCGCCGACCCGGGTGCCGTCGAGCAGCACCACGTCGAGGCCGACCAGCTGGTGGTCGTAGTACTCCTCCGGGTCGTCCGGACGCTCCTCCGGGTCGACCTCGGAGATCAGCAGGGTGCCCCGCAGCGCCTCCGCCGCGTTGCGGTCCTTGACGCCGGCGAAGCGCAGCAGCAGCCGACCGCTGTGCACCCGGCCGGACTCGACGGTCAGGGGCCCGGCCGAGGCCGGGTCGGTGAGCAGGACGGCACCGGGGCCGAGCCGGAGTTCCGGCTCGTCGGTGCGGACCTCGACACTGACGTCCCCCCGGATGCCGTGGGCACGGCCGATCCTGCCGACGACGAGCTGCACGGTGATCGTTCTCCTGGAGTTGCTGAGCGAGAAGACAGAGACAAAGGCTGGTGACGAAACCGGTGGCCAAGACCGGTGACGAAGGCTGGGTCCGGCGGCCGGAGACAGAGAAAGGCCGACCGGGACGACATGCGTCCCGGTCGGCCTCAAGCCCGACGGCTGAACGAGCAGCTGCGTCAGCGAATGTTGTCCACGTCGACCAGGTCGACCCGGACGTTGCGACCGCCGAGGGCGCCGACCACGGTGCGCAGTGCGCGCGCCGTGCGGCCACCCCGGCCGATCACCTTGCCGAGGTCATCGGGGTGCACCCGCACCTCGATGGTGTTGCCCCGACGCAGGTTGCGCGAGCGCACCTGCACCTCGTCGGGGTGCTCGACGATGCCCTTCACCAAATGGTCGAGGGCGTCCTCGATCACGATCAGGCCTCGGCGCCGGCGTCGGCCTCAGCCTCGGCCTTGTCCGACTTCTTGGCCTTCGGGGTGATGGCGACACCGGTGGTGGCGTCCTCGAAGCCGGCGACGGCCTTCGCGAACAGGTGCGAGAAGTCCTCGACCTTGGGCTCGGCGACCTTCAGCGGCTCCGGAGCCGGCAGGCCCTTGAACTTCTGCCAGTCGCCGGTCAGCTTGAGGATGGCGAGCACCGGCTCGGTCGGCTGGGCGCCGACGGACAGCCAGTACTGGGCGCGCTCGCCGTCGACCTCGATCTTCGAGGGGTTGTAGGTCGGCTGGTAGATGCCGATCTCCTCGATCGCGCGACCGTCACGCTTGGTGCGGGCGTCGGCGACGACGATGCGGTAGTGCGGGGAGCGAATCTTGCCGAGACGCTTGAGCTTGATCTTGACTGCCACGGGAGTGGATTCTCCTGGTGTTGACGTGGGTGAGGGGTCTCGCGTCCGCGTGGGGTTGCGGGGCGGTCCGCTCAAGGGACACGCCAGCCGTAGGAGAGAGGGGTCCTGCTCGGCTGCCGAGTACTCAGCTGTCCATTCTGCCATATCGGCGGCAGAGCTCTTCACCCGGCCGTCGCAGACGGAGCCGGGGAGCACCTGGGCCGAAGCCGGGGAGCACCTGGACCGGAGCCGGGGGCGCCTCGGACGGTGCCGAGGGGGCGCCTCGGACGGAGCCGAGAAACAACTGGGCCGGAGCAGGGGGAACCGCTCAGGGCTCGACCGGGAGCCCCCGCTCCCGGTCAGCCCACGGACTCACCAATGCCACCGATGCCGCCGGTGCCGATCATCCCGGCCGAGCCGACTGCCCGCACAGTCGTCGACCGGTCCCGACTCCGGATTACGCGATCTTGAACGGTTGCTGGCACGCGCCGCAGACGATGGACGCCTGGGCGAGCACCGACGGCACGACCCGGACGTTGCGCCCGCAGCCGCAGACGGCCTTGACCCGGACGCCGCCCCCGGAGGAACCGTGCCGGGCGGCCGGGCCGCGGAACGCGCGGTTGGTGCCGTCGCCGGCCACCGCTTCCTGGTGCGCGCCGAGGGCGCGGTCCAGCCGCTCGATGGTCTCGGCGTAGCGCTCCTGCGTCTCCTTGAGCATGGTCACCTGGGAGAAGCCGCTGCTGGCGTGCGGCTCGACCGGGTGCGCCAGGCCGAGCTCGGAGGCGAGCATCAGGAAGCGCCGGTTGTGGTAGCGGCCGGCCCGCGAGGTGTCCCGGATGTCCCGGGCCGCGGCCAGACCGTGGGCAGCCTCGTGGAGGAGCCGCTCGAAACCGAGCCGCGTGCCACAGGCCGAGGAGGACTCGCCGATCAGTGCCTCGGGCGAGGCCAGGTCGGGGAGGTCCTGGTGGTAGGCCTGGATGTCGCTCCAGGCGGCGGCCAGTTCGGCCGCGAGGACGAGGGGCTGTGTCGTGCTCACGCTAGACCAACGATGCAGAGTGCGCCGATGTTCCGCATGTTCCCGTTCTCCGGGAATTCCCAGGGAACTCCCAGGAATGCACGACTGCGCGCGAATTGCGCGTTCCGGATCTGAGGCAAGACCAACCCCCTGCGGGTTTCGGCCCGTCGCAACGTCGGCGGGCCTCGTGAATTCCGTCCGGAGAGCGGGCTGTCGCCCCCTGGACGTACGGCCCGTGGGCCCGTCGAAGTTGACAGGGCCACGGGCCGTACACCGTACCGCTATTCCGTTAATACCGGCAGTTGACCGGCCAGTAGGGATGTACCCTGCTGGGCCCCCTCCGGCAGAGTTACCGGATTCTTACCCACCCGCATTCCGGGCAAATGTCGCCGCCGCCGGTCATTACCCGACGACGGCCGACATCGGTGGGCGGCACGCGATCAGTACGCGCACGCCACGATCACATCAGTACGCGCGTGCGACGATCGCGATATTGCCGTCCTGGTCGTCCGCCTGCGGCACCGAACCGTCGGCCGCGACGATGCAGCGCACCGTGACGCCCTGCTCGGCCAGCTTGGCCTCGCCCTCCGGGCCGAGGTCGGCCCAGGAGATCCGGGCCCAGCCGGTCGCGGCGGCCTCCACGGCCTCGTCGAGGGTCTTGACGTCGACGGTGCGGGACTCGCGGCGCTCGCGGGACTGGCGCAGCAGCAGCGCCTGGTCCTCCTCCAGGATGCCCGGCAGCAGGGCGGCCAGCGCGTCGATGGAGACCGGCTCCTTGCCGCCCGGGATGCGGCGGGCCAGCATCGCGGTGCCGTTCTCGAGGTCGCGCGGGCCGACCTCGATGCGCAGCGGAACGCCCTTGAGCTCCCAGTCGACGGCGCGGCGGCCGAACGGGGTGTCGGTACGGTCGTCGACCACGGCCCGGATGCCGACGGCCTCCAGCTGGGCGCCGATCTCGCGGACCTTGGCGATGACGGCGTCGTCGCCCTTGATGGCCAGCACCACGGCCTGGACCGCGGCCAGGCGCGGGGGCACCCGCAGGCCGTTGTCGTCGCCGTGGGACATGATCAGGCCGCCGACCATGCGGGTCGAGACGCCCCAGGAGGTCTGCCAGACGTGCTCCCGCTCGGCGCCCTGCAGCTGGTAGGTGGTGTTGAACGCCTTGGCGAAGTTCTGGCCCAGCTCGTGGCTGGTGCCCATCTGCAGCGCCTTGCCGTCACCCATCATGCCCTCGAGGGTGAGGGTGTTGATGGCGCCGGCGAAGCGCTCCTTGGCGGTCTTGCGGCCGAGCACGACGTCGATGCCGAGCACGTTGGTCATGAAGTCGCCGTAGACCTGGGTGTGGATCATCGACGCGTACGCGCGGGCGTCCTCGTAGGTGGCGTGGGCGGTGTGGCCCTCCTGCCAGAGGAACTCGGTGGTGCGCAGGAAGACGCGCGGGCGGAGCTCCCAACGGACCACGTTGGCCCACTGGTTGATCAGCAGGGGCAGGTCGCGGTGGCTCTGCACCCACTTCGAGAAGTACTCGTTGATGATGGTCTCGGAGGTCGGCCGGACGACGACCGGCTCCTCCAGCTGCTTGCCGCCGCCGTGGGTGACCACCGCGAGCTCGGGCGCGAAGCCCTCGACGTGCTCGGCTTCCTTCGTCAGGTAGGACTGCGGGATGAACATCGGGAAGTAGGCGTTCTGGGCGCCCGCCTTCTTGATGCGCGCGTCCATCTCCTGCTGCATCCGCTCCCACAGGCCGTAGCCGTACGGTCGGATGACCATGGTGCCGCGCACCGGACCGTTGTCGGCCAGCTCGGCCTTGTTGATGAGGTCCTGGTACCAGCGCGGGAAGTCTTCCGCCTGAGGGGTGAGAACGGGTGCCTTAGCCATGGGCGGAATGGTACGGGGATCGGCCCCCTCACTTCGAATCGGTATCACACCGATGAGGGGGTGAGGACACCCTCAGTCGTGGCACACCGACCGCAGGCCGCCCGCAGGGGGCGCACGACCGCGACACGCGCGCACCACCCCGCACCCCTCTGGACGCCGGGCCCGACCCGCTGTTCGCTGGAGTGGGGCGGGACTTTGGGGGAGCCGTAGCTGCACACCGAAGGACCGGATGGGAGGCCGCGATGGCTTCAGCTCGGACGACCGGCACGACCGCACGACCAGGGACCGCACGACCAGGGACCGCACGACCGGCGGGCGCACAACCGACCGGCGCACGACCGCACCACCCCCCGCAGGAGGCCGCGGGGCCCGCGCGGGCGCGCGACTGGGCGGAGATCCAGGAGCGCATGCTGGTGCCGCTCTACGAGGCGGTCTACGACCGCCTGGAGGTCGGTCCGGCGAGCAGCGTGCTGGGCCTGGGCTGCCGGTCCGGGCTGGCCCTGCTGCTGGCCGCCGGACGGGGCGCCCAGGTCGCCGGGCAGGAGCCGCGGGACGAGCTGCGCGAGCTGGCCCGGGGCCGTCGGCTGCGGGTGTGCGCGGGGGCCCGGCCGGCCGCCGCCGTCCCCCGCTCGGCCCATTCGCTGGTGACGGTCTTCGACCAGTTGCCCGGCTCCGCCGAGCCCGGGCCGGTGGTCGCCGAGGCGGCCCGGCTCACCCTCCCGGGCGGGCACGTGGTGCTCGCCGCCTGGGGACCGCCGGAGCGCTGCGAGAGCGCCCCGGTGCTGGACGCGGCCCGCCGGACGGCCGGGCGGGCCACCGCGCGCGACCCCTTCGAACTGAGCGCGCCGGGGGCGCTGGAGGACCTGCTGCCCCCGGCCGGCCTGCGTCCGGCCGGCAGCGGCCGGGTGAGCTGCCCGTTCGCCTACCCGGACCTCGACAGCGCGGTGCGCGGCCTGCTCTCCACCGGACTGTTCGAGGCGGCCGAGGAGTTCTCCGGCGCCCCGCTGGTGGCCAAGGAGCTGGAGGAGGCGCTGCAGCCGTACCTGCGCCCGGACGGCTCGGTCCGGATGGAGAACGTCTTCCGCTACCTGGTCGCCGAGCGGCCCCGCTGATCGCGGGCGGCCCCGCCGATGTGTCCCGCGGATCTGGCCCGCCGATCTGGCCCGCCGATCTGGCCCGCCGGAGGCCCCTGTGCCCCGCTGATGCCCCGCGAAAACCGGGGCGCCCGCCACCACGGCGGGCGCCCCCGGTTCCCCGGCTCACGCCTCCTCTTCGGAGGCCTTCCGCGGCACCCCGGCGGCCCGGTAGGCCGCCTCCTCGTCCAGGGTCTCCGCCTCCAGCAGCGCCGCCGCCAGCGCGTCCAGCCGGTGCCGCTCCTCGTTCAGGATCCGCACCGCGTCCTCGTAGCACTCGGCGACGATCCGCCGGGCCTCCTCGTCCACCGCGTCCAGCGTGGTCGGCGCCGCCGAGAGCCCGTACGCGCCCTGGGCGTCCGCAGGCACGGCGGTGAGCCGCCCGACCCGCTCGCTCATCCCCCAGCGCCCGGCCATCCCACGGGCGATGTTGGTGACCTGCTCCAGGTCGCTCTCCGCGCCGGTGGTGATCACCCCGTAGACCACCTGCTCGGCGGCCATCCCGCCGAGCGCGCCGATGATCCGGCCGCGCAGGTAGGGCTCGGTGTACGAGTAGCGGTCGTTCTCCGGGGTGGAGAGGGTGACGCCGAGGGCGCGGCCGCGCGGCACGATGGTGATCTTGCGGACCGGGTCTGCGCCCGGCTGGAGCATGCCCAGCAGCGCGTGGCCGCTCTCGTGGTACGCCGTCCGCTCGCGCTCCTCCTGCGGCATCACCAGCGGTCGCACGGCGCCGAGTTGGACCTTCTCCAGGGCGTCCGAGAGGTCCCGCTCGTTGACCGCGTCCTGCTGCCGCTTGACGGCCAGCAGGGCGGCCTCGTTGACCAGGTTGGCGAGTTCGGCGCCGGTCATCCCGGGGGTGACCTTGGCCAGCTGGGTGAGATCGGTGTCGCCGGCCAGCGGGACGGCCCGGGTGTGGATGCGCAGGATCGCCGCGCGCCCCTCCCGGTCGGGCGGGCTGACGGTGATCCGGCGGTCGAAGCGGCCGGGGCGCAGCAGCGCCGGGTCGAGCACGTCGGCCCGGTTGGTCGCGGCGATCACGATGACGCCCTCGGAGCCGGTGAAGCCGTCCATCTCGGTGAGGATCTGGTTGAGCGTCTGCTCGCGCTCGTCGTGCCCGCCCATGCCGCCGCCGGCGCCGCGCTGGCGGCCGATGGTGTCGATCTCGTCGATGAAGATGATCGCCGGGGCGACCTTGCGGGCCTCGGCGAACAGTTCGCGGACCCGGCTGGCGCCGACGCCGACGATCATCTCGATGAACTCGGAGGCGGAGGCGGAGAAGAACGGCACGTCCGCCTCGCCGGCCACGGCCCGGGCCAGCAGGGTCTTGCCGGTGCCGGGCGGGCCGCTGAGCAGCACCCCGCGCGGCATCTTGGCGCCGAGCCTGCGGTAGCGCTCGGGGTTCTTCAAGTAGTCGACCACTTCGGTGAGTTCGGCCTCGACCTCGTCGATGCCGGCCACGTCGGCGAAGGTGGTGCGCTTGCCCTGGTCGGCGGTGACCGGCTTGGGCGGGGCCTTGCGGCCGAGCGGTCCGCCGCCGAGTCCGCCGGCCATCCGGCGGGCCAGCAGCACCCAGACGAAGACCAGCAGCAGCATCGGGGCGAGCGAGAGCAGCAGGTTGGTCAGGAAGCTGCGCTGCTGGACCGGGGAGGTGGCGGTGACCTCGACGCCCTGCTGCTGCAGGGTGGTCCACAGGTTGTCGCCCGCGAAGGAGGGGCGCTGGGTGGCGAAGTCCGTGTAGTCGCCCTTGCCGCCGTCGGGCTTGGGCTGGGCGCTCTTGAGGGTGCCCTCGATCGCGTCGCCCTTGGCGTAGATCTTGGTGATGTTGCCCTTGTTCAGCTGGTTGTTGAACTCGGTGTAGGAGATCGTGGTGGCGCCCTGGTTGCCGAAGAACGACAGCAGCAGGTCGGAGATCAGGAACACCACGAGCGCGGTGAGGACGAGGCCCGCCCAGCCGCCGGGCATCCGGCGGCGGGGCGGCGGCGGGGGCGGGGCGCCCTCGGACCGCCAGGGCTGGTCGGGGGTCTGGCGCGGCGGCACGGGTTCGGTCACCCACCGGACGATACGGACAGCCGCTCGGGCGGGCCAACCGCAACGCCGCGCCCGACCGCCCGTACGGCCCGCACCGAGGCCTGCGACCAGCGGATATGACCTTCCGACGGCGGACTACGCCGTGCCGCCCGGCCACTCCTCCGCGGTCAGCGCGAACCGCTCGTGGTCGCGCCAGTCCCCCTGGAGGAACAGCATCCGCGGGGTGTAGCCCTCGTGCCGGAAGCCCAGCCGCTTGGCCAGCGCGATCGAGCGCTCGTTCTCCGGCTGCACGTTGATCTCCAGCCGGTGCAGGCCCAGCCCGCCGGCCGACTGCGGGGCGAAGCAGCGGTCCAGGACCAGTCGCAGGCCCTCGGTCATCCGCCCGGTGCCCGCGTACGGCAGGTACGAGTCGTAGCCCAGCGAGGCGTTGCAGAACCGGCCCATCACGATGTTGGCGACGTTCACCTTGCCGACCAGCCCGCCGGTCTCCCGGTCGATGACCAGGAAGGTGCGCAGGCCCGCCCCCTGGCGTCCGAGCAGTTCCGGCAGCCCGTCCGGCTCGACCGGGTTCCACCGTCCGATGTGCTCGGCGGAGCGTCGGACCGCCTCCGCGTACTCAACCTCGTCCTCGGCCCTCGGGGCCCTGATCATCACTCGCACGCCGACATCATCTGACATGCCGACATCATCCGGTACCGCGAAGACCCCGGACACGCGAACGGCCCGCCGCCCGGAGAGCTCCGGACGACGGGCCGCACAGCGGGTCGCCGAGGACTACAGCAGGTCCTTGAACTCCTTGGGCAGTTCGAAGTCGGCCGGGCCCTTGCCCGCGCCGAGACCGAACGCGCCGCCGCCGTCGGCCGGGCCCTGGCCGGCGCCCGGACCGAGCGCGCGGCGCTCGGCGGCCGCGGCCTCCTCCTGCGCCCGCTTCAACGGGTTGCCGCTCTTGCGCTTGCCCTTGGCCTGCGGGGCCTTCTTGCCGGACTTCTTCGCGCCGCCGCCCATGCCCGGGATCCCCGGCATGCCGGGCATGCCCTTGCCGGAGGCCATCGCGGACATCATCTTGCGGGCGTCGAAGAACCGC
Organism: Kitasatospora sp. NPDC098652; assembly: GCF_044760155.1. Classification (NCBI taxonomy): domain Bacteria; kingdom Bacillati; phylum Actinomycetota; class Actinomycetes; order Kitasatosporales; family Streptomycetaceae; genus Kitasatospora; species Kitasatospora sp. NPDC098652. Next base: position 49,621 of record NZ_JBIWAQ010000004.1, read on the forward strand.
TCGACCAGGTTCTTCACCTCACCGACCTGGACGCCCGCGCCCTTGGCGATGCGGGCCCGGCGGGAGCCGTTGATCAGCTCCGGCTCGGCGCGCTCGGTCGGGGTCATCGACTTGATGATCGCGCCGACCCGGTTGACGTCCTTGTCGTCGATGTTGTTGATCTGCTCGCGGATCTGGCCCATGCCGGGCAGCATGCCGAGCAGCTTGGAGATCGAGCCCATCTTCTGGACCTGCTCCAGCTGGGACAGGAAGTCGTCCAGCGTGAAGGCCTTCGGGCCGCCGCGCAGCTTGGCGGCGATCTTCTCGGCCTCGGCCTGCGAGAAGGTCTGCTCGGCCTTCTCGATCAGCGAGAGGACGTCGCCCATGCCCAGGATGCGCGAGGCCATCCGGTCCGGGTGGAAGGCGTCGAAGTCGTCGACCTTCTCGCCGTTGGAGGCGAACATGATCTGGCGGCCGGTGACGTGCGCGACCGACAGGGCGGCACCGCCGCGGGCGTCGCCGTCGAGCTTGGAGAGCACGACACCGGTGAAGTCGACGCCGTCGAGGAAGGCCTGCGCGGTGGTGACCGCGTCCTGGCCGATCATCGCGTCGACGACGAACAGGACCTCGTCCGGGTTCACCGCGGCGCGGATGTCGGCGGCCTGCTGCATCAGCTCGGCGTCGATGCCCAGGCGACCGGCGGTGTCGACGACGACGACGTCGTACTGCTTCTGCTTGGCGTACTCGATCGAGTCCTTGGCGACCTGCACCGGGTCGCCGACGCCGTTGCCCGGCTGCGGGCCGTAGAAGGCCACGCCGGCGCGCTCGGCGACCACCTGGAGCTGGTTGACCGCGTTGGGGCGCTGGAGGTCGCAGGCGACCAGCAGCGGGGTGTGCTTCTGCTTCTTGAGCCAGGCGCCGAGCTTGCCCGCCAGGGTGGTCTTACCGGCACCCTGGAGACCGGCGAGCATGATGACCGTCGGGCCGCTCTTGGCGAACCGCACCCGGCGGGTCTCGCCACCGAGGATGGCGATGAGCTCCTCGTTGACGATCTTGATGATCTGCTGCGCCGGGTTCAGCGCGCCGGAGACCTCGACGCCGAGCGCCCGCTCCTTGACCTGCTTGATGAAGGCCCGGACGACCGGCAGCGCGACGTCCGCCTCCAGCAGCGCGATGCGGATCTCGCGGGCGGTGGCGTCGATGTCCGCCTCGCTCAGGCGGCCCTTGCCCCGGAGGTTCTTGAACGTCGCTGCGAGGCGATCGGAAAGGGTGTCGAACACGTCGTCGCGGGTCCTCTGCGGCATCGGTATCGGTACGGTCGTCGTCCCCAGGGTATCCGGCCGCCCCGGGTACGGTCTCCACCCCCGTACGGGCGGCCCTCCACCGCCCGTACGGGCAGGGCCTCCACCGCCCGTGCGGGCCGGCCTCCGCCGCCCGTACGGGAGGCCGTCAGTCCAGCGCCGACCGGACCGCCGCCGCCACCTCCCGGGCCCGCTCGGCGTCCAGCGGCAGGCCGGCCGGATCGGTCAGGTAGAAGGAGTCGACGGCCTCCGCCCCCAGCGTGGAGACGTGCGCGGTGCGCACCCGCACCCCCGCCCCGTCCAGCGCCCGACCGATCCGGTGCAGCAGCCCGGGGGCGTCGTGCGCCCGGACCTCCAGCACGGTCGCGGTCGCCGAGGCCACCGCGGGCGCCACCGTGACCAGCGGCGGCGGAGTCGGGATGCCCTTGCGGCGCGGAGCGGCGGCGTCCCGCTCGGCGAGCCGGCGGGAGACGTCCAGCGAGCCGTCCAGCGCCCGGCGCAGGTCCGCGCGCAGCCGGGCCGCCTCCGGCAGCTCGCCGAACTCGGCCGCCACCCGCCAGGACAGCAGCAGCACCGGGCCGGCGCCGATCGGGTCCAGCTCGCGCAGGCCCGCCGAGCGGACGGTCAGCCGGTGCAGCGCCAGCACCCCGGCGACCGTGCCGAGCAGCCCGGGCCGGTCCGGGACGGCCAGGTTCAGCTCGACGCCCATCGGCTCGGTGCCCGGGTCCGCCCCCTCGGCCTGGGCCAGCAGCGACAGCGCGGGGGCGCCGGTGCGGGCGGCCTCGACCGCCAGCCGCTCCTGCTCCGCGCCGGGCGGCGCCTGCGCCGGGGCGGCCACGCCGCCGGCCAGCTGCGCGGCGACCCGGGCCACCAGGCCGTCCACCAGGGAGGCCCGCCAGCTGCTCCACGCCGCCGGGCCGGTGGCCAGCGCGTCGGCCTCGGTGAGGGCGTGCAGCAGTTCCAGCTCCGGCAGGGTGCCGACCGCCTTGGTGATCGCCTCGACGGTGGCCGGGTCGTCCGGGTCGCGTCGGGTGGCGGTGTCCACCAGCGTCAGGTGGTGGCGGACCAGCACCGCCAGGGTCTCGGTGTCCTCGGCGGGGAAGCCCATCCGGGCGGCCAGGTCGCGGACGATCACCTCGCCGGCCTCGCTGTGGTCGCCGGGCCAGCCCTTGCCGAGGTCGTGCAGCAGCGCGGCGACCAGCAGCAGGTCCGGTCGGGCCACCCGGCGGGTCATCGCGGCGGCCCGGACCGCCGTCTCGACCAGGTGCCGGTCCACCGTCCAGCGGTGCACCGCGTTGCGCTGCGGACGGCAGCGGACCCGCTCCCAGTCCGGCAGCAGCCTGGTCACCAGCCCCTCCGCCTCCAGCGCCTCCCACACCGGGACGGCCGCCTCCCCCGCCCCCAGCAGGGTCACCAGCTGCTCGCGCGCCTCGTCCGGCCAGGGCACCGGCAGCGGGCGGCACTCGGCGGCCAGCCGGCGCACCGTCGCGTACGAGACGGTCAGCCCGTTCTGCGCGGCGGCGGCCGCGGCGCGCAGCGGCAGCACCGGGTCGGCGGCCGGACGGGCGGCCTGGGCGAGCACCGCCTCGCCGTCCTGCTCGACCACGCCCTCGGCGAGCGGACGGCGGGCGACGGCCCCCCGCCCCACCGCGCCGGCGCCCCGCCCGGCGCCGGTGAACGGGAAGCCGAGCCGGACCGCCCGGCGGCCCCGGCCGGACCGGGCGGCGAGCACCCGGTCCACCGCCCGCCAGGTGACGTCGCTCGCGTAGGCGATGGTCCGGGCGGCCTCGTAGACCTGGCGCAGCAGGGTGTCGGCGTCCAGCACGCCGAGCCGCTCGGCGACCTGGTCCTGGTCCTGGAGGCCGAGCCGCTCGGTGGCCCGGCCGGTGACCAGGTGCAGCGCGTCGCGGACGTCGGCGAGGCGCAGGGCGGCGGCGTCCAGTCCGTCCCGGGGCGCGTCGGCCAGCCAGGTGGCGGCGACGGCGTCCAGCGCGACCAGGTCGCGCAGACCGCCGCGGGCCTCCTTGAGGTCGGGCTCCAGCAGGAAGGACAGTTCGCCGTGCCGCTCGGCCCGCTCCCGGCCCAGCTCGCGCAGTTCGGGCAGCCGGGCGGGGGCGCTCGCCCGCCAGTCGGTGAACACCGCGGAGCGCAGCGTGGCGGTGAGCTCCCGGTCCCCGGCGAGGTGCCGGGCGTCCAGCAGGCCGAGCTGGGCCTTGAGGTCGGTGGCGGCCACCGACCGGGCCTCGGCGACGGTGCGCACCGAGTGGTCGAGCTTGGCGCCCGCGTCCCAGACCGGGTACCAGATCCGCTCGGGCAGCTCGCGGGGGATCGGGCCGGTGTGCAGCAGCAGGACGTCCAGGTCGCTGCGCGGGGACAGCTCGCCCCGGCCGTAGCCGCCGACGGCGACCAGCGCGACGCCGGACGCCGGGGCTCCGGCGTCGGCGAGCAGCGCGGCCAGCCAGTCGTCGGTGAGCCGGGCGAGCGCGGCCCGGCGCGGGCGGCCGGTCAGCCCGGGGCGCTCCAGCAGCGCGGTCCTGGCCGCCGCGTGGCCGAGGGGGTCGGAGGGGCTGGTCTCGGTGGTCATGCGCGTGGGTCCCGTCCGTGGTGCGGATGAGCCGTCGTAGGGAGGAGCCGTCGTAGGGAGGAACCGTCGTGGGGAGGAGCCGTCCTAGGGCTGGGCCGTCGTGCGGCTGGGCGTCGCAGGGCCGAGCCGTGGTGCGGCTGAGCGGGGATGCGCCGACGGGCGGACCCGCGCCCCGGGCAGGGGGCGGATCCGCCGGATCGGTCAGTGCCTCACAGGGCGTCCGGGCCGCGTTCGCCGGTGCGGACCCGGACGGCGGTGTCGACCGGGATGCTCCACACCTTCCCGTCGCCGATCTTCCCGGTGCGGGCGGCCTTCACCAGGACGTCGATCAGGTCGTCGGCGTCCTCGTCCTCCACCAGGACCTCGATCCTGACCTTCGGTACCAGGTCGACGGTGTACTCGGCGCCCCGGTAGACCTCGGTGTGGCCGCGCTGGCGGCCGTAGCCGCTGGCCTCGGTGACGGTGAGGCCGTGGACCCCGAAGGCCTGCAGGGCGGCTTTCACCTCGTCCAGGCGGTAGGGCTTGATCACAGCGGTGATGAGCTTCATCAGGCGTCGACCTCGGTCTTCTCGACGGACGTCCCGGTGGACGTGTCAGCGGGCTTTCCGGCGGGCGGGTCAGCGGGCTTCCCGGCGGGCTTCCCACCGTTCGCGGCACCGGCGCCCACGGTCGGGAGCGCCCGGGCCAGCCCCGCGCCGACGGCGCTGAAATCGTAGGCGGACTCGGCGTGTTCGGCCTGGTCGATGCCGGCCACCTCGACCTCCTCGGGGACCCGGAAGCCGACCAGCTTGTCGACCGCCTTGGCCAGCAGCCAGGAGAGCACGAAGGAGTACGCGGCGACCACCGCCACGCCCATCGCCTGCTTGCCGAGCTGGCCGAGACCGCCGCCGTAGAACAGGCCCTTGGCGGTCTGGCCGACCCCGCCGGTGGCGAACAGGCCGATCAGCAGCGAGCCGATCGCCCCGCCCACCGCGTGCACGCCGACCACGTCGAGCGAGTCGTCGAAGCCCCAGCGGTACTTGAGCGAGACGGCGGCGGCGCAGACGGCCCCCGCGACCAGGCCGATCGCCACCGCGCCGAGCGGGCTGACCGAGCCGCAGGCCGGGGTGATCGCGACCAGCCCGGCCACCGCGCCGGAGGCGGCGCCCAGCGTGGTGAACGCGCCGTGCTTGAGCTTCTCGAAGACCAGCCAGCCGACCAGCGCCGCACCGGTGGCGACCTGGGTGTTCACCATCGCCATCGCGGCCACGCCGTTGGCGGCCAGCGCCGAGCCCGCGTTGAAGCCGAACCAGCCGAACCAGAGCAGCCCGGAGCCGAGCATCACCAGCGGCAGGCTGTGCGGGCGCATCGGGTCCTTCTTGAAGCCGACCCGCTTGCCCAGCACCAGGCAGAGCGCGAGGCCCGCGACACCGGCGTTGATGTGCACGGCCGTGCCGCCGGCGAAGTCGATCACGCCGTTGCGGTCGCCCAGCCAGCCGCCGTTACCGCTGTCGAAGAAGAACACCCAGTGCGCGACCGGGAAGTAGACCACCGTCACCCAGAGCGCGATGAACAGGCCCCAGGCGGAGAACTTGGCCCGGTCCGCGATCGCACCGCTGATCAGCGCCGGGGTGATGATCGCGAACATCAGCTGGAAGACCGCGAACGCCGTGACCGGGATCGATCCGGTGAGCTCGTTCAGCCCGATGCCGCGCATCCCGAGGAAGTCCAGGTTGCCGATCAGCCCGGCGAAGGCGTCGGGCCCGAAGCTGAGCGAGTAGCCGTAGAGCACCCAGAGCACGCTGACGATGCCGAGCGAGAGAAAGCTCATCGCCAGCATGTTCAGTGTGCTCTTGGCCCTGACCATGCCCCCGTAGAAGAAGGCCAGGCCCGGGGTCATCACCATGACCAGGGCCGCACTGATGAGTACGAAGGCGGTGTCGCCCGCGCTGAAGCCGTCCGGCATCGGCGTCTCCTCTGCGTGAGTGCCGCTCCTCCCCCGGGCACCTGTCCCGTGCCACCCGGGGTGGCGGCGATGAAGAGGAGAGTGCCGAAGGCTGGTTTCGGCCAGTGCGGCCGGTTGTTTCACGGCCGTGACGCGTGCGTCGCGCGGGTTACGGGCACGTGAACCGCGGCCCGGACGGTGGGCCGGATGGGTTACCGTGCCGCCTCACCGCACCGCCCGTACCGCCTCACCTCGGCGCCGCACCGCCCGGGCCGGAGCGCCGGACCCCACCGGGCCGCCCCCGACGTGCCACCGACCGTGACGGCGGCGGCCGTCACGGTCGGTGGAGCCCTCCGGAGTCGCTCAGACCACCGAGACGAACTCCGGGATGTCCTGGACTACCCGCTCCTGGAGCCGGCTCACCGCGTCCACGCCCTGGAACCGGGCCGCCGCGGCCTCCGTGGTCTTGCGGACCCGGGAGTTCAGCCGCTCCGAGCGCACCTTGGTCGCGATGTCCACCGCCTGCTCGGCGTACCGCGCCGCCTCCTCGGCCTCCCGCTGCAGCAGGTGCACGCTGGCCATGCCGATCAGGTTGAAGGCGTACGACCGCACGTGGTCGTCGTCCTGCCGGAACAGGTCGACCGCGCGCTCCATCACCGGCGCCGACAGCGAGGCGTACAGCTGGGCGTTGTCCGAGTGGTACGCGAGGTCACGGTAGGAGTGGGCGTTCTCGGCGTTCAGCTCGGCCGGCGAGAAGAACTTCAGCCAGTCCGGGTCGCCGTCACCGTCGCGGATGTCGGTGAAGGTGTCCTCGGACAGCCGGATCGCCCGGGCGCAGCGGTTCACCTCGCCGATGGTGGCGTAGGCGCGCGCCTCCATCGCGTACAGCAGGGACTGCTGGCGCGGGGTGGCGGTGTCCCGGCTGCCGTACTGCGCCAGGTGGATCAGCTCCAGGGCGTCCTCGCCCCGGTTGAGGTGGATCATCTGGCGGCTCATGTCGGTGAGGATCAGCGCGCCGAACGGGCGGTCGCCGGCCTCCTTGGCCGCGTGCAGCGCCAGCACGTAGTACTTCTGCGCGCTCGGGTGCATCCCGACGTCGTACGACATCCACCCGGCCAGGTGGGCGAGTTCGGCGGTGAGCCGGAACAGCCGCTTGGTGGTGGCCTCGTTGTACGTCTCCTGCAGCAGGTCGGTGACCTCGTGGAGTTGGCCGACCACGGCCTTGCGGCGCAGCCCGCCGCCGTTCTGGGCGTCCCACTGGCGGAACATGACCGTGGTCTGCTCCAGCAGTTCCAGCTCCGGCTCGGAGAGCCGGCCGGTGAACGCCTCGCCGCCGTTGGCCGCGGTGAGGATCGGGGTGGGGACGCCGGTCGGGCCGGGCGCGAGCCAGCGCTGCATCGGCTCGATCAGCGCGGCGCCGGCGGTCAGCGCGAGGGAGGTGCCGAGGAAGCCCCGGCGGTTGAGCATCAGGTCGCTGCGGGAGTAGTCGCTGATCAGCTGGACGGTCTGCGGGGCGCTCCACGGCAGGTCGACGCCGCCGCCGACGGTGGAGACCGGGATGGCGGCGCGCAGGCCGAGGTCCTCGACCGAGACCACCGAGCCGAAGCGCTCCGAGAACAGCTCGGACATGATCTTGGGGATCGGCTCGCGCGGCTGTTCACCGTCGAGCCAGCGGCGCACCCGGGAGGTGTCGGTGGACACGTGGTGGGCGCCGATCTGCCGGGCCCGGCGGTTGACCTGGCGGGCCAACTCGCCCTTGGACCAGCCGCTGCGGGCGAACCACGTGGTCAGCTTCTCGTTGGGTTGCTTCTCTGCCATGGGAACGTCCCCATCCCGCCCGGCCCCTGCGGGGCCCCCGATCGTGACCGCCCGACGGTTGCGGGCTCTTGCCAGACGTGCCGTGCCTGAGGTGTCGCGATGCCGCTCGTGCTGCCCTCGCGGTACCGCTCGTCGTACTGGTGTGCCATCGTTGCGGACGGTCCGTCAGATTCCCAACTCCCGTTCCCCGACGGCTCGGAGCAGGCGCTTCGACGACGTCCGTGTGCTGAACGTAGTGCCCCGCGAGGTACCCGCGGGAGCGGCCCTGGCGAAACGCCACCTTTCGCCACCCCCAGGAGTGAACCGAAGCCCAGGGGCACACGCTTGACTGGGTAGTCGCGACGGTCCGGCATATGCGGGCCGCCAAGTCCCCCGGCCAACCCCGGCAGACCCGGCAGACCCCGCAATCCATCGCAGTCCCAGGCGAGTTCGGCGCCCACTCGGGACGGCAACCGTCCCGCGCACACGACGATCCGGCATCGGCGCCGCCCCCACAAGGCGGCGCCCGAGGCGCACCACCGCAACAGGCGCACGCCAAGCGCTGCGCGCCGCCACCGCACCACGCACCACGCAACGGACAATCAACACACAGTCACCATCCCGTAACCATCGGCTACCAGAACCTGTTGGGGGAGGCATGGACAACCTGTTCGGCGAACTTCGACTGGGGCACCTGCGGCTGGCACCGCTGGGCGCGCGCCGCCGCACCAAGGTCACCGCGTCCCGGGCCGCCGCGGAGTACACCGGCCGCTGGGGCTGGACCGTCGCCACCGGTGAACCGGCCGCCGGCGCCACCGCCCCGACCCGCTGTCCCTGCGGCTCCCGGCGCTGCGCCGCCCCCGGCCTGCACCCCGTGCCCGGCACCACCGGGCGGGCCGACGCCGCCGACGCCGAGGGCTCGGTGCTGTTCCCCACCGGCCGCGCCTTCGACGTGCTGGACGTCCCCGAGCAGGCCGGCCTCCAGGCCCTGGTCCGGCTGGAGCGGATGGGCACCCAGGTCGGCCCGGTGCTGGCCCCGCCCACCGGCCGGCTCCAGTTCCTGGTCTCCGCCGGCACCGCCCGCCGGCTGCCCGACCTGCTGTACCGGATGGGCTGGGACGACGCCGCGCTCGACCTCACCTGCCACGGCGAGGGCAGCTACGTCGCCGCCCCGCCCACCGTGCTCGGCGAGCTCGGCCCGGTCCGCTGGCTGCGCCGCCCCACCCGCGACAACGCCGGCTGCCCGCCCGAGGCCCGGCTGCTGCTCGGCACCCTCGCGTACGCCTGCCACCGCAGCCGCGAGCGCACCGCCGAGCCCGCCTGGATCGCCTCGTGACACCGTGAATCGCCCGCTCGCCTCCGGGACGCTCTGATCCGGTGCCCGACGGTCGGCGCTCCGCCGCTCGTACCTCGCTGGTCGCTTCTCCCTTTCGGCACCGGCGCGCCCCTTCGGCTCGGGACGGCGGCCCTCCCCGGGCACGCGAAAGGGCCCGCCCCCGAAGGAGCGGACCCCGACCGACGCGGAAGTCCCGGTCAGTCCCCGATCAGCGCGTCCACGAACGCACCCGGCTCGAACGGCGCCAGGTCGTCCGCGCCCTCGCCCAGACCGATCAGCTTGACCGGCACGCCCAGCTCGCGCTGGACCGCGACCACGATGCCGCCCTTGGCGGTGCCGTCCAGCTTGGTCAGCACGATGCCGGTGATGTCCACCACCTCGGCGAACACCCGGGCCTGGATCAGCCCGTTCTGACCGGTGGTGGCGTCAAGCACCAGCAGCACCTCGTCCACCGGGCCGTGCTTCTCGACGACCCGCTTGACCTTGCCCAGCTCGTCCATCAGGCCGGTCTTGGTGTGCAGCCGGCCGGCGGTGTCGATCAGCACGGTGTCGACGCCCTCGGCGATGCCCTCCTTGACCGCGTCGAACGCGATCGAGGCCGGGTCGCCGCCCTCCGGGCCGCGCACGGTGCGCGCGCCGACCCGCTCGCCCCAGGTCTGCAGCTGGTCCGCGGCGGCGGCGCGGAAGGTGTCCGCCGCACCGAGCACCACGGTACGGCCGTCGGCGACCAGGACACGCGCCAGCTTGCCGGTGGTGGTGGTCTTGCCGACGCCGTTGACGCCGACGACCAGGACCACGGCCGGGCCCTCCTCGTGCTTGGTGGAGCGGACGGTGCGGTCGGCGTCCTTGCCGACCAGCTCGACCAGCTCCTCGCGCAGCAGGCCGCGCAGCTCCTCGGGGCTGCGGGTGCCGAGCACCTTCACCCGGGTGCGCAGCCGCTCGACCAGCTCCTGGGTCGGGGCGACGCCCACGTCCGCGGTGAGCAGGGTCTCCTCGATCTCCTCCCAGGTGTCCTCGTCCAGGTGCTCACGGGAGAGCAGCGAGAGCAGGCCCTTGCCCAGCGAGTTCTGCGAGCGGGAGAGCCGGGAGCGCAGCCGGACCAGCCGGCCGGCGGTGGGCTCGGGGACCTCGATCGCCGGGGCGGCCTCGGCCTCCTCGACCTCGACGGTCCCGGCGGCCTCGGCGGTCTCCGCCTCGGCCGGGAGCTGCACCTCCTCGACGGTGCGGCGCGGCTCCTCGCGGGGCGGCGCGGCCTCCTCGCCGACCTGCGGCTCCTGCGGGGTGGTCTTGGGCGCCGTGATGACCGGCGCCTGCGACTGGGGGGGCAGTTGCCGGCGTCGTCTGCCGGAAACGACGAGGCCCGCGACCGCACCGACGGCGATCACGGCGATGACGACCGCGAGGATCACGTATTCCAAATCAAGCTCCTTTACTAGTTCCCCCGATAGAGTGATCCTTCGGTCACTGACGCATGCGCGCCCCCGCCTCCCCTACGCTGACCAGTGTGCCGCTCGGCACCGGTCAGGGCTTGGCCGTCACGAGGTCGTCCAACGGCTGAGTGAGAAGCCCCCTCGCATGCGAGGGGGAGGAGTCACAACCCGTCCAGTATCCGTGATGGGTTCCGCCTAGGGCAGCTGCCCAGGCACAGGTCGACGAATCAGTCCGTCGGCCCGGGGGCAATCGCCTCCACCTGCTGCCGAGGCAGCACCGCAGGCGTCCTGCGCCTCCGATGCTCCTCGCGCAGCCGCTGGCTGATCACCTGCGAGATGCCGTCGCCCTTCATCGTCACGCCGTAGAGCGCGTCGGCGGACTCCATCGTGAGCTTCTGGTGCGTGATCACGATCAGCTGGGAGCTCTCCCGCAGCTCCTCCATGATCCCGACCAGCCGGCGCAGATTGGTCTCGTCCAGCGCCGCCTCCACCTCGTCCATCACGTAGAACGGGCTGGGCCGCGCCTTGAAGATCGCCACCAGCAGGGCCACCGCGGTCAGCGAGCGCTCGCCGCCGGACAGCAGCGACAGCCGCTTGACCTTCTTGCCGGGCGGACGGGCCTCCACCTCGACCCCGGTGGTGAGCATGTTGTCCGGGTCGGTCAGCACCAGCCGCCCCTCGCCCCCCGGGAAGAGCCGGGCGAAGACGCCCTCGAACTGGGCGGCGGTGTCGTGGTAGGCGGAGCTGAACAGCTGCTCGACCCGCTGGTCCACGTCCCGGACGATGTCCAGCAGGTCCCGCCGACCGCGCTTGAGGTCGTCCAGCTGCTCGCCGAGGAACTTGTGGCGCTCCTCCAGCGCGGCGAACTCCTCCAGCGCCAGCGGGTTGACCTTGCCCAGCTGCTGGTACGCCTTCTCGGCGGCCCGGAGCCGCTTCTCCTGCTCGGCCCGGACGTACGGGTACGGCTCCCCCGGCTCCCCCTGCTCCTGCCCGTCCGCCGCCGCCGAGGGCGGGACGGGCCGGTCCGGCCCGTACGAGGCCAGCAGCTCGCCGCCGTCGATGCCGAACTCCTCCAGCGCGCGGGCCTCCAACTGCTCGATCCGCAGCCGCTTCTCGGCCCGCAGCACCTCGTCCCGGTGCCCGGCGTCGACCAGCTTGTCCAGCTCCTCCTTGAGCCCGCGCCCGTGTTCGCGGTGCTCCCGGAGCTCGCGCTCCCGCTCGGCGAGCGCCTGCTCGACGGCCGCGCGCCCGGCGTCCGCGCGGGCCAGCGAGACCTCCAGGCAGGCGAGCAGCTGCCGGGCGCCCGCCGCGACGGCGTTCGCCACCCGGGCGTCGTGCTCGGCGCGCCGACGGCGCTCGGCGGCCCGGGCGCGCGCCTCGCGCTCGGCGCGGGCGGCCCGGTCCAGCTGGTCGGCCCGGCCGGCCAGGGCGCGGACCCGCTCCTCGTGGGTGCGCACCGAGAGCCGGGCCTCCAGTTCGGACTGCCGGGCGGCCGAGGCGGCCTCGGTGAGCCGCTGCTGCTCGGCCCGGTCCGGCTCGTCCTCCCCCGCGTCCGCCGACTCCTCGGCGACGGCCAGCCGTTCGGCCAGTTCCTCGGCGGTGGCGAGCAGTTCGGCCAGGCCCTGGTCGGCCCGCGCGGCGGCGGCCGAGAGCCGTTCGGCCTCCCCGGCGGCGGCCCGGGCCTGCCCGCCGAGCCGGCCGAGCGAGCCCGCCACCCGGGCCCGTTCCTGCTCGGCCCGGCGTCGCAGTTCGCCGAGCCGCTCCAGTTCGGCGGCCGACTCCCCTCGCAGTTCGGTGAGTTCGGCCAGCCGCCCGGCCGAGTCGGCGCAGCGCAGGTCGAGTTCCGCGATCGCCCGGGCGGCCCGGTCCACCGCCGCCCGGGTCTCCAGTTCGCTGGGCGCGCCGGCGGAGCCGCCCTGGGCGAAGCCGGCGCCCAGCCGGTCGCCCTCGGCGGTGACGGCGGACAGTTCGGGGCGTTCGGCGATCAGCCGCAGTGCCCGGTCCAGGTCGGCGACCACGGCCACCCCGGCCAGCCGGTTGTGCACGGCGGCGATCAACTCGGCCGGGCCACTGACCAGTTCGGCGGCCCAGCGGGCTCCTTCGGGCAACTCGCCGTCGGCCGGCGGCAGTTCCGCGGCCCCGGCGACCAACAGTGCGGCCCGCCCGGCGTCCTGGGCGCGCAGCAGCCGCAGCGCCCCGGCGGCGGCGCCGGGCGAGTCGACCACGACCGCGTCGGCGGCCGCCCCGAGCGCGGCGGCGAGCGGCACCTCGAAGCCGGGCTCGATCCGCAGCAGCGCGGCGGCCGGGCCGAGCACACCGGTCAGCCGCTCCCCCGCGTCCAGCAGCGCGCCGGTGCCGTCCTTGCGGCGCAGCCCGAGCGAGAGCGCCTCGTGCCGCGCGGTCAGCGCGGCCCGCTCGCGTTCGGCGGCGGCGGCCGCGTCCCGGGCCGCCGCCAGCTCCCGTTCGACCTCGGCCAGCCCGGCCCGGGCCCGTTGGTAGTCGTCCTCGGCCCGTCCGTCCTCGGCGGCCGAGCCGTCCACCTGCTGCTGGAGCTCCTCCAGTTCGCCCTGGGCGGCCTCGGCACGCAGCAGGGCCTCGTCCCGGGCCTCGACGAGCCGGCCGAGCTCGGCCTGGGCCGAACCGGCCCGGGAGCGGGCGGCCGCGGCCTGTCCCTGGAGCCGGGCCAGGCCCTCCCGGCGGTCGGCGATGGCCCGGGCGGCGTCCCGCAGCCGGCGTTCCTCGTCCGCCAGCGCGCGCTCCAGTTCGCCCTTGTGCTCGACCGCCTCGGCCAGCGCGTACTGGGCCTCCTCCAGCGCCTCGGCGAGCGCGGCCTCCTCCTCGCGGACCCGCTGGGCCTCCCGTTCCAGCTCCTCCGGGTCCCGGCCGCGCCGTTCCTCGGCCGTGCCCCCGGCGACGGCGTGCCGGGCCCGGGCCTCGGCCAGCCCGATCGTGCCGCGGGTGCGTTCGGCGAGCGCGGAGAGCCGGTACCAGGTCTGCCGGGCGGCCTCCAGGCCCGGCCCGAGCTGCTGGACCTGCGCCTCCAGGACGCGTTCGCGCTGCACCGCGCGGGCCAGTTCCTGTTCGACGGTGGTCCGGCGCAGCCGCAGGGCCAGTTCGTCGGCGACCTCGGCCTCGACGGCCCGGCGCAGGGCCAACAGGTCGTCGGCGAGCAGCCGCAGCCGGGCGTCGCGCAGGTCGGCCTGGATGCCGGCGGCCCGGCGGGCGACCCTGGCCTGCTTGCCGAGCGGGCCGAGCTGGCGGCGCAGTTCGGCGACCAGGTCCTGGACCCGGTTGAGGTTGGCCTGCATCGCGTCCAGCTTCCGCAGCGCCTTCTCCTTGCGCTTGCGGTGCTTGAGGACGCCGGCCGCCTCCTCGATGAAGGCGCGCCGGCCCATCGGGTCGGCGTGCAGGACGGAGTCGAGCTGGCCCTGCCCGACGATGACGTGCATCTCGCGGCCGATGCCGGAGTCGGACAGCAGTTCCTGGATGTCCAGCAGGCGGCAGGTCTCGCCGTTGAGCGCGTACTCGCTGCCGCCGTTGCGGAACATGGTCCGGGTGATCGTCACCTCGGCGTAGTCGATCGGCAGGGCGCCGTCGGTGTTGTCGATGGTGAGGCTGACCTCGGCGCGGCCCAGCGGGGCGCGCCCGCTGGTCCCGGCGAAGATGACGTCCTCCATCTTGCCGCCGCGCAGCGACTTGGCGCCCTGCTCGCCCATCACCCAGGACAGCGCGTCCACCACGTTGGACTTGCCGGAGCCGTTCGGGCCGACCACGCAGGTGATGCCCGGTTCGAAGCGCAGGGTGGTGCTGGAGGCGAAGGACTTGAACCCGCGCAGCGTCAGACTCTTCAGGTGCACGCGGCCGGTCCCCTCATTCGCTCACGACGGGAACCGACTGTATCCGGAGTCCGACACGACGAAGGGACGCCACATCCGGGCGTCCCTTGCAAAGCTGCATCCCTTTCGGGGCGGCTCAGTGCACAGCGGCGTCGATCTGGGAGACCGGGGCGGGGCTCAGGTCAGAGCCGGCTCCCGCTGGTCCAGATCGATGCTGTTGAGCAGCGAGTGCTCGTCAGCGACAGCGGTGAGCGCGTCGTTCTCAGCCTGCATCCGAAGGAGCTCGGACTCCAGATCCTGGACGCGCTGCTGAAGCCGTCGCATCTCGGAGAGCATTCGCGGGTCGGGGCCGCCGACGTACCCGAGAAGCGCCTTTGCCATGATGAATGGTCCTCCACGCTGAGTGACCGAACCGGAACGGTACAGGTCTAGGGGGAAGGGGGACGCACGCGCGGCGCGCACCGGAAGTGCTGGCTGGGCACTACGACACAAGCGCCGTGAGCTGGGCTCACGAGAGCATGCGCCTGCCGGGGAACGCGATCGTGTGCGCGGGCTTCAAGCGTCTCACCAAAGACGGAAAGGGTCAACACGATCACCGCACGCTACCGCGCCCCTGTCACCTGCCCGGCGGTGTCGTCACGCCTGGGGGTCTCGGGCCCGGGTCCACCACGTGCTCGTGGATCATCGTTCGATGCGGAGTCAACCACGAGTCTGCCCGAATGGCAACCGTATGACACCGACCGTTGCGGATCATTTCCGGGAGGCGACGGCGGCGCCCTGCCGCGAGACGGCTCAGCGGATCTCGAAACCCTCGTAACCTGCGCCGACGGCGGTCCAGATCTCCGTCACCCCGCTCACCGCGCCGGGCGTGTCGGGACCGCGCAGCAGGGCCAGCAACTCCTCACAGTCGGCGGCCAGACCCTCGGCCACCACCTGCACCCGGCCGTCGCCGAGGTTGCTCGCGTAGCCGGTCAGGCCGATCTCCAGCGCCCGCGCCCTGGTCCACCAGCGGAACCCGACCTGCTGGACCTTCCCCCGGACCCAGGCGGTCACCCGGACCGGTTCATCACTGTGGGCATCACGACCGTGCATGCCCCCGACCCTAACGGGCCCCGGGGCGGGTCACAGCTCCACCGGGCCCTCGACCGACCAGCCCGGGGTGTGCACCTCGGCGTGCAGTTCGCCGCGGCGGGCCTCCCGGCCGCAGGTGCGGCAGACCCAGGCCGGGTCGAAGGGATGCGGCTCGTGGTCCGCCGGGGCGTGGGCGAAGGTCACCGGGGAGTCCGGCAGCAGCCAGCGGTCGCCCCAGGTGCGCAGTGCGTGGGCGAGCGGGGCGAGGTCCCGGCCGGCCTCGGTGAGGTGGTACTCGTAGCGCGGCGGCCGCTCGCTGTACGGGCGGCGCTCGACCACCCCGGCCTCCTCCAGCGCCCGCAGCCGCGCGGTCAGCCGGTCGCGCGGGGCGCCGGTGTTGCGGGCGATCCGGTCGAAGCGGTGGTTGCCGTAGAACAGCTCGCGCACCGCCAGCAGCGCCCACTTCTCCCCGACCACCTGGAGCGCCGCGGCCATCGAGCAGGGCCGGCCGGGTACGGCGGCGGGGGCGGTGGTGTCGGGGGTCACAGCGCCAGCCTGCCACAGCGGGTTCCGTTCTCAAACCCTCCGACAACCCTTCGGCAACCCTCCGACCCTGCCGGGAACGGCCAACGGCCCCGCCGGTCGGAACCGGCGGGGCCGTGGGGATCGCGGACGGATCAGCGGATCAGCGGGTCACCAGTCCCCGCCACCGCCGCCGAAGTCGCCGCCACCGCCCCAGTCGCCGCCGCTGAAGTCGGAGGCGTTGAAGTCGGCGCCGGTGAAGTCGCCGCCCTCGTGCTGGTCCTGGTAGCCGCCGTGGCCGCCCTCCATCATCGGGGCCGCCGCGTAGGCCGGGGTGCTCATCATCGAGCCGAGCATGGTGCCGACCAGCAGGCCGGGCAGCAGGCCGCCGCCGAAGCCGCTGTAGTAGCCGCCCGCGTAGGGCGCGTAGGCCGGGCCGGCGTTCCAGTACGGCTGGGGGCCGTGCTCGGTGTCGACGGTGCGCACCGCCGGGTCGAGGCCGGCCGCCACCCGGTCCGCGTCGGCCTGGCAGACCGGGACGGCACGGGCGGAGCCGCCGGCCGGGGCCCAGTCGACGTCCTTGACGGACGGGCCGTGCCGCGGGTCCATGAAGCACGGGGGGCGCCGCTCGGGCAGCGGGCGCTTCTCGCGCCGGGCGGCCAGGGTGGCCAGCTGGAACCGGCCGTCCTCGATCGCCTCGGTGACCTGCTTGACGTCCTCCGGCTTCTTGGCCTCGTTCATCAGCCGCTTGGACTTCTCGTACGAGTCCAGGGCGTGGCTGTAGTCGGTGCGCTGGGCGTCGTCGGCGTCGGCGGCGCGCGGGTCGAAGTCGAGCCGCTCCAGCTCGACGCCGAAGGCGGTGATGTCCTCGTCCACGACCCGGCGCAGCTGCTCCAGCTCGGCCCGGGCCTGCTCCTCCTTGCGCTTCTTGGCGCGGCGGAAGAGGAAGAAGACACCGGCGCCGGCCAGCGCCACCAGCAGGACCGGGATGATCACCCAGGCGATCGAGGTGCTGTGGTTGACCCCGGTGCCCTTGGTCTGCGGGGCGGCCTGGTCGACGAAGTCGTTCAGGGTCGCGTTGATGTCGCCCTTGTCGGCGCGCAGAACGGCGCCCGAGATCCGCGAGGCGACGCCGGGGGCCATCGCCCCGCGGTCGGCGTAGGCCTGGAACTCGTTTCCGCGCCAGACCCCGTAGACGCCGTCGATGCCCACCAGGGTGCGCAGGTCGGTGGCGATGGTGGCCTTGTTGGCGGCCTCGGGGACGACCGCGATGAAGATCGGCTTGTCGGCCTTCTCGATCTTCTTGGTCAGGGCGTCCGCCTGCGCCTGGCTGAAGCGGTCCTGCATCGCCGGGGCGACGTAGACCTGGCCCTTCTTGAGGGTGGCCGCGGCGTCACTCAGACCACCGGCCGCGGAGGCCGCCGGGGCGAACATGAGCAGCAGCCCGAGCAGCGCCGCCACCAGGGCAAGTGGCCCGGCGCCCCGGGAACGTCGTGCAAGGGTTCTCATAACCCCCGACGCTACCGTGACCGGCGGCGGAGCACGCCATACCCTTCGCATACTGGATACGACAAGGTTCCCCGCCGTCCGTCGGGGCGGCTCCCCTTCTCACGGATGACATTTCCCCCAGTCGACCCCGAGACGGGTGGGGCGCGGGAACCGCCTGAGGCGGCCGGACGTACGTCCCGGCGGGCCCGGGGGCGCTGCGGAGGCCGCTCCGGCGCCGTTCGAGGGGGCGTCCCGACCGTACCGCGCGACGGGGGAGACTGTTCCCGGACCGCTGGTCCCATTACCTCTTCTTGACCCAACTCCCGATCGGAGCGCTCGGTGATCATCGGCCTCGTCACGGCCGTGGCGGCATCCGCCTGCTACGGCACCGGCTCGGTCCTCCAGGCCGTCGGATCCCGCCGCTCGGCCCGGGAGGAGGCGGCCAAGGGCTCCGCCGGCTCGACCACCGAGCACGGCGGCCCGAGCCTGTCCTCCACCGCCAAGGCCGCCGTGACCTGGGAGTTCATCACCGGCACGGTGCTCGACCTGATCGGCTTCGGGCTCGGCGCACTGGCCGCGCGGCTGCTGCCGCTGTTCCTCTCCCAGACCATCATCAGCGCCAACCTGGTGATCACCGCGGTGCTCAGCATCAAGCTGCTGGGCATCCGGCTCAAGCAGCTGGAGTGGGCCTCGATCGGCGTGCTCTGCTCGGCCCTGGTGCTGCTGGCGGTCTCGGCCGGCCCGGAGGGCGGCCACCACGCGTCGATGGCCTTCCACTGGGGGCTGCTGATCATCACCACCGTGCTGCTGGCCGGCGGCAGCCTGCTGGTGCGCCGGATGGGCTCCAAGGGAGCGATCGTCGCCGGTCTGCTCTCCGGCCTCGGCTTCGGCGCGCTGGGCGTCGGGGTGCGCATCCTGAACGGCGTGGAGCCCTTCGACCTGGTCCGGCTGATCTCCGACCCGGCGCTCTACGCGGTCCTGGTCGGCGGCCTCGGCGGCATGTACGTGCACACCGTGGCGCTGCAGCTCGGCTCGGTGAACGGAGCCACCGCCGCCCTGGTGGTCGGTGAGACGGTGCTGCCGGGCGCGGTCGGCGTGCTCTGGCTCGGCGACTCCTCCAAGGCCGGCCTGGGCTGGCTCGGGGTGGCCGGCTTCCTGCTCGCGGTGGTCTCCGCGGTCGGGGTCGCCTACTTCGGTCAGGACACCCACGGCAGCCCCGGCGGGACGCCCGCCGACCACCCTGAACTCGCCCACAAGTAGCGGGAGTCAGCCCCCGCTGCCGGTCCGCGGTACGCGCTGGCAGCGGGGGCAGAAGTAGCTGGACCGGTTCATCCAGGCGGCCCGCCGGATCGCGGTGCCGCAGCGGCGGCAGGGCTCGTCCTCGCGGCCGTAGGCGTCGAGGTCCCGGGAGAAGTAGCCGCTCTCGCCGTTCACGTTGACGTAGAGGCTGTCGAAGCTGGTGCCTCCCACGGCCAGCGCGGCCGTCATCACGGCCCGGGCGTTGGCCAGCAGCAGCTCGGACCGCGGGCGGGTGAGGGTCGCGGTCGGCCGGTCGTAGTGCAGCTCGGAGCGCCACAGCGCCTCGTCGGCGTAGATGTTGCCGACGCCGCTGATCAGGGTCTGGTCGAGCAGGGCGCGCTTGACGGTGGTGCGCTTGGCGCGCAGCGCGGCGACGAAGGCCGCGTCGTCGAAGCGGGGGTCGAGCGGGTCGCGGGCGATGTGCGCGATGGAGCGCGGGGTGCCCTCGGCGTCCTCCTCGGCCTCCTCGACGGCCAGGCCGCCGAAGGTCCGCTGGTCGACGAAGCGCAGCTCGCGCCCGCCGTCGGCGAAGCGCAGCCGGACCCGCAGATGGGTCTCGTCCGGCACCGTCGGGTCCTGGACGAGGAGTTGGCCGCTCATCCCGAGGTGGCCGATCAGCGAGGATCCGGCGCCCGGGCCGCCCAGCGGCACCCAGAGGTACTTGCCGCGGCGCTGCGCGGCACCGAGGACGCTGCCGGTCAGCCGGTCCGCGAAGTCGGCCGCGCCGCCCGGCTGGCGGCGGACCGCGCGCGGGTGCAGCACCTGGACGTCCGCGACGGTGCGCCCGGCGACCCAGTTCGCCAGACCTCGGCGGACGACCTCGACCTCGGGGAGTTCGGGCACGGGAACAGGCCTCCTGCGTACGACGATCCGGCAGGAGGAAAGGCTACTCGGCGATCAGGCCCCGGCGGGAAGCCGGTCGGCGTACTTCTCCTTGATCGCGCGCCAGGCGCTCTCGGCGGCCTTCTGCTCGGCTTCCTTCTTCGAGCGGCCGACGCCGCTGCCGAAGTCCTCGCCGGCCACCCGGGCCGCCGCGGTGAAGGTCTTCTCGTGGTCCGGACCGGACTCCATGACCACGTACTCGGGCACGCCGATGCCCACCGAGGCGGTGAGCTCCTGGAGGCTGGTCTTCCAGTCCAGTCCGGCACCCAGCTGAGAGGACTCCTCGATCAGCGGGTCGAAGAGGCGGTGGACGAACTCGGTCGCCGCCTCCAGACCGCGGTCCAGGTAGACGGCCCCGATCACGGCCTCGACGGTGTCGGCGAGGATCGACGACTTGTCGCGGCCGCCGGTCCCCTCCTCGCCCTTGCCGAGGCGGATGAAGGTGCCGAGTTCCAGGCCCCGGCCGACGTCCGCGAGCGCGCGGGAGTTGACCACCGCGGCGCGCAGCTTGGCGAGCGTGCCCTCCGGGACGTCCGGGTGGACGCGGTAGAGGGTGTCCGTCACCACCAGGCCCAGCACCGAGTCGCCGAGGAACTCCAGGCGCTCGTTGGTGGGCAGACCCCCGTTCTCGTACGCGTACGAGCGGTGGGTCAGGGCACGTACCAGAAGGGCGCGCTCGAGCGTGTACCCGAGGCGCCCTTCCAGGACGTCGTATTCGGTCGAAGCCGGCCCACCGGCCTTGCCGCTGCCCGAAGAACCCTTCGAGGCAGAGGACGCCTTGCGGGTGGAGTTACCGTCCGACATCGATCCGTGCACCCCGCCGATCAGACCGAGAGGACCTGGCGGCGGTTGTACGTGCCGCAGCTGGGGCACGCGATGTGGCCGAGCTTCGGCTCGTGGCAGCGGTCGCACGCCACGAGGGCCGGAACGACGGCCTTCCAGTTGGAACGGCGGTGGCGCGTGTTGCTGCGCGACATCTTCCGCTTCGGAACAGCCACGGCTACTTCTCCTGGTTCTCGGCGGCACCCTCACGGGTGTCGCTGTTCTTGATCCCGTCACCCTCGTCGCCGGGGGCGGCGGAGAGTCCCTGCAGAGCCGCCCACCGGGGGTCGGCGGCCTCGTGGTGGTGCGCCGGGTCGTCGCTCAGGCGCGCTCCGCACTCGGAGCACAGGCCCAGGCAGTCTTCCTGGCACACCGGCTGCAGCGGCAGTGCGAGCACCACCGCGTCACGCAGCACCGGCTGGAGGTCGAACAGGTCGCCCTCCAGGCGGTAAGTCTCTTCTTCCGAGTCCTCGTCGAGGTCCTCGGTCCCGGTGGTCCGGGCGCGGTGACGCTCGTCGGACTCCGGGTAGTAGTACAGCTCCTGGAAGTCCACGTCGATGTCGAAGTCGACGGGCTCCAGGCACCGGACGCACTCGCCCTCGACGTGGGCGTCGGCGGTGCCGGTGACCAGCACGCCCTCGACCACGGACTCCAGGCGGAGCTCCAGCTCGATCGGGCTCTTCTCCGGAACGCCGATCACGTCGATGATCCCGAAGCCCTCGGGGGCCTCCAGGGTCCGGCTCACCTTGCGCATCGAGCCCGGGCGACGGCCGAGCTCGTGCGTGTCGAACACGAGGGGGTCGCGGTGGTCGAGGCGGTTCAAGGTGTCCTGACTTCCATAGGGATCAACGCCGTGCTCCCCATCACGCGCCGGCGTTGCGAGGGCAAGCCGACAGCCGGACATGGGGATGCCGGAGTGGTCAGACTACCGGAGTCTCCCGTCAGGCCCAACTTCCGTCCCGTCGGGAGGCTCCGGGCGGCTGCTCAGCGGCCGCCGAGCTCCCTCAGCCTGGTCATGTCGATCATGCTGGTGTCGAAGAAGCTGGTCTCGTCCAGGTTCTGCTGCTGCTGGTGCGGCACGGCCGGGGGCAGCGCGGCCTGCTGCGGGTAGGCGTAGCCGTCGTACGGCTGGGCCGAGTAGCCGTCCTGCTGCTGCGGATAGCCGTAGGCGTCCTGCTGCTGGCCCTGGTGCTGCTGGCCCTCGTAGGGGGGCTGCTGCTGCGGGTAGCCGCCCTGCTGGTGGCCCCACTGGGTGTTGTACGGGTCGCCCTGGCCGGCCGGGTCGAAGCCGCCCCCGTACACCTCGGCGTACTGCCCGGTCTGGTGCTGGTGCTGGTGCTGCTGCTGGTGCTGGTCGCCCTGGTGCCGGGCGACCGCCGCGTACTGGTCGGCGCCGGGGGCCTGCCAGCCCGCCGCGGCCGGGGTCTGTTCCGGCCAGGTCTGCTGCTGGGGGACGTCCTCGCGGTACCAGGCGAGGTCGGCGCCGTCGGCGTCCGCGGCGAAGCCGGCGGCCACCGCCTCGGCGCGCTCCTTGGCCTGCTGGGCCTCGTCGGCGGCGGCCAGATAGGCGCCCAGGTCGTCGATCGGCTTCTTGCCGAGCAGCTTGTCCCGGCCCTTGCCGACCGCCTCCAGGGTCGCGCTGAGCACGTTCTCCAGCGTGGCGAGCTTCACGTCGACGTACTCGTCGACCTCGGGGCTCGGGGTGTGCCGCTGCGGCTGGAACTCCTCGCCGTCGCTCTCGGCCTCGGCCTCGAAGCCGGCCTCGCCGCGCAGCTTGGTCCGGCCGCGGCCGACCGCGCCGAGCGTCTTGGTCAGCACGACCTCGAAGTTGGCAAGCTTGCTGTCCACGTAGTCGTCGGCCTCGGCACGCTGGGCCTCGACCTCGGCGCGGGCCTCGGCCAGGATCCGGTCGGCCTCGGCCTGGGCCCGGCGGACCACCTCGGTGTCGGAGATCAGCGAACCGCGCTCGGAGTGCGCGCCCTGGATGATCCGGTCCGCCTCGGCCTGGGCCTCGGCCACCACCTGCTCGTGGTCGGCCATCACCGACTGGGCCTGGGCGAGTTCGGCGGGCATGGCCGCCTTGAGGTCGTTGAGCAGGCCGATCAGCTCGGCCCGGTTCACCACGCAGGAGGCCGACATCGGCATCGAGCGGGCGTTCTCGACCGCCGCCACGATCTCGTCGACCTTTTTCTGCACGTCCACGGGGCTTCGTCTTTCCGTGTGCCGCCGACGGTCCGGCGGAGGCAGGCCCGGCGCGGTGCACCTCACCGCAGGGCAGGACTACAGACTGTACGGCCCCCGCGCGGCGAGCTCACAACGCCTGCGCCGAACCGGCCTCCACCGTCCCGGACAAGCCATGACGAACCGGCAGAAAAGGACCCGGCCCGCCGCCCGGCCCTACTGCTCGGCCTTACGCTCCGCGATCCGGTCCACCAGCCGGCGGTGCACCGTCTCCGGCAGCAGGTGCGAGACGTCGCCGCCGTACGAGGCGACCTCCTTGACCAGCGTCGAGGAGAGGAAGCTGTACGTCGGCGAGGTCGGCAGGAAGAGCGTCTCCACGCCGGTCAGGCCGTGGTTCATCTGGGCCATCTGCAGCTCGTAGTCGAAGTCGCTGACCGCCCGCAGGCCCTTGATGATCGCCGGGATGCCGCGATCCCGGCAGTAGTCCACCAGCAGGCCGTGGTGCGACTCGACCACCACGTTCCCGAACGGGACGGTGACCTCCTCGATCAGGCCGATCCGCTCCTCGACGGTGAACATGCCCTGCTTGTTGCGGTTGATCAGGACCGCGACATGCACCACGTCGTACAGCTTGGAGGCCCGCTCGATGATCTCCAGGTGGCCCTTGTGGATCGGGTCGAACGAACCGGGGCAGACGGCTCGGCGCATGGCGTGTGTGCTCCCTCGTGGGGTGACGGCTGCTGCGGGCCGCGGCCCGCTACTCCTGCTCGCTGGCCTCGGCGGCGGCGCGACCGTACCAGAGCGTGCCCTCGCCGTAGCGGCGGGAGCGCAGCACCTCGAAGCCCTCGGGCCAGCCGAACTCGCCGCCACGGGTGCTGCGCTCCACGGTGACGAGTGCGTCCTCCGCGAGCCAGCCCCCAGCCGACAGTGTGATCAGCATCTCGCGCACCTCGTCGTCCGTCACCACGTACGGCGGGTCGAGGAACACCAGGTCGTACCGGGCCTGCGGGGGCGGCCCGGCGATCACCTTCTCGGCCCTGGCCGCCCGGACCTCCGCGCCCGGCAGGCCGATCGTGCGGACGTTCTCCCGGATCACCCGGGCCGCCTGGGCGTCCGCCTCGACCAGCAGGACGTGCTCGGCGCCGCGCGAGAGCGCCTCCAGGCCGACCGCGCCCGATCCGCCGAACAGGTCCAGCATCCGAGCCCCGTGCAGGGTGCCGCGGAACGCCTCCAGGGTGGAGAACATCGCCTCGCGGGCCTTGTCGGAGGTCGGACGGGTGCCCCGGCCGGGCGGTACGGCCAGTCGGCGGCCGCCGGCCGCCCCGGCGATCACGCGGGTCATGGTGGTGGAAGGTCCTTTCGTCGCTGCCCGACCACGCTATCCCGCCCCGGCGGCGGGCGGACAAGCGCCGGCGGGCGGGCGCGTCACGGCCGGGGCCCCGCCGACGGGTCGGCGGGGCCCCGGAGCGCACTCGCTAGCTCGCCTCGGAGCCCGCCCCCTGGCTCGGGACCGCCGCGCCGAGCAGCGCCGGCGAGGCGTAGCGGGACCAGGACAGGCAGCCGTCGGGCGGGCAGAACTCGGGGCGGCGCGGGTCGTGCCCGAGCTCGCGCAGCTTGGTCCGGACGGAGTCGGGCGTGCGGCCGAAGCGGGCGGCGATCCGGGCGACGGTCTCGCCGTCGTGGAAGCGCCGGACCAGCTCCTCCTCGTGCTGCGGCACCCACGGGGCGCCGTGGCCGGGGTAGAGCTCGCGCAGCACGTCGCGGTCGGGGATGGGTTCGGCGACATCGGCGACGATCGCCAGCGCCCGCAGCGCGCGGTTGAGCGCGATCCGCAGCGAGGCGACGTCCTCGACCGGCAGGCGGAGCTTGCCCGAGGCGAGCGGCGCGGCGGCCGCCCCCTCGCGCCAGCCGGTCAGGGTGAGGGTGACCTCGCGGTCGTCGTCGCTGGCGAGTTCGATCCGGAAGACCTTGTCGCCCAGCGGGAGCTCGTTGAGATGACGGAATGCCATGGCAGGACCCCCAAGTGTCGTGCCAGGAACGCACCTTGGGGGTGCGCCCTGAACAACTACATTCTCTCCCGGGGGTCTGACAGTCCGGCGGTGCCGGAGCCCGCCCAGCCCTTCTCCCGCTCAGCCCTTCTCCATGTAGGCCGCGCGGTCCTCGTCGAGCAGGCTCTCCAGCGCGGTGCGCAGGTCCGGGTGGGCGGCCAGCTCCGGGTCCTCGGCGACCAGCCGGGTGGCCTCGGTCCGGGCGGTCAGGATGACCTCCTCGTCCTCCAGCACCGACAGCACCTTGAGCGAGGACTTCACCCCGGACTGGGCCTGGCCCAACACATCGCCCTCGCGGCGCTGTTCGAGGTCGATCCGGGAGAGCTCGAAGCCGTCCAGGGTGCCGGCCACCGCGTCCAGCCGGGCCCGGGCCGCGCTGCCGCCGGGCATCTCGCTGACCAGCAGGCACAGGCCCGCCGCGCTGCCCCGGCCGACCCGGCCGCGCAGCTGGTGGAGCTGGGAGACGCCGAAGCGGTCGGCGTCCATGATGACCATCACCGTGGAGTTGGGGACGTTGACGCCGACCTCGATGACCGTGGTGGCGACCAGCACGTCCACCTCCCCGGCGGCGAACCGGCGCATCACGTCGTCCTTGGCGTCGGGGGCGAGCCGGCCGTGCAGGATCTCCACCCGCAGTCCGGCCAGCGGGCCCTGCACCAGCTTCTCGGCGGTCTCCACCACCGAGAGCGGGGGCCGCCGTTCGTCGCTCCCGGCGCCGGCGTCGGCGTCCCCGACCTCCTCGAAGTCCTCCTCGGCCGCCTTGCGCTTCTTCTTGGCGGCCTTCGGGTCGGCGGCCGGCTCCTCGTCGCCGATCCGGGGGCAGACCACGTACGCCTGGTGGCCCTTGCCGACCTCCTCGCGGACCCGCTCCCAGGCCCGGGTGAGGAAGTTGGGCTTCTCCAGCGCGGGGACGACATGGGTGGAGATCGGCGAACGGCCGGCCGGGAGCTGGTCCAGGACGGAGGTCTCCAAGTCCCCGAAGACGGTCATCGCGACGGTGCGCGGGATCGGGGTCGCGGTCATCACCAGCAGGTGCGGCGGCTGCCGGCCCTTGGCGCGCAGCGCGTCCCGCTGCTCGACGCCGAAGCGGTGCTGCTCGTCCACCACGACCAGGCCGAGGTCCTGGAACTCGACCTTGTCCTCGATCAGCGCATGGGTGCCGATGACGAGCCCGGCGTCCCCGCAGACCATGTCCAGCAGCGCCTGGCGGCGGGCGGCGGTGCCCATCGAGCCGGTCAGCAGCACCACCCGGGTGGCGTGCTCGGAGCCGCCGAGCATCCCGCCCTCGGCGAGGTCGCCCATCATCTCGACGATCGAGCGGTGGTGCTGCTGGGCCAGCACCTCGGTGGGCGCGAGCAGCACGGCCTGGCCGCCGGCGTCCACCACGGTGAGCATGGCCCGCAGCGCCACCAAGGTCTTGCCGGAGCCGACCTCGCCCTGGAGCAGCCGGTGCATCGGGTGCTCGGTGGCCAGGTCGGCGGCGATCTCGGCGGACACCTTCCGCTGGCCCTCGGTGAGGGTGAACGGCAGCCGGGCGTCGAAGGCGTCCAGCAGGCCGCCGGCCCGGGGCGCCCGGGGCTTGGCCGGCAGCGCGGAGTCGGCGGCCCGCCGCTGGGCGAGGGCGACCTGGAGGACGAAGGCCTCGTCCCAGCGCAGCCGGCTCTGGGCGCGCTCGCGGTCGGCCTGGCTGCGCGGGCGGTGGATCAGCTCCAGCGCCTCGGGCAGCGGGATCAGGTCGTGGCGCTCGCGCAGTTCGGCGGGCAGCGGTTCGCCGACGTCGCCGAGGTGCTTGGTAAGCGCGGTCTCGATGCAGATGGACAGCTTCCAACTCGGCATCTGGGCGCTGGCGCCGTACACCGGGATGAGCCGGCCGGCGAACTGCTTCGCCGCGTCGGAGCCCGCCTCCTCGTCCAGCAGCTGGTAGTCGGGCGAGACCAGCTGGCGGCTGCGGTTGAAGACCCCGACCTTGCCCGCGAACAGGCCCTGGGCGCCGGCCTTGAGCTCCTTCTGCCGCCAGCCCTGGTTGAAGAAGACCAGCGAGAGCCGGCTGCGGCCGTCGGTGACGACCACCTCCAGCCGGTCCCCCTTGCGGCCGCGGAACGGGATCAGGGTGACCTTCTCGATCCGGGCCAGCACGGTGACGTGCTCGTCGACCTCCAGCTCGTCCAGGCTGGTGAGCTGGCCGCGCTCGACGTAGCGGCGGGGATAGTGGTGCAGCAGGTCCCCGACCGTGCGCAGCTTGAGACTGTCGGCGAGCACCTTCGCGGTGCGGTCGCCGACGAGCTTGGTCAGTGGTTCATCGAGAGCGCCCATCAGGCCCTTGTTTACACCAAGGCACCGACGAACCGGGCAACCGACGAACCGCCGAAGGGGCGCTACTCCACCCCGATGAGCAGCGGCGTGAACTCCTGGCCGCCGTGGAAGACCACCGAGTCCACCTCCGGCCGCTGCTGGCGGACGTGCGCCACCAGCCGGTCGGCGAGCGCCCGGTCGGCGCCCTCGCCGAGGATCAGGGTGACGAGTTCGCCGCCCGCGCCGAGCATCCGGTCGAGCACGCTCTCGCCGACCTCGGCCAGTCCGGCGCCGATCACCGCGACGTCCCCGTCGATCAGGCCGAGCACGTCGCCGGCCTGGCAGACCCCGGCCATGGTCCAGGACTCCCCCTCGGCGACGGCGAGTTCGGCGTACCGGGTGGCCCCGGCGGCGGAGGTCATGGCGACCACGTCCTCGTCGAAGCGGCGCCCGCCCTCGTGCACGGCGAGCGCGGCCAGGCCCTGCACCGGCGAGCGGGTGGGCAGGACGGCGATCCGCACGCCCTCCTCGCGCAGTTGGTCGGCGGCGGCCCCGGCGGCGGCGCGCAGTTCGGGGTCGTTGAGCAGCAGCACCACCTCGCGGGCGGCCGAGCCGCGGACGGCGTCGGCGAGTTCGGCGCTGGCCGGGCGGCGGTCCGGGTCGGCGTGCAGGACGACGGCGCCGGCCTGCTCGCACAGTTCGGCCAGCCCGTCGCCGGACACCACCGAGAGCACCGCGCGGGTCCGTTCCTCGCGCTCGCCGCGTTCGGCCGCGGTGCCGGCCCGGGCGGCGGCCTCGGCGAAGTGGGTGATCCGGATCTGGTGCGGGCGCCCGGCCTCGACCCCGGCCTCGACGGCGGCGCCCGCGTCGTCCACGTGGACGTGCACGTTCCACAGGCCGTCGCCGCCGCCGATCACCAGCGAGTCGCCGAGCCCGCCGAGCCGCTCGCGCAGTGCGGGCAGCGCCTCGTCCTCGGCGTCCAGCAGGTAGATGACCTCGAAGGCGGGGTGCCCGGGGCCGGGCGGCCGGACGTGCGCCGGGCAGCTCTCCACCGCCCGGACGTCCCCGCGCAGTGCGACCGGCCCCATCGGCTGCTGCCCGGCGACGGCGTCGGCGAGCGCGCCGAGGACGGCCACCAGGCCGCGCCCGCCGGCGTCCACCACCCCGTTCTCGGCCAGCACGGCGAGCTGCTCGGGGGTGTGCCGCAGGGCGTCCCGGGCGGCCCGGTAGGCGGTGTCGGCGACCTGGGCGAGCCCGTCCCCGGCCCGCACCGCCTCGCGGGCGGCGACCCGGGCGACGGTGAGCAGGGTGCCCTCGACGGGCTCCGCGACGGCCTGGTAGGCGGAGTCGGCGGCCCGCAGCAGGGCGGCCCGCAGCTGTTCGGCGCCGCCGCCCTCGGCCAGTATCTCGGCGGTGCCGCGCAGCCACTGGGCGAGGATCACCCCGGAGTTGCCGCGGGCGCCGATCAGCGCGCCGCGGGCCATCGCGCGGACGGCGTCGGCCAGCCCGGGCGCCGGCCCGGCCGCGGGGTCGGCGAAGCGGCTCTCCACCTCGGCGGTGGCGGACTCGACGGTCAGGTAGAGGTTGGTGCCGGTGTCGCCGTCCGGGACGGGGTACACGTTGAGCGCGTCGATCTCCTCGCGGGCCTGCCCGAGCGCCCGCAGGGCGAGCTGGCACCAGGTGCGCACGGCCGGGGCATCGAGCGTGTGCAGCACCAGGTCTCCTCCGGGACGGGACGCCGGACCGGCCCGGGGGCCGCGGCGAGGGGTGATACCGGCAGGTTATCGGGGCTCGGGGAGGGCCGCCGGAGCCCCCGACCGAAGCGATCACCCGGCCGGTCATGGTAGTTTCGTGGGACGGAAGCAAGCGTTGTATGCTCTTCCGGTTGCCTGGAACCGTCCAGGCTCACCCCCTTGTCCGGTCCGGTTCACGCGAGTGTTCTGGTGGGTGAGTGGGTTTTCGAAAGTATCTGATCTGAAGTCTTGGAGTGACTCCTGTGGCTGCCAACTGCGACGTCTGCGGCAAGGGGCCGGGCTTCGGCAACAGCATCTCCCACTCTCACCGCCGCACCCCCCGTCGTTGGAACCCCAACATCCAGACGGTGCGCGCTGTGATTGGGCGTACGCCGAAGCGGCTCAACGTCTGCACCTCGTGCATCAAGGCCGGTAAGGTCTCGCGCTGACGCGCAGACCGGCATGCCGGTCCTCCAGTGAGTCGGTTCATCCCCGGATGGACCGGCTTCGCTGTTTCCGGGACCGGTCAGGCTTTCCGGACGCACACGTGACGGGCGGACCCCCTCGGGGGTCCGCCCGTCGCCGCGTTCGGCCAAGGCCGCGACTCAGCGCCAGCGCCAGGCGTGGTCGACCGGGCCGATCCCGGCGCCCAGGGCGAAGCCCCCGGCGATCGCGCCGGTGATGTACTCCTTGGCCGAGCCCACCGCCTCGGGCACCGACTCCCCCTTGGCCAGGCCGGCCGCGATCGCGCTGGCCAGGGTGCAGCCGGTGCCGTGGGTGTGCCGGTTGTCGTAGCGCGGCGCGCGGTACCAGTGCACCTCACCGGGCCCGCCGTACAGCAGGTCGGCCGCCTCGCCGGCCAGGTGGCCGCCCTTGACCAGCACCCAGCGCGGCCCGAGGTCCAGCAGCGCCTCGGCGGCGGCCAGCATCTGCGACTCGTCCTCGACGGTCCGGCCGGTGAGCTGGGTCACCTCGTGCAGGTTGGGGGTGACCACGGTGGCGACCGGCAGCAGCCGCTCGCGGACGGTGGCGACCGCCTCGGCGGCCAGCAGCGCGTCCCCGTGCTTGGAGACGCCGACCGGGTCGACCACCACCGGGGCGGCCACCCCGGCCAGCAGCTCCGAGACGGTCTCGACCAGTTCGATCGAGGCGAGCATGCCGGTCTTCACCGCCTGCACCCCGATGTCGTCCACCACGCTGCGGAACTGCGCCCGGACGGCTTCGGCGGGCAGTTCCCAGTAGCCCTGGACGCCGAGCGAGTTCTGCGCGGTGACGGCGGTGATCACGCTCATGCCGTGGACGCCGAGGGCGAGCATCGCCTTGAGGTCGGCCTGGATGCCGGCGCCGCCGCCGGAGTCGGAACCGGCGACGGTGAGGACGCGGGGAGGTGCGGTCGAATCCATGGACCCCAACCTACCCGCGCGCGTTCGGGGCACCGTGGTCGTGGGGGCACCGCACACCCCGGGCCACCGCGGTCAGAGCACCGCCTCCGACTCCACCCAGCGCTCCTCCGGCACCGTCTTCAACCTGGTCACCGCGTCGCCGATCGGCAGCAGCTCGATGTCGGTCCGGCGCAGCGCGGTGAAGTGCCCGAACGCACCCCGGTGGACGGCCTCCACCGCGTGCCAGCCGAAGCGGGTGGCGAGCACCCGGTCCCGGGCGGTCGGGGTGCCGCCGCGCTGGGTGTGGCCCAGGATGACCGGGCGGGCCTCCTTGCCGAGCAGGTTCTCCAGCTCGTGGGCGAGCCGGTTGCCGATCCCGCCGAAGGTCCGGTGGCCGTACTGGTCGACCTCGCCGTGGTCGAAGCGCATGGTGCCGGGCGTCGGGGCGGCGCCCTCGGCGACGGCGATGATGGCGAACTTCTTGCCGCGGGCGAAGCGGTCCTCGACCATCCGGGCCACCGCCTCGATGTCGAAGGGCTTCTCCGGGATGAGGATGCCGTGGGCGCCGCCGGCCATGCCCGCGGTGAGGGTGATCCAGCCGGTGTGCCGGCCCATCAACTCCACCACCATGACGCGCTGGTGGGACTCCGCGGTGGTCTTGAGCCGGTCGATCGCCTCGGTCGCCACGTGCACCGCGGTGTCGAAGCCGAAGGTGACGTCGGTGGCGGCGATGTCGTTGTCGATGGTCTTGGGCACCCCGACCACCGGCAGTCCGGCCTCGCTGAACAGCTTGGCGGCGGTCAGCGTCCCCTCGCCGCCGATCGCGATCAGCGCGTCGATGCCGATGTCCCGGGCCAGCGTCTTGGCGTTCTCCACCGCCCAGGCGATCCGCTCGCGCTGCACCCGGGCCGAGCCCAGGATGGTGCCGCCGAGGGTGAGCAGACCGGTGACGTCGTCGTGCGAGACCGGCCGGGTACGGCCCTCGATCAGGCCGAGGAAGCCGTCCTCGATGCCCACGATCTCGTCGCCGTGCACATCCGTGCCCCGGTGCACCACCGAGCGGATCACCGCGTTGAGGCCGGGGCAGTCGCCGCCGCTGGTCAGGACACCGATGCGCATGTGTGGTGTGCTCCCGCTCGCCGTGGTTCGGCCCGGCCGCAGCCGACGGCGGGCGGGCTCGGATGGCGCAAGCCTACGCAAGTCGCCTGCTCGAAGCCCGTCCGCCGCACGCCCGGAGCGTCACGCGCCGTACCGGCGTCCACGCCCCGTCGGCCGTACGCCGTACCTCACTCGGCGAAGTGGTCCCAGCCGCCGACCCGGTCCCAGGGCGCGCCGTCGACCGTCACCCGGCCGCTGCGCGAGCCCCGCGGGCGGCCGGTCACCTCGCCCACCACCCGCCAGCGGGACGGGAGTTGGACCCCGCGCGGGAAGGTCGCCACGATCGCGTGGTCCTCGCCGCCGGACAGCACCCAGACCAGCGGGTCCACCCCGACCGCCTGGCCGATGTCGGCCATCTGCGCCGGGACGTCGAAGTCGGCGGCCCTGAGGTCGATGTCCACCTCGCTGGCCCGGGCCACGTGGCCGAGGTCGGCGACCAGCCCGTCGCTCACGTCGATCATCGAGGTGGCGCCCAACTCGGCGGCGGCCGGGCCCGCGTGGTACGGCGGCTCGGGGCGGCGGTGCGCCTCGACGAAGGCGCGCGGGGAGCGGAAGCCGCGTTGCAGCACCGTCAGTCCGGCCGCCGACCAGCCCAGCCAGCCGCACACCGCGATCACGTCGCCGACCTGGGCGCCGGAGCGCGTCACCGCCGCGCGCCCCTGGAGGTCGCCGAGCGCCGTGATCGCCAGCGTGACGGTGTCGCCGCGCACCACGTCGCCGCCGACCACCGTCGCCCCGGCGACCTGGCACTCGTCGCGCAGCCCGTCCATCAGCTCGGTGGCCCAGGTGGTCGGCAGGTCGGCGGGGGCGACCAGCCCGAGCAGTATCGCGGTCGGCACCGCGCCCATCGCGGCCACGTCGGCGAGGTTCTGGGCGGCGGCCTTGCGGCCCACGTCGTAGGCGGTGGACCAGTCCCGGCGGAAGTGCCGGTTCTCGATCAGGACGTCCGTGGTCGCCACCACCCGGCCGTCCGGGGCCTTCACCACCGCGGCGTCGTCCCCGGGGCCGAGGTCGACCGCGTCGGTGAGCGGTACCCGGGCGGTCAGCTCCCTGATGAGACCGAACTCGCCGAGCTCGCCCACGGTCCCCTGCATCTGCGTCCTCTCACCTTTCCTCCCCGGACGGCACCGCCGTCCGGGATGCCGTCCCCGTCGCTCCCCCCGCGCGCAGCGTACGCCCTCCGGGGGCACCGAAGTCTCCCCTCCCCGGCCCGCTGCGCGGTAGCGTGGTGATCAGCCTGCCGGTGCGCCCGCACCCACCTCTGCACCAGCCCGGGCGATCCCGGCGGCGATCCCCCCAACCGGCCGCCGGGAGGTCACCCGTGGTACAGGCATACATCCTGATCCAGACCGAAGTAGGAAAGGCCACCGCGGTGGCCGAGACCATCGCCAAGATCCCCGGTGTGCTCACCGCCGAGGACGTCACCGGTCCGTACGACGTCATCGTCAAGGCCGAGGCCGAGACGGTCGACGACCTGGGCCGCATGGTGGTCGCCAAGGTCCAGAAGGTGGAGGGCATCACCCGCACCCTCACCTGTCCGGTGGTGCACCTCTGAGCCCGGCTACCATCGGCGGGTGGCCAGAGAACTCCGCATCCCCAGGGCGCTGACCGCGCTTCCCGCACCGGTCCGCTGGCTGGCCGCGCCCGTCGCGCTGACCTGCACCGTGGTGGTGCTCATCGGCAGTTGGAGTTCGGCCGACGACCCCGCGGTGGAGGTCCCGCGGCCGAGCGGGAAGGCCGCGGACTACTGCCGGGCGCTGGGCGCCGCGCTGCCCCCGGAGTTGCTCGGCCGGACCCGCCGGGACCCGTCCCCGGCCTCCCCGTACGTGGCGGCCTGGGGCGACTCGCCCCGGGTGGTGCTGCGGTGCGGTGTCGACCGGCCGGACGAGCTGGACGGCGACCACGCCAGGGACTGGTCGCCGACCGTCGACGACGTCACCTGGTGGTCGCAGCGGCTCGCCGACGGCGGCTACCGCTTCGTGACGACCATGCGGGCCGCCTACGTCGAGGTGACCGTCCCGGCGGGAGCCGCGCAGAACCCCTTCGACCCGGCGGCCGCCCTGACCCCCGCGGTGAAGGCCAACGTCCCGGGCTGAGCCCGCACACAGGGGCGGGCCGGGAGCTCCCGGCCCGCCCCTGTCACGCGTACGAGCCCGCTAGCGCAGCCCGGTCGAGCGGCGCAGCGCGGTCTGCAGCAGCCGGTCGATCAGCTCCGCGTACGAGACCCCGCTGGCCTCCCACATCTTCGGGTAGGCGGAGATCGGGGTGAAGCCCGGCATGGTGTTGATCTCGTTGATCATCCAGCTGCCGTCCTCCAGCAGGAAGAAGTCGACCCGGGCCAGCCCCTCGCAGCCGAAGGCCTCGAACGCGGCCACCGCCTGGCGCTGGATCTCCGCGACCTCCTCGGCGGTCAGCTCGGCCGGGATCCGCACCTCGGAGGAGTCGATGTACTTGGCCTCGAAGTCGTAGAAGTCGAAGCCCTCGCCGACCAGCACCTCGGCCGGGACGCTGGCCCGCGGGCCGTCCTCGAACTCCAGCACCCCGCACTCGATCTCGCGGCCGGAGACCCCCGCCTCGATGATCAGCTTGGGGTCGTGCCGACGGGCCTCCTCGATCGCGGCGTCGAGTTCGGCGAGGTCCCGGACCTTGGTGATGCCGATGCTGGAGCCGGCCCGGCAAGGCTTCACGAACACCGGCAGGCCCAGCTCGGCGACCCGCTCGCGCACCGCGGCGCGGCCCTGCTCGGTCTCCCAGTCGCGCGGCCGCACGATCGTGTAGTGGCCGACGCCCAGGCCGTGCGAGGCCAGGATCCGCTTGGCGAACTCCTTGTCCATGCCGGCCGCGCTGGCCAGCACGCCGTTGCCGACGTACGGGACGCCGGAGAGCTCCAGCAGACCCTGGAGGGTGCCGTCCTCGCCCCACGGACCGTGCAGCAGCGGGAACACCACGTCGACCTGGCCGAGGGCCTTCGGGGCGCTCCCCGGCTCGCTCAGCAGCACCTCCCGGCTGCCCGGCGAGACCGGCAGCGCGACCTGCCCGTCGACGGCCTCGGCGACGTGGGCCACGTCCGGCAGCCGGCCGTCGGTGATGGCCATCCGGGACGGCTCGTCGCTGGTCAGCGCCCAGCGGCCCTCGTGGGTGATGCCGATCGGCAGCACGTCGTACTTGTCACGGTCGATCGCCCGGAGGACGCTGCCCGCGGTGGAGACCGAGATCGCGTGCTCGGAGCTGCGCCCGCCGAAGACCAGCGCGACGCGCGGCTTGGGGGCGGACGGGTCCGGGGTGGTCTGTTCGATGCTCATATCGGGTTTGAGACTACCGTGCGGGGTGTTTCCGGGAAGTCAACGCCGGTCCGGAGAGTCCGCGCCCGGCACCGGGTGCGGGGCCCGACGGGCCGGGCCTCAGCGCCGCTCGGCCTTGGCCGAGCGGGACATCAGCGCCTGCAGCGCCTCCTGGGTGGGCCGCCCGTTGTGCACCACGTCCACCACCGCCTCGACGATCGGCATGTCGACCCCGTTGCGCCGGGCCAGGTCCAGCACCGACTCGCAGGACTTGACGCCCTCCGCGGTCTGCCGGGTGGCCGCGATGGTCTCGGCCAGCGACATGCCCCGGCCCAGGTTCATCCCGAAGGTGTTGTTGCGCGACAGCGGCGAGGAGCAGGTGGCGACCAGGTCGCCCATCCCGGCCAGCCCCGCGAAGGTGTGCGGGTCGGCGCCCAGCACCTCGCCGAGCCGGGTGGTCTCGGCCAGTCCGCGGGTGATCAGGGTGGCCTTGGTGTTGTCGCCGAGCCCCATGCCGGCCGCCATGCCGACGGCCAGGCCGATCACGTTCTTGACCGCGCCGCCGAGCTCGCAGCCGATCACGTCGGTGTTGGTGTACGGCCGGAAGTACGGCGTGTGGCAGGCCGCCTGGAGCCGCTTGGCGACCGCCTCGTCGGGGCAGGCGACCACGCTGGCGGCGGGCTGCCGGTTGGCGATCTCCTTGGCCAGGTTGGGCCCGCTGACCACCGCGACCCGCTCCGGGCCGACCTTGGTGACCTCGTCGATCACCTCGCTCATCCGCTTCGCGGTGCCGAGTTCGATGCCCTTCATCAGGCTGACCAGCACGGTCTGCGGCTCGATCAGCGGCGCCCAGGCGGCCAGGTTGTCGCGCAGCGTCTGGGAGGGCACCACCAGCACCGCGAAGTCGGCGCCGGCCAGCGCCTCGGCGGCGTCCGTGGTGGCCCGGACGG
Organism: Kitasatospora sp. NPDC098652; assembly: GCF_044760155.1. NCBI lineage: Bacteria > Bacillati > Actinomycetota > Actinomycetes > Kitasatosporales > Streptomycetaceae > Kitasatospora > Kitasatospora sp. NPDC098652. The sequence continues at coordinate 84,917 of NZ_JBIWAQ010000004.1, forward strand.
TGTCGGGCAGCCGGACGCCCGGCAGGTAGTCCGGGTTCTCGTGGGTGGTGTTGACGGCGTCCACCAGCTCCTGGCGGCGGGCCCACAGCACGACCTCGCAGCCCGCGTCGGCCAGCACCATCGCGAACGCGGTGCCCCAGGAGCCCGTCCCCATCACGGCGCAGCGGGTCACCGGCCCGTCCCCTCATCGTCGTTGCCGATCCTGCTGCCCTTGGCACGGCGGCGTTCGGCCACCGCGGCGGCGGCCCGCTCGCGGGCGGCCCTGCGCATGTCGTAGCGCTCGGCCGGCGGCTCCTGGCCGCGGATCCCGGCCAGCACCTCGGTGATCGCCGCCATGATGTCCTCGGTGGCGTCGTTGAGCACCTGGGCGGTGAGCTCCATGCCCTGGTACTTGCTCAGGTCCACCGCGGGCCCGGCGGCCACGGTCACCCGGTGCCGCGGGAACAGGTTGAACTTGCCCTTGCCGTAACCGGCCCGGCCGTACGGCGGGATGATCTCGTGGGCGCCCCAGTGCGCGACCGGGATCACCGGCGCACCGGTCATCAGCGCGACCCGGGCGACCCCGTTCTTCCCGGTCATCGGCCACAGGTCCGGGTCCCGGGTGAGCGTTCCCTCCGGGTAGAACTGCACGCACTGGCCGTTGTTGACGGCGTCGATCGCGGCCCGGAAGGCCTGCGCCGCGTCGGTGGACTCGCGGAACACCGGGATCTGGCCGGTCTTGCGCAGCATGAACCCGATGAAGGGGATCGAGAACAGCGAGGACTTGCCGAGGATCCGCGGCGGACGCCCGCTGTTGTACTGCCAGTGCGCGTAGATCACCGGGTCGATGATCGAGTTGTGGTTCACCGCGGCGATGAAGCCGCCCTTCCGGGGAACGTGCTCCCAGCCCCGCCAGTCGGGCTTCACCAGCGCGGTCGTCACCGGCTTCACCAGCACGGCCGCGAAGCGGTACCAGATGCCGTAGTCGGCGTTGCCGAACTTGGCGTACGAGCGGCGGGCCACCCCAGCTCCTTCTCATCCGATGCGGCACGTGGGGTGCCGCGGTCATAGCCTCCCGGTGCCGCGCACCGCTGCGACCGGGGCCCGGCGCACGGGCGCGGAACAGTGTCGCCCGCCTGCTCACCGGCTGTCGAGCGGCCGCGCCAACCCGCCGGGCGGGCGTGATCAAACGCACGTCCGCACAGCTCGGACGGCCTGGCGAGGGCTCCGGGACCGGCGTCACAATGACGCCGATGACCCAGGACACCGTACGCCCCAGCGGGCCCGTCGCGCCCGCCGCACCCGCCGCCGACTGGTCGCTGGTGCTACCGCTCAAGCCGCTCGCCCTCGCGAAGAGCCGACTGGCCCCGTACGCGGGCCCGCACCGGGCCGAGCTGGCCCTGTCCTTCGCCCTCGACACCGTCACCGCCGCACTGGCCACCCCGGGCGTCTCACGCGTCCTGGTGGTCACCCCGGACGCCACCGCCGGCGCCCGGCTGGCCGAGTTGGGCGCCCTGGTGGTCGCCGACGAGCCCGGCGGCGGACTCAACCGGGCGCTGGCGCACGGCGCCTCGGCCGCGCGGGCGCTCGCCCCGCGGACCCCGCTGGCCGCCCTCTCGGCGGACCTGCCGGCCCTGCGCCCGGCCGAACTCGCCCGGGTGCTGGGCGCGGTGCCGTCGGACGGCCGGGCCTTCCTGCCGGACTCCCCCGGCCTGGGCACCACCCTGCTCGCCAGCGGCCCCGGCCGTCCGCTCGCCCCCGCGTTCGGGGACGGCTCGCGGGCCCGGCACGCGGCCGGCGGGGCGCTCGAACTGCGCCTGGCGGACGTGGAGTCGGTGCGCCGGGACGTCGACACCGGTGCCGACCTCGGCGAGGCCGCGACGCTCGGCCTCGGCCCGTACACCAGTGCGCTGTTCGCCCGTCTGGACCGCTCCTGACCAGCGGGCCGGTCGGAGCCGCTCGCTATGCTGCTGGCATGCAGGCCACCGCGTTCACCTTCGACCCCGCCACCCGAGCCGGCTCCGTGCTGCTCGACGACGGGACCCCGGTGCCGTTCGACGCGGCCGCCTTCGACGCCGGCGGCCTGCTGCTGCTGCGGCCCGGCCAGCGGGTACGGATCCGCACCGAGGGCACCGGCGAGGCCCGCCGGGTGGTCTTCGTGACCCTGCAGACCTTCCCCGACCCGGCCGACGGCCGCTGACGCCGCCGTCCCCTTCCACGGCCGTTCGCCGTTCCGGCCGTTCCCGCTGTTCCCGTTCTTCCCGCCGTTCCCGCGGATTTCCGCGCCCGGACGGCGGCCGCCGGTGAATCCTGACTAAGCGCCCGGAAATCGAAAGAGCCGCGGCCGCCCGGTCTCCGCAATTCGCGGAAGGGGGGTGCCGCGGCTCTGTGCCGAAGGCCGTCCGAGGACAGTCGCGCGGGACTTACTTGGCCGAGGCCTTGCGCGCGGTGGTCTTGCGGGTGGCGGTCTTCTTCGCCGGCGCCGTCTTCTTGGCCGTGGCGGTCGCCTTCTTGGCGGTGGCCGTGGTCTTCTTGGCGGCGGCGGTGGTGGTCGCCTTCTTGGCGGCGGCCGTCTTCTTGGTCGCCGCGGCCTTGGTCGCAGCCGCCTTGGTGGCGGTGGCCGTGGTCTTCTTGGCGGCCGTGGTGGCCTTCTTGGTGGCGGTCGCCTTCTTCGCGGCGGTGGCCGTGGTCTTCTTGGCGGCAGCCGTGGTGGTCGCCTTCTTGGCGGCGGCCTTCTTGGCGGTCGGGGCGGCGGCCGCAGCGGTGGCGGCGCGCTTGGTGGCGGCACGCTTGGCGGCCGGGGTCGCGGCGACACCGGTCTTGCCCGGGGTGAGCGAGCCCTTGGGGGCCTTCTTCACCGAGGGGCCTTCCTTCGGCAGCTTCTTGCTGCCGCTGACCAGGTCCTTGAAGCCCTGACCCGGACGGAAGCGGGGCACCGAGGTCTTCTTGACCTTGACCCGCTCGCCGGTCTGCGGGTTGCGGGCGAAGCGCGCGGAGCGCTCCACCTTCTCGAAGGTGCCGAAACCGGTGACCGAAACCCGGTCACCGGCCACAACGGCACGGACCATGGTGTCGAGCACTGCGTCGACGGCCTCTGCGGCAGCCTTGCGACCGCCCAGCTGCTCGGCCACCGCTTCGACAAGCTGAGCCTTGTTCACGTCTTCCCCTTCGGAAACGGGCGCCGGATGATTCCATCCGTTCTTTTCGCACGTTAGGTATGTATCTGCGGACTTTCAATTACCAAACGCGCGAATCACCCTAGTGTCGCAATGGATTTGCGCGTCCGCGACCTCAGTCGAGGGGCGGGTGCCCCTCGTCGAGGTCATGTACAAAGCGACTCAACCGCCTTGCCGCCTCCGGAAGATCGCGCTTGGCGGTCTCCGTGACGATGAGCAGTTGACGGGTGAGAGCGGTCTTTGCATCGACAGACACGTTCAGCGCATGCACGCGGGCGTGAGCTTGCTTCAACCGCTCGGCCACAAGCGCGTAGAGCGCTGCGACTTCCTGGTCGTCCGGCGCCTCAGCTGGTGTTGCGGAGGTGACGTCCGGCCGATCGTCAATTCGGCGTTCGGATCCCCGGCCCGTGGACTCCTCGGACGCGGGTTCGCCGCCCGCGTACGGAGGTTCATGGTGCCGGTGCATGTACTGATTGTGCCATCTACCCGCAGTTGTACTTGCGCGGGGCCCTCTTCCGCAAAGCCGAATGGGCAATCCGGGGAGGCCCCGGTGCTAACTCGTGCTCCGGAACGGCGGATGGCCCGGCCCCCCCGAGGGGGAGCGCGGGCCATCCGGTGGATCGTCAGAATGCTTGTTCTGAGGGGAACTCAGGAGACCGGCAGAGTACGGGGCTTGAACGCCGGACGGGTCGCCTCGTAGGCGGCGATGTCGCCCTCGTTCTGCAGGGTGATGCTGATGTCGTCCAGGCCGTTGAGCAGCCGCCACCGGACGTTGTCGTCCAGTTCGAAGGGCGCGGTGATGCCTTCGGCCCGGACTTCCCGTGCTTCCAGATCAACGGTGATCTCGGCCGAAGGGTCACTCTCGGTGAGCGACCAGAGGCGTTCCACGGTCTCCTGCGGCAGCACGACGGTCAGCAGACCGTTCTTCAGCGAGTTGCCCCGGAAGATGTCGGCGAAGCGCGAGGAGATGACCGCGTGGAAGCCGTAGTTCTGCAGCGCCCAGACCGCGTGCTCCCGGGAGGAGCCGGTGCCGAACTCCGGGCCGGCCACCAGGACGGTGGCGCCCGCGCGCTCGGGCCGGTTGAGGACGAACGACTCGTCCTTGCGCCAGGCTTCGAACAGGCCGTCCTCGAAACCGGATCGGGTGACCTTCTTGAGCCAATGGGCCGGGATGATCTGGTCCGTGTCCACGTTGCTACGGCGCAGCGGGACGGCCCGGCCGGTGTGGGTGGTGAACTTCTCCATGGCTCAGGCCTCCACGGCGACGTTGGCGGAGTTGACGGACAGGTCGGACGGGGCGGCCAGTCGGCCCAGGACGGCGGTCGCGGCGGCGACCTGCGGGGAGACCAGGTGGGTGCGGCCGCCCTTGCCCTGGCGGCCCTCGAAGTTGCGGTTCGAGGTGGAGGCGCAGCGCTCCCCGGGGGCGAGCTGGTCGGGGTTCATGCCCAGGCACATCGAGCAGCCGGCGTGCCGCCATTCGGCCCCGGCGGCGGTGAACACCTTGTCCAGGCCCTCCTCGACGGCCTGGAGCGCGACCCGGACGGAGCCGGGGACGACCAGCATCCGCACCCGGTCGGCGACCTTGCGGCCCTCCAGGACGGCGGCGGCGGCGCGCAGGTCCTCGATCCGGCCGTTGGTGCAGGAGCCGACGAAGACCGCGTCGACGGCGACCTCGCGCAGCGGGGTGCCCGCCTCCAGGCCCATGTACCTGAGGGCGTTCTCGGCGGCCACGCGCTCCTGCGGGTCCGCGAAGTCCTCGGGGTTCGGGACGTTCGAGCCGAGCGGAGCGCCCTGGCCGGGGTTGGTGCCCCAGGTGACGAAGGGGGTGAGTTCGCTCGCGTCGATGAACACCTCGTGGTCGAAGACGGCGTCCTCGTCGGTGGTCAGCGTCCGCCAGTACTCGACGGCGGCGTCCCAGTCCTCGCCCTGCGGGGCGTGCGGGCGGCCCTTGAGGTACTCGAAGGTGGTGTCGTCCGGGGCGATCATGCCGGCCCGGGCACCCGCCTCGATCGACATGTTGCAGACGGTCATCCGGGCCTCCATGGACAGGCTCCGGATCGCCGAGCCGCGGTACTCCAGGACGTAGCCCTGGCCGCCGCCGGTGCCGATCTTCGCGATCACGGCCAGGATCAGGTCCTTGGCCGTGACGCCCTCGGGCAGTTCGCCCTCGACGGTGACCGCCATGGTGCGGAACGGCGCCAGCGGCAGGGTCTGGGTGGCCAGCACGTGCTCGACCTGGCTGGTGCCGATGCCGAACGCCAGCGCGCCGAAGGCGCCGTGGGTGGAGGTGTGGGAGTCGCCGCAGACCACGGTGGTGCCGGGCTGGGTCAGGCCGAGCTGGGGGCCGACCACGTGCACCACGCCCTGCTCGACGTCGCCGAGCGAGTGGATCCGTACGCCGAACTCGGCCGCGTTGCGGCGCAGCGTCTCCAGCTGCACCCGGGAGACCGGGTCGGCGATCGGCTTGTCGATGTCCAGGGTCGGGGTGTTGTGGTCCTCGGTGGCGATCGTCAGATCGGTGCGGCGGACCTTGCGGCCGGCCAGCCGGAGCCCGTCGAAGGCCTGCGGGCTGGTCACCTCGTGGAGCAGGTGCAGGTCGATGAACAGGAGGTCGGGCTCGCCCTCCGCGCGCCGCACGACGTGGTCGTCCCAGACCTTCTCTGCGAGTGTCCGTCCCATCGGAGATTCCCTCCAGCCGGCCGCGTTGCCGGCCTTCTCGTGTCGTCGGGGTCATTGCGTGCGCCGTCCGTGCGGAGCGCGTTCGCGAGACCTGCACGCCGGATCGCTGTCCACGATGCGGACACTCTGTCGAGGCCCCATCCTGGATGTCTCCCGGGCTGCTGCATCCAGAGTGGCGCTTTTCCCGGAAGATTGAACTTGCGTCTCGCGGAATGAGACTGCAGTCTTAGGGCATGGACAACACTAGCGGCGTCGGCGTTCTCGACAAGGCCGCTCTGGTGCTCAGCGCACTGGAGTCGGGCCCCGCCACGTTGGCGGGGCTGGTCGCCGCCACCGGTCTGGCGCGCCCCACGGCCCACAGACTCGCCGTCGCACTCGAACACCACCGTCTGGTCACCAGGGACATGCAGGGGCGTTTCATCCTCGGCCCCCGTCTCTCCGAACTCTCCGCCGCGGCGGGCGAGGACCGGCTGCTCGCCACCGCGGGCCCGGTCCTGACCCACCTGCGCGACGTCACCGGCGAGAGCGCACAGCTCTACCGCCGGCAGGGCGAGATGCGGATCTGCGTAGCCGCCGCCGAGCGGCTCTCCGGCCTGCGGGACACCGTCCCGGTCGGCAGCACCCTGCCGATGAAGGCCGGCTCGGCCGCCCAGGTCCTGCTGGCCTGGGAGGAGCCCGAGCGGCTCCACCGCGGCCTCCAGGGCGCCCGCTTCACCGCCACCGCGCTGAGCGGCGTCCGGCGGCGCGGCTGGGCCCAGTCGATCGGCGAGCGGGAGCCGGGCGTCGCGTCCGTCTCCGCCCCCGTGCGCGGCCCCTCCAACCGGGTGGTGGCCGCCGTCTCCGTCTCCGGCCCGATCGAGCGCCTGACCCGCCACCCGGGCCGGCTGCACGCCCAGGCCATCATCGAGGCCGCGAACCGGCTCACCGAGGCGCTGCGGCGCAGCTGAGCCGGCGGAGTCCCCCACCCGCCCCACCCGCCCCGCCGACTCCCCCGTACCCCGATCCCCCACCCCCACCGAATGCGAAAGGGCCCCGCTCGGATCGAGCGGGGCCCTTCGCGTGCCTGCGCGGCGGAAACACCCGGGCGCGACGGAAAGCCCTGGAAAGCGGTGGAAGCGGTGGGAGCGGTGGAAAAGCGAAAAGACCCCGCGGGGCGGGGTCTTCCATATTTCTGGCTGGGGTACCAGGACTCGAACCTAGACTAAATGAACCAGAATCACTCGTGCTGCCAATTACACCATACCCCAACGCAAAGCAAGGGCCGATGGGCATGTCCTCGAAAGAACACAGCCACCGGCTTCGTGCTTTGAAGTACCCCCGACCGGATTCGAACCGGCGCTACTGCCGTGAGAGGGCAGCGTGCTAGGCCGCTACACAACGGGGGCATCCTGG
>NZ_JBIWAQ010000004.1:92240-222075 GCF_044760155.1 Kitasatospora sp. NPDC098652
GGCGATCCCTTGCGGGATCAGTACCCCCGACCGGATTCGAACCGGCGCTACTGCCGTGAGAGGGCAGCGTGCTAGGCCGCTACACAACGGGGGCTTCCAGGCGATCCCTTGCGGGATCAGTACCCCCGACCGGATTCGAACCGGCGCTACTGCCGTGAGAGGGCAGCGTGCTAGGCCGCTACACAACGGGGGCTTGGATCTTCATTTGTACTGCTGGTGTACTGCTGGGTGATCGTTGCCGATCGTACAGCGCTGGGGTACCAGGACTCGAACCTAGACTAAATGAACCAGAATCACTCGTGCTGCCAATTACACCATACCCCACCAGAGTTGAACCCCTGCGGGCCCTTCTCAGGCGTTGCGCCTCTCGGTCGGTCCCGTTCCGAGGGGCTTTCGCTCCCTCGTCCGTTCCCTCCCGGGCGGCGCAGAAAGAACATTACCCGACGTCTGCCCTGGCTCCAAAATCGATAACCGCAGGCAGCGGCGGGGAGGCCGTCCGGTGACCTCCGGGTGCGCCGCGGGCCCGGCACGGAGCCGGGCCCGCGGGCTGCTCAGGAGGCGCCTGCGCGGCCCGTTCAGGCCGCCGGCAGGGCGTCCAGGGCGGAGCGGAGCCGGCGCAGCGTCTCGGGGCGGCCGAGCAGCTCCATCGACTCGAAGAGCGGCGGCGAGACCCGGCGGCCCGTGACGGCCACCCGCAGCGGCGTGAAGGCGAACTTGGGCTTGATGCCCAGGCCCTCCACCAGGGCCTCGCGCAGCGCGGCCTGGATCGGCTCCGGGGTGAAGTCCGCGAGCTCCTCCAGCGCCTTGACGCTGGCCTCCAGCACCGGGCGGGCGTCCGCGGTCAGCACCTTGGCGGCGTCGTCCGGGTCCACCGCGAAGTCGGCCGGGTCGACGAACAGGAAGCCGGCCATGTTGACGATCTCGCTCAGCACGACCATCCGCTCCTGGGTGAGCGGCGCGATCCGGGCGAGCAGGTCCAGCTGCTCGGCGGTCGGCTCGGCCGGCAGCAGGCCGGGGCCCTGGAGGAACGGCACCAGGCGGCGGACGAAGTCCTCCGGGGCCAGCCGGCGGACGTGCTCGGCGTTGATCGCCTCGCACTTCTTGAGGTCGAAGCGCGCCGGGTTGGAGTTCACCTTGGCGACGTCGAAGGCGGCGACCATCTCGTCCATGTCGAACAGGTCGCGGTCCTCGGCCAGCGACCAGCCCAGCAGGGACAGGTAGTTGAGCAGGCCCTCGCGGATGAAGCCGCGCTCGCGGTACAGGTTGAGCGAGGACTGCGGGTCGCGCTTGGAGAGCTTCTTGTTGCCCTCGCCCATCACGTACGGCAGGTGGCCGAAGCGCGGGGTGGTGCCGTCGCCGACGCCGATCTCGGCGAGCGCCGCGTACAGCGCGATCTGGCGCGGGGTGGAGGACAGCAGGTCCTCGCCGCGCAGCACGTGGGTGATGCCCATCAGGGCGTCGTCCACCGGGTTGACCAGGGTGTACAGCGGGGCGCCGTTGGCCCGGACGATGCCGTAGTCCGGGACGTTCTCCGGCTCGAAGGTGAGCGTGCCGCGCACCAGGTCGTCGAAGGAGATGGTCCGGTCGGGCATCCGGAAGCGCAGGATCGGCTCGCGCTTCTCCAGCTTGTAGACCGCGACCTGGTCGTCGGTCAGCTCGCGGCAGTGGCCGTCGTAGCCGGAGGGCTTGCCGGCCGCGCGGGCGGCCTCGCGCCGGGCGTCCAGCTCCTCGGTGCTGCAGTAGCAGTGGTACGCGTGGCCGGCCTCCAGGAGGCGGCGGGCGACGTCGGCGTAGATGTCCATCCGCTGCGACTGGCGGTACGGCGCGTGCGGGCCGCCGACCTCCGGGCCCTCGTCCCAGTCCAGGCCGAGCCAGCTCATGGCCTCCAGCAGCTGGCCGTACGACTCCTCGGAGTCGCGGGCGGAGTCGGTGTCCTCGATCCGGAAGACCAGCTTGCCGCCGGTGTGGCGGGCGTAGGCCCAGTTGAACAGGGCCGTGCGGACCATGCCCACGTGGGGGTTGCCGGTCGGGGAGGGACAGAAGCGAACCCGGACGGCCGGGTCAGTGTTAGCCACGCTTGATCACCTTGTTGGTGAGAGTGCCGATGCCTTCGATGGAGACGGCGACCTCGTCGCCGACGTTGAGCGGGCCCACCCCTGCGGGCGTGCCGGTGAGGATGACGTCGCCGGGCAGCAGCGTCATGGCCTCGGAGATGTGGACGACCAGTTCGGCGACCGAGCGGATCATCAGGGAGGTGCGGCCGGTCTGGCGGAGCTCGCCGTTGACCGTGCAGGTGATCGCGAGGTCGGCCGGGTCGAGGTCGGTCTCGATCCACGGGCCCAGCGGGCAGGCGGTGTCGAAGCCCTTGGCCCGGGCCCACTGGCCCTCCCGCTGCTGGACGTCCCGGGCGGTGACGTCGTTGGCGCAGGTGTAGCCGAGGATCACCTCGGGCACCCGGTCCAGCGGCACCTCGCGGCACATCCGGCCGATCACCACGGCGAGTTCGGCCTCGTGGTGAACGTCCGAGGAGAACGGCGGGTACGCGATGTTCTCGGTCGGGCCGATCACCGAGGTGGACGGCTTGAAGAAGGTGAGCGGGACGTCCGGGACGTCGTTGCCCAGCTCCGCCGCGTGCGCCGCGTAGTTGCGGCCGACCGCCACGATCTTGTTGGGGAGCATCGGGCTGAGCAGCCGGACGTCCTGGAAGCGGTAGCTCTCACCGGTGGGCTGGGGTTGGCCGAACGGGTGACCGGCCAGCTCGTGCACGACCAGCGAGTCGGGCCGGGACGGATCCCCCTCGACCACGCCGAAGGAAACGCTGCCGGCGGCAGGGCTCCCTTCCCGGACGGAAAACCTGGCAATGCGCACGGTTGGGCTACCCCTCGCTTCGTCGGCCGCCCGGGGCGCCCCCGGGCGCTGCTGGGCGCCTCGCCCGCCACGGGCGCGGCCCCGTCAATCGCGCCCAGGCTATCGCGTGGGGCCTCCCGTGACCGCTTTGCCCCTGTTCAGCGCGGTTGGGGCGGACGGCCTCCCGACGGCCTCCCCGGGACGCACCAGGGCGCCGCCACCGCTGCTCGCGGTGACGGCGCCCTCGGGTCGCGCCCGGGTCGGGGTCAGTCCCGGGGGGTGATGACCGGGGCGACCATCAGCTGGGTGCGGCGCGGGTTGGCGGTGACGGCCGGCAGCTCGGTGCCGTAGGTGACGACGTCCTCGGGCTTGCGGGCCCCGGGGATCCTGCTGAAGTCCTCGACCGAGGCCAGCGTGGTCCGGCGCGGGTTCGCCGTGGAGCGGCAGGACAGCGTCGACTTGGTGGCCTTCTTCGCCAAGGACATCGAGAGCACCTCGTGGTCGTGGCCGGGCGGTCCGCCAGGGATCCGCACCGGCCTGCGTGATTCCGATTGATTCGGAGGGGTTCTGGGCAGGCTGATCGGGGCCGTGCTCCGGAGACAGCCAAGGTTACGAGATCTCTTTCCATACCGGCCGTGACCAAAGCTACACATTCACCTGTGATTTTGCTCACAAATTGACGCACAAATCACGAATATCCGACATATCGCCGGATCGGAATTTCCCGACAATTCGCCCGGAACGGGCATTCCGGCAGGTCTGCGACTCTTGTCGATCTCCGGCCACGTTGGCATGTATCCGGCGAGTGTCCGAAAAAGGCGGTATTCCGGTCCGGTTACCGCACAGTCAGTGAGATCGCGCATGCGGTCGGTAGTACCCGGCGCCCGGTTCCGGCGGCCCTTGTTGGGATTCCCTCGCTGTGCTGGAATGCCACGGACCGTGGGTAGGGAGCAGTCCACCCCGGCGACCCGCTCTCCCGGACCGGCCGGGGTGCGGAAGGAAACTCGACACCGTCCAGGCCGTGGCGACGCGGCGGGACGCCCGGTCCAGAGGTTGCGACGCCAGTGCAGGGACGTTTCAAAAGGGGTAGCGGCGCCGCGGGTAACCCGGAGTCGCGCGAGCCTGTGGCAGCCCCTCAACAGGCGGCGGCCCCCGGCGGCCCGGCCGACCCCGTGACGCCCGAGGCCCCCGCCCGGCCGGAGGACGACGGCCAGGAACGGAAGTCCGCCCGGGACAAGCTCCGGACCACCCTGACCAGGCGCCGCGCCACCGGTCTGAGCCGGCTCGCAATGCGCAACTGGCGCATCCGCACCCGCCTGATCGCCCTGCTCGCGCTGCCGGTCATGGTCTCGCTGGTCCTCGGCGGCCTGCGCATCCAGACCTCGATGCAGAACTCGCAGCAGCTCGCCCAGATGGCCAACCTCTCCGACCTGGCCAAGAAGGCGACCAACCTCGCGGACGCCCTGCAGACCGAACGCGACATCAGCGCCGGCTACATCACCAACCGGCCGAACGACCCGCTGGACGACGAGATCATCGCCGCCCGCAAGAGCACCGACGACCTCAGCCGCACCTTCACCGCCTCCTCCGACAAGTTCGAGAACCTCCAGCTCTCCGGCGGGAAGGCGCTGCTGTTCCAGATCCGCAAGGACCTGAACTCGATCGCGGACGCGCGCAACACGCCGTACCAGAACAACCAGAACATCCAGGCGACGATCACCGCCTACGACGTGATCATCCGCGACCTCCTGGGCATCACCCAGGACATCGCGCTCGCCTCGAACAACCAGGACCTGCTCATCGCCACCCGCGCGCTGCAGCAGTTCTCGCTCGCCAAGGACGCCACCTCGCAGCAGCGCGCGCTGATCAGCGCCGGTCTGGGCAACCCCAAGGCCCCCGACCTGAGCGCGAGCGACGAGTCCTTCGGCATCCGCCTGCGCACCACGTACGACAACGCGCTCACCAGTTTCAACAACATCTACACCTCGCACGACCTGGACAACCTGCGCGGCCAGCTGAGCTACAACAACGTCATCGCCGAGGCGGACCGCTACTCGCGCTCGATCCTCCAGCCGGGCGGCATCCACCAGACCGAGGCGGTCTCGTACAAGGACTGGTACGAGAAGGCCACCACCAAGATCACGGCCGAGCGCCGGATCGAGGCCAAGCTGATCGAGGACCTCGACGGAAAGGCCCAGGACCTCCAGTCCCAGGCCGACACCGAGGCCCTGATCATCGGTGCCGCCGTCGCCCTGACCCTGATCATCGCCCTCGGTGGCGCCGGTCTGATCGCCCGCTCGATGGTGCGCTCGCTGACCCGCCTGCAGACCGCGGCCGAGGACGTCGCCGAGCGCCGCCTGCCCGAACTGGTCAAGACGCTCTCCGAGAGCGACCCGCACGACGTCGACACCACGGTCGAGCCGGTCGCCGTCGACTCGACCGACGAGATCGGCCACGTGGCCCACGCGTTCGACATGGTGCACAGCGAGGCCGTCCGCCTCGCCGCCGAGCAGGCCCTCCTGCGCGGCAACATCAACGCGATGTTCACCAACCTCTCGCGCCGCAGCCAGGGCCTCATCCAGCGCCAGCTGTCGCTCATCTCCGAGCTGGAGAGCCGCGAGGCCGACCCGGACCAGCTGGCCAACCTGTTCAAGCTCGACCACCTCGCGACCCGCATGCGCCGCAACGGCGAGAACCTCCTCGTCCTCGCCGGTGAGGACCCGGGCCGCCGCTGGACCCGCCCTGTCCCGCTGGTCGACGTGCTCCGCGCCGCCGCCTCCGAGGTGGAGCAGTACGAGCGCATCGAACTCGCCGCCGTGCCGTCGGCCGAGGTCGCCGGCCGCGTCGTCAACGACCTCGTCCACCTGCTCGCCGAGCTGCTGGAGAACGCCACCTCGTTCTCCAGCCCGCAGACCCGCGTGCGGGTCACCGGCCACGCCCTGCCGGACGGCCGGGTGCTGGTCGAGATCCACGACACCGGCATCGGCCTCAGCCCGGACGACCTGGCCGAGATCAACGAGCGCCTGGCCAACCCGCCGACGGTGGACGTCTCGGTCTCCCGCCGCATGGGCCTCTTCGTGGTCGGCCGCCTGTCCCTGCGACACGGCATCCGGATCCAGCTGCGTCCGAGCGACTCCGGCGGCACCACCGCGCTGGTCATGCTCCCGGTCGACGTCACCAACTCCGCCGACCGGCGCGGCCCCGGCGGCCGTCCCGGCCCCGGCGGGCAGGGCAAGCAGCAGCGCGCGGCCGCCCCGACGCCGCGCCAGCAGCGCCAGGTCCCGCCCGGCCGCCAGAACGGTCCGGCCGCGCTCGGCCAGGGCCCGGCGGGCGGTGCCCCGCAGGGCGGCCGTCCGCAGCTCGGCCAGGGCGGTCCGGCCGCCCCCGCCGCACCGACCGGCCCGGGTGCGCCCGGCGGCCGTCCCGGCGGGCCGGCCGGACTGCCGACCCGTCAGGTCGGCCAGTCGCTGCGCGAGACCCCCCCGGCCCCGCAGGGGCAGCAGTCCGGTCCGCAGGGCCAGCCCGGTCAGCAGGGCCCGGGTCAGCCGGGTCAGCCGGGCCGGCGCGGCCAGGGCCGACCGGCCCAGGCACCGCAGGGGCCCGGCCAGCAGCTCCCCGGCCAGCCCGGTCCGCAGGGCCGGCAGGGTCCGCAGGGGCCGCAGGCGCCCGGTCAGCCCGGTCAGCCCGGCCAGCCCGGCCAGCAGATCCCCGGCCAGCCCGGTCAGCCCGGCCAGCCGCAGCAGTCGCCGCAGGGCGCGCTGCCGCAGCGCGCCCCCGGCCGTCAGGGCCCGCCGCAGGGCGGCCCGAACGGCCTGCCGCGCCGCGGCCAGGGCCGCCCCGGCCAGGAACGTCCGCGCCCCGGCGGCGAGTTCGACGGTGCTCCGGGCGCTCCCGCGCCGCGGACCGGCGAGCAGCCGCAGCACGGCCGCCCCGGCGGTCCCGGTGCCCCGCAGCAGGGTGCCCGTCCGGGCAACCGTCCGCAGGACGGCCTGCCGCAGCGCGCGCCCGGCCAGCAGGGCCCGCAGGGCGCCCGGCCCGGCCAGCAGGGTCCGCAGGGTCCGCAGGGCCAGCGCCGTCCGCAGCGTCCCGGCCCGGAGGCGCCCCAGCAGGGTCGCCAGCCCCAGCCCCAGCTGCCCCCGCAGCAGCAGCCCCAGCCGCTGCCGTCGGCCGAGCCTGCGCCGGTGGAGAGCACCCAGCAGTTCGCCCGGCCGCGCTTCGAGGCCAGCCAGATCGACCCGCGCGACCCGCTGGGCCTCGGCCTGGTGGAGCCGGTGCTGCCGAACGTGCCCGGCCCGGCCCAGCCCCAGCAGCCGCAGCCGTTCCCGCAGCAGCAGGCGCCCCAGCAGCCGCAGCGTCAGGAGCCGATGGCCCTGCCGACCGGCCCGTCCGAGGCCACCGGCGAGCAGCCCTGGTACCCGCAGCAGGCCGACGGCCAGCCGCAGGGCCGGCCCCGCTCGTACCAGCCGCGCCGCCCCGGCACCTCCGCGCCGGACCTCCAGCAGCCGGACCTCCAGCAGCCGGGCCGGCCGCAGCGGGCCCCGCAGCAGCAGCCCCGGCCGGAGCGCCCCCAGGCCCCGCAGGCCCAGGCGCCCCAGCAGCAGGCGCCCCAGCAGCAGGCCCCGCAGGGCCAGCCGCTGCCGCCGCAGCCGGGCGTCGGTGACGCGCCCTGGCGCCCGTCCGCGAACGACGAGCGCTGGCGCCGTGCCGAGCAGGTCCGCGAGCCCTCGACCAGCGGGGTCACCATGTCCGGCCTCCCCCGGCGGACCCCGCAGGCCAACCTAGTCTCCGGCACCGCCGAGGCCTCGCCGCTGACCGGCCCCCAGGTCTCCCGGGCCCCCGAGGAGGTCCGCGGCCGCCTGACCAACCTGCGCCGCGGCATCCAGCAGGGCCGGCGGGCCGGGGCCGAGCAGGCCGCCAACCAGCCGGGCGCCCAGCATGGTGCCCAGCAGCCCGGATTCGATAGTTTCGGTGGCCGGAGCGACGGCAACGGCGCAGATCACCAGGAGCGTTGAGTTGAACCAGATGAGCCAGGCCGCACAGAACCTGAACTGGCTGATCACCAACTTCGTGGACAACACCCCCGGGGTGTCCCACACCGTGGTGGTCTCCGCGGACGGCCTCCTGCTGTGCATGTCCGAGGGGTTCCCGCGTGACCGCGCCGACCAGCTCGCCGCCGTCGCCTCCGGCCTCACCTCCCTCACCTCCGGCGCCAGCCGGATCTTCGAGGGCGGCGAGGTCAACCAGACCGTCGTCGAGATGGAGCGCGGCTTCCTGTTCCTGATGGCCATCAGCGACGGCTCCGCCCTCGCCGTCCTGGCCGCGCCCGACTCCGACATCGGTCTGGTCGGGTACGAGATGGCCCTGCTCGTCGACCGGGCCGGCGCCGTCCTCACCCCCGCACTCCGCGCGGAACTCCAGGGCAGTCTCCTGCACTGACCGGAACCCACGCGGACCATCCACCGTTCCACCCCGCACCGGGTCCGACCCGACCGGACCCGGCGCCTCACCCTCAGCTACCCTCAGGCAGCTGATCCCGCCTCAGCTGGCACCGCCCCAGCTGGAACCGGCTGCCCAAGGCCGCAGCACAAGGAGGACCCATGACCCCGCCCTCGACACCCGCCGGCCCGTACGGCAACGGGTACGGCAGCGGCTACGGCGGGCAGCAGTCCGACGGCTACGAGCAGCAGCCGCTGGTCCGCCCCTACGCGATGACCGGCGGCCGGACCCGCCCCCGGTACCAGCTCGCGATCGAGGCCCTGATCTCGACCACGGGCTCGGCGGAGCGCACCACCGGGCTGCTGCCCGAGCACGCCCGGATCGTCGGCCTCTGCCGCGAGGTCAAGTCCATCGCGGAGATCTCCGCCCTGGCCGGCGTCCCGCTCGGTGTGGCCCGCATCCTCGTGGCCGACCTGGCCGAGGCCGGTCTCGTCGCCATCCACCAGCCCGCCGCCGCGGGCGAGTCGGGCGGAACGCCCGATGTCACGCTGCTCGAAAGGGTCCTCAGTGGACTTCGCAAGCTCTAACGGACCCGCCCGTGCGACGACCTCCGCGAAGATCGTCATCGCGGGCGGCTTCGGCGTCGGCAAGACCACGCTCGTCGGCGCCGTCTCCGAGATCAACCCCCTGCGCACCGAAGCCGTCATGACCTCGGCCTCCGCCGGCATCGACGACATCAGCCACGTCTCCGGCAAGACGACCACCACCGTCGCCATGGACTTCGGCCGCATCACCCTCGACGAAGACCTCATCCTCTACCTCTTCGGCACCCCCGGACAGGACCGCTTCTGGTTCATGTGGGACGACCTCGTCCGAGGCGCCATCGGAGCCGTCGTCCTCGTCGACACCCGCCGCCTCGCCGACTGCTTCCCCGCCCTCGACTACTTCGAGAACAGCGGCCTGCCCTTCGTCGTCGCCCTCAACGGCTTCGACGGCCACCAGCCCCACACCGCCGACGAAGTCCGCGAAGCCCTCCAACTCGGCCCCGACACCCCCGTCATCACCCTCGACGCCCGCCGACGCGACAGCGCCAAGAGCGCCCTCATCACCCTCGTCGAACACGCCCTCCTCGCCCGACTCCGCTAGCGCACCGGGCACACGGGCACCGGCGGGCGCGCGAGCACCCGCGGGAACCGGGCGGCCCCGGCGAACCGTCACACTGACGGGGCGCCGGGGCGGCGGTGCTTTACCGGCCGGTGTCCTCCCGGGGCCGCGCGCAAGACCCGTGTATAAGCAGCGGATAACAGTTCGGTAGGCATTTTGTGATCAACAATGACGCAGCGTGGCGAATCAGCGTCACTCAGCGCCAGATCACCACGGTTTTGCTCCGTCATGTCGTTGATTGTCCGTATTGTTCCGGCGCGGGTGCCTTGCGACGGCTGTTTGTCCCCCATCCCTGCACGTGCTGAAATTCCAGCTACCCCTGAACATCCCGCGCCGGTCGTCCGGCGGCGGGCCAGGGCCCCGGGGGTAGCGCTGGATTGATCCATGGCCGGCAAGTCGGCCGAGAGGTAGTAGTCGAGTGAGGCGTAAGCAGCAACCCGCCCCGCAGCGGCGCTCCGAGCCCCGCCAGAGCGCGCCGAACGGCAGCGCCGCGGAACCGGCCGGATTCTCCGCGTTCACTCCCACCGAGGAGCGCCAGACCACCCCGGCCCCCAAGCCCCCGACGGCCTCCACGGAGCCCCGCACGGGCGCCGCGGGCCAGTCCGGCGAAGGCGGGTCGTCCAGCCGGTACGACTTCCTCCGCCCGCGCAACTGGCGCGTGCCGACCCGACTGATCGCGATCCTGCTGATCCCCGTGATCATCAGTCTCGTCTTCGGCGGTCTGCGAGTGAACACCTCGGTCGACGGCTACATCAAGGCCTCCCGGGCCGAGAAGACCGCCGAGCTCGCCAAGGCGGCGACCGAACTCGCCGAAGCGCTCGAGAACGAGCGCGACAAGACCCTGATACCCCTGATCACCGGGCAGGACCCGAACAACGAGGTCGCCAAGCGCCGCGCCGACACCGACGCCGCGCTCAAGGCCTACAACGCCGCGTACGACGCCTCGGACAAGTCCGGCGAGCTCCCGCGCCGCCACGAGGCCTTCCAGACCCTGGTGATCGACCTCCCGCACCTGCGGCAGGCCGCCTACGGCAAGGAGCTGTTCGCCAGCGCCACCGCGAACGCCTACTCGGCGATGTTCGCGCCGCTGCTGGCCTACGACAACTCGGTCGGCAACGGCTCCGCCAACGCCACCAGCAAGGGCCGCGCGATCTACGCGATGTCGCTGGCCAAGGCCTCCGCCTCGACCCAGCGCTCGCTGATGCTGAGCCTGCTGGTCGGTGCCTCGCAGGGCGTGACCACGCGCTACGAGAACCAGGACATGACCCAGCAGATCCTGGTCGCGGAGAAGCTGGAGCAGGTCTCGCTCTCCGAGTTCAACACCGGTGCCGCCCCCGAGGACGCCCGCAAGTACGCGGACGCCCAGGTCGCCCTGGCCACCGCCCAGGACCGCTCGGCCTACAAGATGCCGAACGGCGCCGCGCCCACCATGCAGGGCCTGCTGGCGCTCGCCGCCAACTACGCCGAGGCCGCCGCCATCGGGCAGCAGAAGGGCAAGGCCGCCGCCGACGCCGCGTACGCCGAGGCGAAGAACGCCGGTCTGACCCCGGACAACTGGAACCAGGCCGCCGGAAGCCACATCCAGGCCCTGCGGAACACCGAAGTCGCGCTGCTGGACGCCGTCCTCAGCGACTCCCGCGACCTCAAGGACAACGCGCTCTACGACGCCATCCTCAACACGGTCATCGTCGTCGCCGCACTGATCCTGGCCGGCCTGCTGACCGGCTACGTCGCCCGCTCGATGATCCTCGGCATGCGCACCCTGCGCAGCGCCGCCCTGGAGATCGCCGACCACCGCCTGCCGGACCTGGTCGAGAAGCTCTCCAAGACCGACCCGGACCGGGTCGACACCTCGGTGACCGCGATCCCGCTGCACGGCAAGGACGAGATCGGCGAAGTCGCCCGGGCCTTCGACCAGGTCCACCAGCAGGCCGTGGCGCTCGCCGCCGAGCAGGCCCTGCTGCGAGGGAACGTCAACGCGATCTTCACCAACCTGTCGCGCCGCAGCCAGGGCCTGATCCAGCGCCAGCTGGCGCTGATCACCGACCTGGAGAACAACGAGGCCGACCCGGACCAGCTGGAGAACCTCTTCAAGCTGGACCACCTCGCGACCCGTATGCGCCGCAACGGTGAGAACCTCCTCGTCCTCGCCGGCGAGGAGGCCGGCCGCCGCTGGAACACCCCGGTCCCGCTGGTCGACGTGCTGCGCGCCGCCGCCTCCGAGGTGGAGCAGTACGAGCGCGTCGAGCTGTCCGGCATCCCCGAGGTCGAGGTCGTCGGCGCCGCCGTGACCGACCTCGTCCACCTGCTCGCCGAGCTGCTGGAGAACGCCACCTCGTTCTCCAGCCCGCAGACCCGGGTGCTCGTCAACGCGACCCGCCTGCCGGACGGCCGGGTGCTGGTCGAGATCCACGACAAGGGCATCGGCCTCACCGCCGACGACTTCGCGGAGATCAACGAGAAGCTGGCCGAGCCGCCCACGGTCGACGCCACCATCTCCCGCCGCATGGGCCTCTTCGTGGTCGGCCGGCTCTCCCAGCGGCACGACATCCGCGTCCAGCTCCGCCCGTCCGGCGAGTCCGCCGGCACCACCTCGCTGGTCATGCTCCCGCCGTTCGTCACCAAGTCCGCGGTGGCGCCGGAGCCGGAGGAGCAGTTCACCGTCTCCCGGATCTTCGCCGACCAGGAGCCGACCTCCGAGTGGGCCCCGGACAACCGCAACCGCAGCGCCGCCGAGCTCGGCTTCGACGACCACCTCACCGGCATCGGCAACGCCGGCTCCTCCGGGTTCAGCCCGGCCCTGGAGGCCGTCCAGCGCTCGCAGCGCCTCGACCAGGTCCGCCGCGCGGCCCTGGAGGGCGGCCCGCAGGAGCAGGTGCTGGACGCCGAGGTCGAGGAGGACTACCAGCAGGGCTACGACCAGTACGCCCCGCAGCAGGACTACCAGCAGGGCGCCTACTCGGACGACCGGTACAGCGCCGACGACCAGTACGGCTACGACCAGGGCGGCTACCAGCAGGACGAGTACGCCCAGGACGGCTACGGCCAGTACCCGCAGCAGGGTTACGACCAGGGCTACGCCGACGACCGGTACGGCTACGACCAGGGCGGCTACCAGCAGGACGAGTACGCCCGGGACGGCTACGGCCACCAGGCCCAGGAGGCCCCCGCGGGCCACCCGTACACCCCGGAGCCGCCCGCCCTGCCCGCCGCCGAGCCCGCGCCGGCCCCCGCCACCACCCTGCCGTCCGGGCTGCCCCAGCGCCGCCCCGGCCAGCAGCTGGCGAGCGGCCCGGGCAGCGCCCCGGCCGGCCTGACCCCGTCCGGGGACACCCCGAACTGGTTCGCCGGCGCCAAGGACACCTCGTCGGCGCCCGTCGAGTCCCGCGGCCACGACGTGTCCGCACTGGGCGGCTACGGCCCGACCGGCCCGACCGCCTCCCCCTGGCAGTCGCCGAACGACGGTGACTGGCAGCGGGCCGAGCAGCTGCGCGAGCCCTCGTCCGCCGGCACCACCGGGGCCGGACTGCCCCGGCGCGTGCCCAAGCAGAACCTGGTGCCCGGCAACGCCAAGCCGACCCCGCAGGAAGGGCCGCAGGTCTCCCGCAGCCCCGAGGAGGTCCGTGGCCGCCTCACCAACCTGCGCCGCGGTGTCGAGCAGGGCCGCAGCGCCGGCAACACCGGAAGCTTCCGGATCGACCCCGATCAGGTAGACCAGTCCGGCAACGGACAGAACCGGAGCACCGATCTCTTCGGCGGCTCGAACCACCAGGAGCGTTGAGTTGACTCAGATGAGCCAGGCCGCACAGAACCTGAACTGGCTGATCACCAATTTCGTGGACAACACCCCTGGGGTGTCCCACACGGTGGTGGTCTCCGCGGACGGCCTCCTGCTGTGCATGTCGGAAGGCTTCCCGCGCGACCGCGCCGACCAGCTCGCCGCCGTCGCCTCCGGCCTCACCTCCCTCACCTCCGGCGCCAGCCGGATCTTCGAAGGCGGCGAGGTCAACCAGACCGTCGTCGAGATGGAGCGCGGCTTCCTGTTCCTGATGGCCATCAGCGACGGCTCCGCCCTCGCGGTCCTCGCCTCCCCCGACTCCGACATCGGTCTGGTCGGGTACGAAATGGCCCTGCTCGTCGACCGGGCCGGCGCCGTCCTCACCCCCGCGCTCCGCGCAGAACTCCAGGGCAGTCTCCTGCACTGACGGTTCGTCGGATACCGTCCAGGTATTCGAAGTACCTCCGCGTCCTTCCCGGGCCCGCTTCGGCGGGCTCGGGTTCGGACGTTGTACGGCCTTCGCACCACCGGCTCCGGACTCGTACCGAAGCCCGCACCGCACCGCCGCACCTTGTGAGGAGAGGAACCGTGACACCGCCCGACGACCGCAGCGGCCAGTACGGCGTTCCGTACCCTGGCACGGGCCACGACGCCTTCGGAGCACCCGGCGCCGGCCACGGTCAGCAGTACGGTCGGCACCAGTACGGGCAGCCCCAGCAGCACCCGTACGCCCGGCCCGAGGAGCAGTACGGCCAGTACGACCCGTACGCCCGGCCGCAGCCCGCCTTCGACACCCCGCCGCCCGGCTACCCGACGCCGCCCGGCCAGGTGCCCGCCCAGGACCCCGGCCACCGGCCGACCCAGGAGCCCGGGCACGTCGAGGAGTTCGAGGACGAGCAGGACTCCGGCCCGCTGATCCGGCCGTTCGCCATGACCGGCGGTCGCACCCGGCCCCGCTACGAACTCGCGCTGGAGGCCCTGGTCTCCGCCGACGTCGATCCGCAGCGTCTGGCCACCCTCCTCCCCGAGCACCAGCGGATCTGCACGCTGTGCACGGAGGTCAAGTCCGTCGCCGAGGTCTCGGCACTGCTCTCACTTCCCCTGGGAGTCGCCCGGATCCTCGTGGCCGACCTGGCCGAGGCCGGCCTCGTCGCCATCCACCAGCCCGCTTCCGGGGGCGAATCCGGAAACCAGCCCGACGTCACGCTGCTCGAAAGGGTCCTCAGTGGACTTCGCAAGCTCTAACGCGGCCGCCCCCACCCGCGCCACCACCTCCGCGAAGATCGTCATCGCGGGCGGCTTCGGTGTCGGCAAGACCACGCTCGTCGGCGCCGTCTCCGAGATCAACCCCCTGCGCACCGAAGCCGTCATGACCTCGGCCTCCGCCGGCATCGACGACATCAGCCACGTCTCCGGCAAGACGACCACCACCGTCGCCATGGACTTCGGCCGCATCACCCTCGACGAAGACCTCATCCTCTACCTCTTCGGCACCCCCGGACAGGACCGCTTCTGGTTCATGTGGGACGACCTGGTCCGAGGCGCCATCGGAGCCGTCGTCCTCGTCGACACCCGCCGCCTCGCCGACTGCTTCCCCGCCCTCGACTACTTCGAGAACAGCGGCCTGCCCTTCGTCGTCGCCCTCAACGGCTTCGACGGCCACCAGCCCCACACCGCCGACGAAGTCCGCGAAGCCCTCCAACTCGGCCCCGACACCCCCGTCATCACCCTCGACGCCCGCCGACGCGACAGCGCCAAGAGCGCCCTCATCACCCTCGTCGAACACGCCCTCCTCGCCCGACTCCGCTAGGGGGCGCAGGAGGGCGCGACGGCCGGGGCCTCGCGGCAGCAGCGCCGCACGGCCGCAGGGCGTCACGGCAGCGGTGCCTCACGGCAGCGGTGCCTCACGGCAGCGGCCCGCCGGACCCGTTTCGGGTCCAGCGGGCCGCCGTCGGGCCGCCGTCGGGTCTCCGTCGGGCCGGGCGCGGTCAGGCGGACGGCTCCGAGCGCTCCGCCGGCTCCAGCCCGGCCCGGATCAGGCCGTAGGTGTACGCGTCCTCCAGGGCCAGCCAGGAGGCGGCGACCACGTTGTCGGCCACGCCGACCGTGGACCAGCTCGCGGTGCCGTCGGTGGACTCGATCAGCACCCGGGTCTTGGAGCCGGTGCCGTGCTGGCCCTCCAGGATGCGGACCTTGTAGTCCACCAACTCGAAGGTGGCCAGCGGCGGGTAGGTGCCCTCCAGGGCCGTCCGCAGCGCCTGGTCCAGCGCGTTGACCGGACCGTTGCCCTCGCCGACGGCGATCCGGCGCTCGCCCTTGGCCCACAGCTTCACCGTGGCCTCGTTGCCGGAGACCCCGCCCGGGCCCTGCTCGCTGATGGTCCGCCAGGACTCCAGGCGGTAGAAGCGGTCCCGGCTGCCGCGGACCTCGTCGCGCAGCAGCAGCTCGAAGGAGGCGTCGGCGGACTCGTAGGTGTAGCCGAGGTTCTCCTGCTCCTTCACCTTGGCCACCACCCGGCCGGCCAGGTCGCGGTCGGTGGAGAGGTCGTAGCCGAGCTCCTTGCCCTTGAGCTCCACCGAGGCCCGGCCGGCCATGTCGGAGACCAGCATCCGCATGGTGTTGCCGACCAGTTCGGGGTCGGTGTGCTGGTACAGGTCCGGGTCGACCTTGATCGCCGAGGCGTGCAGGCCGGCCTTGTGGGCGAAGGCCGAGAAGCCGACGTACGGCTGGTGGGTGGACGGGGTCAGGTTGACCAGTTCGGCGATCGCGTGCGAGATCCGGGTCATCTCGGCCAGCCGGCCCGCGGGCAGGACCCGGCGGTCGTACTTCAACTCCAGCGCGCCGACCACCGGGAACAGGTTGGCGTTGCCGACCCGCTCGCCGTAGCCGTTCGCGGTGCACTGCACGTGGGTGGCGCCCGCGTCCACCGCGGCCAGGGTGTTGGCCACCGCGCAGCCGGTGTCGTCCTGGGCGTGCATGCCGACCCGGGCGCCGGTCGCGGCGATCACGTCCGCGACGGTGTCCCGGACGCCGGCCGGCAGCATCCCGCCGTTGGTGTCGCACAGCACCACCACGTCCGCCCCGGCCCGGTGCGCGGTGCGCACCACGGCGAGGGCGTACTCGCGGTTGTCCCGGTAGCCGTCGAAGAAGTGCTCGCAGTCGAGGAAGACCCGGCGGCCCTGGCCGCGGAGGAACTCGACGCTGTCCCGGATCATCTCCAGGTTCTCGTCCAGCGTGGTGCGCAGCGCCAGCTCGACGTGGCGGTCGTGGGCCTTGGCCACCAGGGTGACCACCGGCGCGCCGGAGGCGACCAGCGCGGCCAGCTGCGGGTCCTCGGCGGCCTTGCCGCCGGCCCGGCGGGTGGCGCCGAAGGCGACCAGCTGTGCGTGGCGCAGCTCCAGTTCGGCGGCGGCGCGGGCGAAGAACTCGGTGTCCCGGGGGTTGGCCCCCGGCCAGCCGCCCTCGATGAAGCCGACCCCGAACTCGTCCAGGTGCCGGGCGATGGCCAGCTTGTCCGCCACCGTCAGGTTGATGCCCTCACGCTGCGCGCCGTCGCGCAGGGTGGTGTCGAACACGTGGAAGCTGTCGTCGGTACGGCTGACCTCGGTCATGACCCCTGGTTCTCCGTTCGGGGAGGTTGGTACTGCTCTGCCGGATTTCTCGTCCCGGCTCCACTGTCCAGGATCCCGCGCGCGGCCCCGGTGTCCCCGGGCCCCTTGTGGGGGCCCTCGGCCGGTCCGGGCTGTGCTCACCGGGACGGAGCCCAGAAAGCGAAAAGACCCCTCGCGGGTGCGAGAGGTCTGCGCGCGGGTCTGGACGCTCGTGGTCGCTCCGCATCGGGTCCTGCGGGAGCGGTCACTGCGGACCGGCGCGCCTGCTGCCAATAATCAGCGAAAGCGAGGACACGCCCGCAGTCTGGCACAGCCTCCGGGATCCGGCCCGCCCGTCTCGCGATGCGGAACGGGGCAGGCCGGAGGGGGTGCCCGGCGTCCGCGGAATCAGACGATCTTGTGCAGCCAGCCGTGGGTGTCGGGGCTCTGGCCGCCCTGGATGGCCAGCAGGGCCTTGCGCAGCTCCATGGTGACCGGGCCGGGCTCGCCGGTGCCGACGGTCCAGTCGGCGGCCGCGGACTTCACCGAGCCGACCGGGGTGATGACGGCGGCGGTGCCGCAGGCGAAGACCTCGGTGAGGGTGCCGTCGGCGTTCGCCTGCTGCCACTCGTCGGTGGAGATCTTCCGCTCCTCGACCGCGTAGCCGAGGTCGGCGGCGAGCTGGAGCAGCGAGTCGCGGGTGATGCCGGGCAGCAGGGCGCCGGACAGCTCCGGGGTGACGATCTTCGCGCCCTCGCCCTCACCGAAGACGAAGTACAGGTTCATCCCGCCCATCTCCTCGACCCACCGGTGCTCGGCGGCGTCGAGCCAGACCACCTGGTCGCAGCCCTTCTCGGCGGCCTGGGCCTGGGCGACCAGCGAGGCCGCGTAGTTGCCCGCGCACTTGGCGGCGCCGGTGCCGCCGGGCGCGGCGCGGACGTACTCCTTGGAGAGCCAGACCGAGACCGGCTTGACGCCGCCCGGGAAGTAGGCGCCGGCCGGCGAGGCGATGATCATGAACAGGTAGGAGTTCGCCGGACGCACGCCCAGACCGACCTCGGTGGCGAACATGAACGGGCGCAGGTAGAGGCTCTGCTCCGGCTCGTTCGGGACCCAGGCCCGCTCCTGCTGGACCAGCAGCTCGACCGCCTCGACGAAGGCCTCCACCGGCAGCTCCGGCATCGCCAGACGGCGGGCCGAGGCCTGGAAGCGGAGGGCGTTGGCCTCGGGGCGGAAGGTCGCGATGGAGCCGTCGGCCTGGCGGTAGGCCTTGAGGCCCTCGAAGATCGCCTGACCGTAGTGCAGGGTCATGTTCGCCGGGTCCATCTCCACCGGCGCGTACGGGACCAGCTGCGCGTCGTGCCAACCACGGCCCTCGGTCCAGCTGATGGTGACCATGTGGTCGGTGAAGACGCGGCCGAAGCCGGGGTTGGTCAGCCGGGCCTGGCGCTCCGCTGCCGACAGCGGGTGGGCGGAGGGCTTGAGGTCGAACGTGATGGGCGCCTGGGTGGGCGTGCTCATGGCTGTTTCCTTCACCGTGGGGTTCGTTCGGGCCGCCACCGCCGAAGGAACGATACGGCTCTCCAACGCCGGAACGAACGCACAACGGCACGGCCCCACTGTCGATACTCGCATCCAGAGGGCCGTGCCGAACAGTTGCCCGCCCCTTGGGGAGCTGCAAACTGCGGTTATGCGGAGCGGCCCGGCCGGCCGGATCCGCTCGGGTTCCGGCCGGCCTAGCCGGCTACTCGCTCGGCGAGCGCGTCGCCGACCTCGGAGGTGGAACGGGCGGCGGAGCGCTCGGCGAGGTCCGCCGCGACGGCGGCCTCGACCCTGGCGGCCTCGGCGGCGAAGCCGAGGTGCTCCAGCAGCATGGCGACCGACAGCACGGTGGCGGTCGGGTCGGCCTTGCCCTGGCCGGCGATGTCCGGCGCCGAGCCGTGCACCGGCTCGAACATGGACGGGAACTCGCCGCTCGGGTTGATGTTGCCGCTCGCAGCCAAGCCGATGCCGCCGGTGACGGCCGCGGCCAGGTCGGTCAGGATGTCGCCGAACAGGTTGTCGGTGACGATGACGTCGAAGCGCTCCGGCTGGGTGACGAAGAAGATGGTCGCCGCGTCGACGTGCAGGTAGTCGGTGGTGACCTCGGGGAACTCCTCGCCGACCTCGGCGAAGATCCGCGTCCACAGGTGCCCGGCGTGCACCAGCACGTTGTTCTTGTGCACCAGGGTGAGCTTCTTGCGCGGCCGCGCCTGGGCCCGGCGGTAGGCGTCGCGCACCACGCGCTCGATGCCGTACGCGGTGTTCAGGCTGACCTCGGTGGCCACCTCGTGCGGGGTGCCGGTGCGCAGCGAGCCGCCGTTGCCGACGTACGGGCCCTCGGTGCCCTCGCGGACGACCACGAAGTCGATCGCCGGCTGACCGGCCAGCGGGGAGGCGACCCCGGGGAAGAGCCGGCCCGGCCGCAGGTTGATGTGGTGGTCGAAGGCGAACCGCAGCTTGAGCAGCAGCCCGCGCTCCAGCACCCCGGACGGGACGCTCGGGTCCCCGATGGCGCCCAGCAGGATCGCGTCGAAGGCCTTGAGCTCGGCCAGCACGTCGTCCGGCAGCGTCTCCCCGGTCCGGTGGTAGCGCCGGGCCCCGAGGTCGTACTCGGTGGTCTCCAGCTTCACGTCGGCGGGGAGCACGGCGCCGAGGACCTTGAGGCCTTCGGCCACCACCTCCTGGCCGATGCCGTCACCCGGGACAACTGCGAGACGAATGGTGCGAGACATGCTCGGACCCTACTCCCGCGTCCCAGGTACTGACACCTCGCGTCCACTATTCGGACGGGTCGATCAGGTCGACCTCAACCGGAAACGGCCGATCGACCTTCAGCTGCTTGTGGTAGATGCCGGTCAGGCCATAGGCCCTGGTGGCCGGGTCCAGCTCGTACACGTAGACGACCGGGCGGCCCTCGTCATCGTCCTCGACCCTCCAGAAGTGGGCGATTCCAGCAGCGGCATACTTCCGGGGCTTGGTGTCACGGTCACGTTCCTGCGACTCCTCAGACACAACCTCCACCGCCAGCAGCACATCCTCCGGTTGGCAGGAGGTCACCTTTCGTCCCTTGGGGCTGGTGTTGGCCCGCTTGTCGACGATCAGAAGATCCGGTTCCAGCCTGTTGCGCCGGTTCAGCGTGACCGTCATCTCTCGCCACACAGCCCATCCGGGCGGAACCGCCGCCACCAGCGCCCACTCCAGAATCCGGAGCGTCGACATATGGAACATGGTCTGCGGACTCACGAAGATCAGGCTCCCGTCGATCAGCTCGGTGTGCGGCGGGAGATCCGGCAGCCGGTCCAGGTCTTCGGCGGTGTATCCGCCGACCGGCGGGCGAAGCCAGTCGGGGTACTGCTCGATGCTCATGGTTCCTCCCATACGGGCATCCTGGCGGCCTTCTCAGGCTACTCGGCAAAGCGTCCTCGGGCGTCACTCCTTTGAGGGGGCGCGGGTGGCCAGGGGTGCGCCGGGGGCGCGCTTAGGGTGGCGGGGTCCGGGATTCCTGGCAGAACGGGGCGCGTGGGTGAAGGCCGAACGGCGGCGGGAGGTGCTGGTCTGCGGGGCCGCGGCCGGGCTGGCGATGGGTGCTTTCGCATTGGCCGCGGCGGTGCGCGGGCGGTGGCCGGGCGGGGCCGGCGCGATCGCCGTGCCGTACCACGCGCACCTGTGGGACCTGCTGCACGGGCAGGCCACCGGGGACCTGCTGTTCAACTGGAACAGCGGCTACGGCGTCCCGTTCCTGGCGGACTTCTTCGCCTACCTGATGAACCCGTTCTCCTGGCCGACCGCGCTCCTCCCCCGCGACCAGGGGCAACTCGCCGTCTTCCTGGTCGCCCTGGCCACCATCGGCCTGGGCACCGCCCTGATGGCCCACCTGCTCGGCCGGCTGCACCCCGGCCCCCGGTGGCTGCGGGTGTTCGCCGCCGTCGGGTACGGGCTCTGCGCCTGGGTGCTGGACATCGGCGGCGGGGCGCCGATGTGGCTGTGGGGCCTGGTCTCGCTGCCGCTGCTCGGCCTGGTCGGGGACTGGTGCCTGCACGAGCGCCGCTGGGTGGTCGGCGCGCTGTGCGTCGCGCTCGCCTGGGCGGGCAACCTCTACACCGCGGCGCTGGCCACCCTGGTCGCCGGACTCCTGTTCGCCGTACGGCTGTTCGCCACCCCGCGCGCGTTCCGGCACCGGGTCCGGGCGGCCGGGCGGGCGGTCACCCTGACCACCGCCGGGGTGCTGCTCGCCGCCCCCGTGCTGTTCGTCGCCGTCCGGGCCGCCCGCGGCGCCCAGCCGGAGTCCCCGGTGCAGCCGCTCGGCCCCTCCGGCCTGGACGGGCACCTCGCCCAGCTGCTGCCCGCCATCACCGGCGGCCGGCCGCTGCCGGACGTGGCGATCGGGGTGCTCGGCCTGCTGCTGGTGTGCGGGCTGCCGTTCAACCGCCGGGTGCGGGTCCGCGAGCGGGCGGCCTGGTGCACGGCGCTGCTGCTGGTGGTGCTGAGCTTCGTCTGGACCCCGACGGTGCTGGTCTGGCACGGCCTGGCGATCCCGGCCGGCGGGCCGTACCGGGTCTCCTTCGTGCTCAGCGGGCTGCTGGTGCTGGCCGGTTGGGTGTCTCTCGCGCACCGGCCGGACCTGACGACCCTGCTGGGCGGCGCCGCGCTGACCGCGGCGATCGCCGCCCTGGCGGCGGCCCGGGGCTCGGTGCACGCCTCCACCTGGGCGCTGCTGGGGGTCGGCGGCGCCGTCCTGCTGGCCGCGCTCGCGGCGCTGGACCGCCGGCACACCGACCGCCGGGTGACGGCGCTGGCCACCTGGGTGATCGGCGGCGCGGTGCTCGGCAACGCGGTCTGGTCCGGGTACGCGGCGCTCGGCGCGGCCCCGGACGACGGCGTCTCCCCCGCCGCCGTCCGGGCCGGGCACGCCGCGGTACGGGCCGGCGCCGACTGGCCGGACCTGCGCAGCGACCCCGGCCCGCACGCCTTCACCCCCAACGACCCGCTGCTGCTGAACGGCCAGGGCGGCGGCTACTCCAGCGGCTACCTGCCGACCGTCGCCGCCCTGCTGCTGCACGACCTCGGCGCGGGCTGGACGGCCGGCGGCCGGCAGACCGGGGGCGTCACCGACCCGGTCGGCCAGGCGCTGTTCGGGGTCGGCGCCCACCTGGACGACGCATCGCGGCCCCCGGGCTTCACCGCCGTCCGGGCCCCCGCGCCGCCCCTGGTCACCGTGCTGCCGCCGGGCGCCCGGCCGGCCACCTCCTCGGTCTGGTCCCGCCAGGAGTCGCTGCTCGGCAGCCAGGTGTACGACGTCCCGCTGCCCGTCCCGGCCGGCGGCCCGGCGCCCACCCTGCACGGCACCAGCGGCTGGTCGGTGCCGGGCGGTGCGGAGGGCACGGTGTTCACGGCCGCCTGCACCCCGGGCTCGACGGCGTACATCCACCCGCTCTGGTACCGCGGCGCGGTCAGCGGCCTGGGCACCGACTTCCCGAGCGACGGCGAGCAGCCCACCACGGCCGTGCCCGTGCACCGGCTGGGGACCGTCCCGGCCGACGGCACGGTCCGGGTGACCCTGCGCTCGGACGTGGTCAGCCAAGTCCCCGCCCGCCCGATCGGCTGCCTGCGGGCCGACGCCCTGGCGGCCGCCGTCACCCGGCTGACCGCCACCGGCGCCACCCGGGTCGAGGCCGGCGGCCACAGCCTGACCGCCGCCCTGCCGGCCGGCTCCACCGGCACCGCGCTGTTCTCCGTCCCCGCCACCGAGGGCTGGACCTGCGCCGTCGACGGCGGCACCCCTGCCGTGCCCACCCCGGTCCTCGGCATGATCGGCGTCCCGCTCGGCGGCGGCGCCGGCCGGGTCTCCTGCGGCTTCCGCCCGCCCGGCCTCACCGAGGGCCTCACCGTCGCCACCGGCACCGCCGCCGTGCTCGTCCTGGTCGCGGTCTTCGCCCGGCTCTCCCGCCGCCCCACCCGCGTCCCGCGCCGCGAACGCCGGCTGGCCGCCCGGGACTGAGCGGGCAGCGGTTGAGCGGACAGCGAGAGGGGCGGACAGCGCGAGGGGCGGACAGCGTCAGGGCCCGTCTTCAAACCCCCGGTCGTCCGCCCGGAGGGCGGGCGGGGCGGCGTTGGGGTGCGTGCATCGCAAGGCGGAGGAGGGAGTCCATGCGGTGGGGGCACCTCCCGGCCGAAGGCTGGGGGCCATCGGCGACCGACGACAACGCGGCGAGGTGCGTGCCCTGGGGGTACCTCCCGGCCGAAGGCTGGGGGAGCGTCGGCCCGCAGGCGGGGGTTTGAAGACGGGCCCTAGGGGCGGCCCGCCGGAGGTTCCGGCGGGCCGCCCCTGCGCCGGGTCACGGCAGGTCGAGCACCTGGGCCCGGCGGTCCGCCGGGTTGAAGTGGTACAGCAGCAGGAGCCGGGAGCCGTCGCCGGGCGCGCGGTGCACGTCGAGCAGGGTGCCGGGGCTCGCCGGGGTGGCCATCACGGCCGGACCGGTGAGGCCGGCCCGCACGGTGAGGGCCGGGTGCAGGACGTCCAGCGGGACGGTCGGGCGGGTGCCGCGCAGGCCGATCGCGGAGAAGGAGTCGGCCGGGTCGGGCGTGCCGGGGGCGGCCACGCCGGTCCAGACCCCGTACCGGACGGTGCTGTGCCCGGGCCCGACGCCGGGCAGGGCGCTCAGCCGAACCGGGAGCACCACCACGTCGCTGTCCAGCAGTTCGGTGTCGGTGTCGCCCCAGCGGGCGTTCAGCGGCTGGACGTCGAGTTCGGCGCCGGTGCGGGCGTCCAGCGCCCGGGAGACCAGGACGTCGCTGCCGCGCAGCCGGTCGGCCTTGAGGACCACGTCGGTGACGCCGTCCCCGTCGGTGTCCAGCGACACCCGCACCCCGTACAGCCCGACCGGGGTGGCCGCGGGGGCCCACAGCCGGGCGCCCACGTACAGCAGGTCGGCGTCGGCGGCCGCGCCGACGGCCCGCAGGTCCGCGACCCGGTCGCCGGGGTGTTCGACGCAGGGTTCCTGGGACGGTTCGGCCGACTCCCCGGTGTCCTCGGGCCGGATGCCCGCGCCGGGGCCGACGGCCTTGCCGTCGCCGGGCCGGCAGTCCGGCCAGCGGGCGCCCTCGCCGCCGAGGGCGAAGGCGCTGACCAGTCCGGGGGCCGCGCCGGGCGCGGCCCGGCCCCCGAGGGTGACCAGGGTGCCGTCCCGGGCGGTCCGGGCGGAGGCGGCGACGCCGAGGTCGCCGGTGGGGCGCGGGGCGGCGAACACCGGGACCCGCAGCTGCGGCAGGGCCCGGTCGGTGACCGGGCTGAACAGCACCCGGCCGGACAGCTCGCCCCGGTAGCTGCGGGCCCGGCCGCCCTGCTCGGTGTCGATGGTCGGATCGGGCACGCGCCCCAGCCGCCCCGGGACGGACAGCGTGACCCGCACCCGCGCGGTGCCGCCGGCCGGCACCTCCACCTGTCCCGGGCTCACCTCGAAGGCGGCGCCCGGCAGTTCGGTGGCGGCCGCGTAGCCGGTGCGGTAACTCAGCGGCGCGGACGAGTGGTTGGCGAGCTCGATCTCACGGACCAGGGCGGTCGGCCCGCCGACCTCGACCGGCCCGTAGGAGACCCCGACGCCGCCCGGCGCCGCGCCCTCCCCCGCCGCGTAGGCCACCACCGGGGTGCGGACCGCCCCGTCGACCCGGGCCCGCCCCGCGCCGGTGCGCTCGGGCCCGTAGACCGGCCCGCTGTGGTCGTCGCCGAGGTAGGTGTCCGTGCCGGTGTTCATCAGGGCGGCCTTGACCTGCTCGACCGGCCAGTCCGGGTGGGCGGCGCGGACCAGCGCGGCCAGTCCGGCGACGTGCGGGCTGGCCATCGAGGTGCCGTTCTCGCGCTGGCCGCCGGTGCCGCTGCCGACCAGGGCGGACCAGATGGTCTCCCCGGGGGCGGCGAGGTCGGGCTTGACCACGCCGGGCAGGCCGATGCCCCGTGAGGTGAAGTCGGTGAGGGTGTCGACCCGGGCCGGCTGGTTCCGCGCGACCGAGCCGTGCAGCGGGTTGCCGGGCGCGGCGAGCCGCACCTGGACGTCCCCGTCGGCGGCGGCCTTCAATAGCCGTTCGCCGTCCGCCCGGCCGAGCAGGACGGCCGGGATCCGGTCGTCGCCGGAGATCTCGGCCAGGTGGTCGGTGTCGGCGGCGTAGAGCGCGCCGATCGCCCCGGCGTCGGCGGCGTGGTCGGCCCGCGGGCCGGAGTTGCAGGCCCGGTCGGGGTCGCGGGTGTTCCAGGTGAGCACCGCGATCCGGCCCTTGAGGCGCTGCTTGTCGGCCTCGCTGAACTCGGTGCAGCCGTCCGCCTGGTCGGCGGGCACGGCGAGTCCGCCGGTCACCTCGGCGGTGGTCCAGCCCCGGTAGCGCTCGCTCCAGTGGCCGGGGACGACCCCGGCCTGCGCGGCGGGGGCGAGCACGGTGATGCCGTCCACGTCGGCGTGCCCGTGCACGGAGGCGGCCACGGTGACCGCCCGCACGGCCGTGCCGGGGCTGCCGCCGATGCCGTACACGTCGCCCTCGTTGCCGGCCGCCGCGACCACCACGGTGCCCAGTTCGGCGAGCCGGTCGACGGCCAGCGCGTCGGCGTCGTCGGGGCTGCCGAAGCGGCTGCCGAGGGAGAGGTTGACCACGTCGAGCCGGTCGCCGAGGTCGCCGTCGCCGTTCGGATCGGCGGCCAGGTCGAGGGCCTGGGCGAGCCGGTCGGTGGAGCCGTCGCAGCCGAACACCCGGATCGCGTACAGCTGCGCGCCGGGGGCGGCGCCGGGGCCGATCCGGAACGAGGCCGGGTCGAGCCCGGGCCGGTAGGGCCCGGCGTACGGGCGGCCGTCGGCGGTGACGCCGTACCCGGCGGCCGTCCCGGCGACGTGGGTGCCGTGCCCGTTGCGCACGCAGTCCAGCGGGTTGTCGCTGGGGTGCGGCACCGGCTGGTGGTTCGGGGCGGCCGGGTCGGGGTTGTAGTCGTCGCCGACCAGGTCCTTGCCGCCGACCACCTTGGCGTTGGGGAACAGCGCGGCCGGGGCGGGCTTGCCGCGCTCGACGGAGCGGAAGGCCTCCTCGGTGCCGGGGCCGCCGAAGTCGGCGTGGGTGTAGTCGATGCCGCTGTCGATGATGCCGATCCGCACGCCCCGACCGGTGTTCCCGTCCGGCGCGGTGTCCCCGGACCAGACCTGCGGGGCGCCGGTCAGCGGGACGGAGTAGGCGTTGTCGCGCTGCTTGTTCACGATCGGGTGGACGGCCCGGACGCCGGGCAGCGCCCGCAGGGCGGGCAGCCGGTCGGCGGGGAGGCTGACCGCCAGGCCGGTGAGCAGGGTGCGGGTGCGGTAGAGCTCGCGGGCGGCGGGCGCCGAGCGGTGGACGGCCCCGGCGAGCCGGTCGAGCGCGTCCCCGGCCCGGGAGCGCTGGGCGGCGCCCGCCCGGGCGGCCTCCCGGCGGACGGCGTCCGGCGAGCGACGGGCCCGCCGGGCGCCGTCGGCGGCGCTGCGCCAGGCCGGTCCGGCCGCCTCGGTGTCGAGTTCGAGCAGGACGGAGGCCGTCCGGCCCGGCGGTCCCGCGCTGGGCGGTCCGGCGCTGGGCGGGCCGCCCGCGGCCGGGGTGGCGGCGAGCGCCGCGCCGGTGGCCAGCAGGACGAGCGTGAGGCCGATCCGGGCGACCGGTCGGCGGACGGGTGGCAGACGCACTGGTGACTCTCCCCCGGGAGGGGGACTGATCCGCACACCGTGTCGCAGACGCCCGCCCGCGCGGACGTCGATCACCCTTCCGGGGGCCCCAAATTAGGATGATCGCGATGACGGGGGCGAGTGACTTCCCTCGAACGGGTCCCGTTCGCACCCGATGGGGTGACGCGACGTCAGCCCGGTCGGCCCAGTAGTCCGATCAACGCCGATCGACGGCGATCAACGCCGGTCGACGGCGCCGGCCGGCCCCGGCCGCGCTCAGTGGCCGGTGGCGCCGCCGTTGTCCCGGCGGTCCAGCGAGCGCTGCAGCGCGGCGGCGGCGAAGGGGTTCCGCTCGGCGGCCCGGCGGCGGCGCGGGGCGCGGACGGGGGTGGCGGCGGGGGCGGTGGTGGCGTGGCGGTCGGCGGTGGTGGGCATACCGGGCTCCTTGGAAGCGGCGCGCGGGCAAGCGCGGCAGGGGGTGGGAGGGGTACGCGCGGGGGCAGGGATCGCCTGCCCGTGGGGGCGCACGCGCACACGGGCCGCACACCCTGGCTACAGGGGCGGCACACCGTATGGCCCTTCCACGGTACGACCCCGCCCCGGCCGTGTCTGCACGAATACTCGGATTTCCTAGTATCTGAGACGGCGGCCACCCGGGGGGACGCAGCAGGGCCCGGACCGCCGTTGGAACGGCGGTCCGGGCCCTGGTCAGGGCGGTGCGGGGGTCAGCCCAGGTCGACCGAGCGCGCGAAGCGGGCGCCGATCTCGGCGGCGATCGCCGTCAGCACGTCCTGCGGGATCTCGCTGTCCACGGTGATCGAGGCGAGCGCGCTGCCGCCGTCCCGGGCGACCTGCATGCCCGCGATGTTGATGCCCGCGTCACCGAGGTGGCGGCCGAGCACGCCGACCACGCCGGGGCGGTCCTCGTACTTGAAGAAGGCCATGTGGTCGGTGAGCGCCACGTCGACGTCGAAGGTGTCCACGCCGACGATCTTCTGGGCCTGCTTGGGGCCGGCCAGCGTACCGGAGATGGCGATCTCCTCGCCGTTGCCGAGCGTGCCGCGCACGGTGATCACGTTGCGGTGCTCGGCGCTCTCGCTGGAGGTGGTCAGGCGGACCTCGACACCGCGCTCCTGGGCGAACAGCGGGGCGTTGACGTAGGACACCGTCTCCGCCACGACGTCCTCGAACACGCCCTTGAGCGCGGACAGTTCGAGCACCTTCACGTCGTGCTGGGTGATCTCGCCGCGGACCTCGACGTCCAGCCGGACGGCCACCTCGCCGGCCAGCGCGGTGAAGATCCGGCCGAGCTTCTCGGCCAGCGGCAGGCCCGGGCGCACGTCCTCGGCGATCACGCCGCCCTGGACGTTGACGGCGTCCGGTACCAGCTCGCCGGCCAGCGCCAGGCGCACCGACCTGGCGACCGCGATGCCGGCCTTCTCCTGCGCCTCGTCGGTGGAGGCGCCCAGGTGCGGGGTGGCGACCACGTTGTCGAAGGCGAACAGCGGGGAGTCGGTGCACGGCTCCTTGGCGTAGACGTCCAGGCCCGCGCCGGCCACCCGGCCCTCGCGCAGGGCGGCGGCGAGCGCCTCCTCGTCCACGATGCCGCCGCGGGCGGCGTTGACGATGCGCACGCTCGGCTTGACCTTGTGCAGCGCCTCGTCGCCGATCAGGCCGATCGTCTCGGGGGTCTTGGGGAGGTGGACGGTGATGAAGTCCGAGACCTCCAGCAGCTCCTCCAGCGAGACCAGCTTGACGCCCATCTGGGCGGCCCGGGCGGCCTGGATGTAGGGGTCGTACGCGACGATCTTCATCCCGAACGCGGACATCCGCTGGGCGACCAGGACACCGATCCGGCCGAGGCCGACCACGCCGAGGGTCTTCTCGCTCAGCTCGACGCCGGTGTACTTGTTGCGCTTCCACTCGCCCTGCTTGAGCGCCGCGTTGGCCGGGGCGATGTTGCGGGCGACGGAGATCAGCAGGCCGCAGGCGAGCTCGGCGGCGGTGACGATGTTGGAGGTCGGCGCGTTCACGACCATCACGCCGGCCTTGGTGGCGGCGGACACGTCCACGTTGTCCAGGCCGACGCCGGCCCGGGCGACGACCTTGAGCTTGCGGGCGGCGGCCAGCGCCTCGGCGTCGACCTTGGTGGCGGAGCGGATCAGGATCGCGTCCACGTCGGCGATCGCGGTGAGCAGCTCGGTGCGGTCGGCGCCGTTGCAGTGGCGGATCTCGAAGTCGGGGCCGAGGGCGTCGACGGTGGCGGGCGAAAGCTCTTCGGCGATCAGAACGACGGCGCTTCTGGATGTCACAGTGCTCACGACAGTGGGTCCTTAACTGTCCGGTTCCCCGGCGCACGTAGGTGGCGTGTGAGGGCGGGGAAGGTGGCATGCCGCGTAAGTAGACGCACGACGCTGTGGGCCTGACGCGCACTCGGAGTGTATCGACGGGCTGGGTGCCCGGCTGCTCCCGTCCGGCGAAATCACCCGGACGAGAGCAGCCGACTTGTACAAGGGCGTTACAAAATGCCCCGCCCCGAGGAGGTTCAGGCCTTCTCGTTGACCCAGCTCATCAGCGAGCGCAGCTTCTTGCCGGTGGTCTCCAGCAGGTGGTCCTCGTCGGCCTTCTTGTACTCGTTGTACTTGGGCAGACCGGCCTTGTACTCGGCGATCCAGGTGTTGGCGAAGGTGCCGTCCTGGATCTCGGCCAGGACCTTCTTCATCTCGGCCTTGGTGTCGGCGGTGATGATGCGCGGGCCGGTGACGTAGTCGCCCCACTCGGCGGTCTCGGAGACCGACCACCGCATCTTCTCCAGGCCGCCCTCGTACATCAGGTCGACGATCAGCTTGAGCTCGTGCAGGCACTCGAAGTAGGCGATCTCCGGCTGGTAGCCGGCCTCGACCAGGGTCTCGAACCCGGCCTTCACCAGGGCGGCGGTGCCACCGCAGAGGACGGCCTGCTCGCCGAACAGGTCGGTCTCGGTCTCCTCGGTGAAGGTGGTCTTGATGACGCCGGCCTTGGTGGCGCCCAGGCCCTTGGCGTAGGACAGCGCGAGGGCGAAGGCGTTGCCCGAGGCGTCCTGCTCGACCGCGACGATCGCGGGGACGCCGCGGCCCTCCTCGTACTGGCGGCGGACCAGGTGGCCCGGGCCCTTCGGGGCGACCATGCAGACGTCGACGTCCGCCGGGGGCTTGATGAAGCCGAAGCGGATGTTCAGGCCGTGGCCGAAGAACAGGGCGTCGCCCGCCTTGAGGTGCGGCGCGATGTCGGCCTCGTAGACGTCGGCCTGGATCGGGTCCGGCACCAGGATCATGATGACGTCGGCCTCGGCGGCGGCCTCGGCGGGGGTGACCACGCGCAGCCCGGCCTCCTCGGCCTTGGCGCGGGACTTGGACTCCGGCTTGAGGCCGACCCGGACGTCGGCGCCGGAGTCGCGCAGGGACAGCGCGTGGGCGTGGCCCTGGCTGCCGTAGCCGATGACCGCGACCTTGCGGCCCTGGATGATGGACAGGTCGGCGTCGTCTTCGTAGAACAGCTCGGCCACGGGGGCACATCTCCTTGCGTGTGGGTGCCGGGTACGCGGTTTCCTACCGTATGCGCACCCGGCGGGGTGCGGTCGTTTTACTTCAGAAGGTGAGACAGCGCTGGGGTCAGGCGCTGCGGTCGAGGGCGCGCAGCGAGCGGTCCGTGATGGAACGCGCGCCGCGGCCGATGGCGACCAGGCCGGACTGGACCAACTCCTTGATGCCGTAAGGCTCCAGCATCCGGAGCATGGCCTCCAGCTTGTCCGAGCTGCCGGTGGCCTCGATGGTCACCGCCTCCGGCGACACGTCGACGGTCTTGGCACGGAACAGCTGGACGATCTCGACGATCTGCGACCGGGTCTCGTTGTCGGCGCGGACCTTCACCAGGACCAGTTCCCGCTGGATCGCAGCGGCCTGGTCGAGTTCGACGATCTTTATCACGTTCACGAGCTTGTTGAGCTGCTTGGTGACCTGTTCCAGCGGGAGGTCCTCGACGTTGACCACGATCGTCATCCGGGACACGTCCGGGTGCTCGGTCGGGCCGACGGCGAGGGAGTCGATGTTGAAGCCCCGACGGGAGAACAGCGCGGCGATGCGGGCGAGCACGCCGGGCTTGTTCTCGACCAGGACGGAGAGGGTGTGCTTGGACATGTGGTTCCTCAGTCGTTCTGGAGGGTTTCGGGGCGGTCAGTCGAGATCGTCGCCGAAGTCGGGCCGGACGCCCTTGGCGAACTGGATCTCGTCGTTGCTGGTGCCGGCCGCGACCATCGGCCACACCATCGCGTCCTGGTGGACGATGAAGTCGATGACCACCGGGCGGTCGTTGATCTCCATCGCCTGCCGGATCACCGCGTCGAGGTCCTCGGGGCGCTCGCAGCGCAGGCCGACGCAGCCCATCGCCTCGGACAGCAGGACGAAGTCGGGGATCCGGGTGCCCTGGGCCGGCGGCTCGATGCCGTCGTGCTCCGGGCCGGAGTGCAGCACGGTGTTGGAGTAGCGCTGGTTGTAGAACAGCGTCTGCCACTGCCGGACCATGCCCAGCGAGCCGTTGTTGATGACCGCGACCTTGATCGGGATGTCGTTCAGGGCGCAGGTGACCAGTTCCTGGTTGGTCATCTGGAAGCAGCCGTCGCCGTCGATGGCCCAGACCGCCGACTCCGGGCGGCCCGCCTTGGCGCCCATCGCCGCCGGGACGGCGTAGCCCATGGTGCCGGCGCCGCCGGAGTTGAGCCAGGTGCCGGGCTTCTCGAAGCGGATGTACTGCGAGCTCCACATCTGGTGCTGGCCGACGCCCGCCGCGTAGATCGCCTCCGGGCCGACCAGTTGGCCGATCCGCTCGATGACCTGCTGCGGGGAGAGCTGGCCGTCCGGGGCCGGCTCGAAGCCCAGCGGGTAGGTCTTCTTCCACTCGTCGAGCTTCTCCCACCACTCGGCGTAGTCGCCCTTGTGGCCGGCATCGAACTCGGCCTGGACGGCGACGATCAGGTCGGCCAGCACCTCGCGGGCGTCGCCGACGATCGGCACGTCCGCCGGGCGGTTCTTGCCGATCTCGGCCGGGTCGATGTCCGCGTGCACGATCTTGGCGTACGGGGCGAAGCTGTCCAGCTTGCCGGTGACCCGGTCGTCGAAGCGGGCGCCGAGGGTGAACAGCAGGTCCGACTTCTGCAGCGCGGTGACGGCCGGGACGGAGCCGTGCATGCCGGGCATGCCCAGGTGCTGCGGGTGGCTGTCCGGGAAGGCGCCGAGCGCCATCAGGGTGGTGACGACGGGGGCGCCGGTCAGCTCGGCGAGGATCCGCAGCTCGGCGGTGGCGTTCGCCTTGAGCACGCCGCCGCCGACGTAGAGCACCGGGCGCTTGCTGGCGACCAGCAGCTTCGCGGCCTCGCGGATCTGCTTGGCGTGCGGCTTGGTGACCGGGCGGTAGCCGGGCAGCGCGGTCTCGACCGGCCAGCGGAAGGTGGTGGTGGCCTGGAGGGCGTCCTTGGCGATGTCGACCAGGACCGGGCCGGGGCGGCCGGTGGCGGCGATGTGGAAGGCCTCGGCGATCACCCGGGGGATCTCGGCCGGGTCGGTGACCAGGTAGTTGTGCTTGGTGATCGGCATCGTGATGCCGCAGATGTCCGCCTCCTGGAAGGCGTCGGTGCCGATCGCCTTGGAGGCGACCTGGCCGGTGATCGCGACGATCGGCACGGAGTCCATGTACGCGTCGGCGATCGGGGTGACCAGGTTGGTGGCACCGGGGCCGGAGGTGGCCATGCAGACCCCGACCCGACCGGTGGCCTGGGCGTAGCCGGTGGCGGCGTGACCGGCGCCCTGCTCGTGCCGGACCAGGATGTGGCGCACCTTGACCGAGTCCATCAGCGGGTCGTACGCGGGAAGGATGGCCCCGCCCGGGATGCCGAAGACGGTGTCGGCGCCCACGGCCTCGAGCGAGCGGATGAGCGACTGGGCGCCGGTCATGGTCTCGACGACGTGCTGGGGAGCCTGGGCGGCCGGGGTGTCCCCGCGGCGGGGGGATGCGGCGTGCTCGGTCATCTGCCTGTCTCTTCTCGGGTTTTGCCGGCCCGGTGCTGCGGGCCCCGGTGCTGCGAGGGTGGGGTCCCGGTCCGGGCCGATCGCCGGCTCTGCCTCAATCGTCCCGCCGATTCCGACAAGTCGGACGCTTCGGGGCGGTCGGGGCCAGGGGTCTTGCGGTGGGAACAGCGTCAGTGCAACAAAAAACCCCTCGTGCCCAAGGGCATGCGAGGGGTGGCGCGTCGGTCTGTCACGAGCGGGGCGTGCGAGCCCACTCAGCCGACGCGCCCGCCAAGTACGAGAATTCGGGTGCGCATGGCAACGACCTTCCTCCCGTCCGGGGTGGCGTGTCAAGCAGGTGGGATGACCGTCTCGCCATGCGGACCGGCTCCCGGACCGGCCACGGCCCGGTGTTCGGGCAGGTCGGGGGCCCCGTGGTGAGGTACGACACGTCCTCCCTGGGCGTCCGTGCGGCCACTCGTCCGGGTGTCCGGGGCGAGGTGGGCGCGGCGGGCGGAGAGCGGGCCGAGCGGCTTGGGCAGCGGATAGCCGCGGCGGGCCAGCGCCCGGCGCAACCGGGTCTCGTCCAGCGGCGGGGCGAAGGCCGAGCCCTGGCCCAGCCGGCAGCCCAGCTCCTGGAGGACGGCGACCTGCCGGGGCAGGTCCACCCCCTCGGCGGCGGTGGCCATCCCGAGGTCCCGGCCGAGCCGCAGGGCGTGCCCGGCCAGGGTGCGGCTGAGCGCGGACTCGCCCAGGTCCTGGACCAGCGTGCGGTCCAGCTTGAGCCCGTCCAGCGGCAGTCTGCCGAGCGCCCCCAGCGAGCCGCTGCCCGCGCCGTAACCGGCCAGCCAGGTGGAGACGCCGAGCCCGCGCAGCGCGGCCAGCCGGCGGCCGAGTTCGTCCGCGAGCTGGTCCGGGCCCATCCGGGCCACCTCGATCACCAGCTCGCCGGCCGGCAGCCCGCTGTCGCGCAGCGCCGCGGCCACCGTCTCGTACAGGCCGGGCGAGCAGAGCCGCTCGACCGAGAGCCGGACGGCCACCGGGACGGGCGCCGGGGCGCCGGGGCGCCGGCCGGCCGGGTCGCGGCGGTCGGCCGCGGCCGCCACCGCCTCGTGCACCAGCCAGCGGGAGAAGCGGGTCGCCGCGTCGCCGTGCTCGGTCGAGCGCATGAACTCGGCCGGGGTGAGCAGCAGCCCGCCCGCCGAACGCCAGCGGGCCTGGGCCTCGACGGCGGTCACCGCTCCGCTGGCGAGGTCCACCACGGGCTGGTGGAGCAGGGTGAAGCCGCCCTCCCGGACGGCCACCCGCAGCCGTTCCTCCAGCTCGGTGCGGCGCTCCAGGTCGGCCCGCATCGCGGGGGCGTAGAGCACCACCCGGCCCTTGCCCTCGGACTTGGCCCGGTACATCGCCAGGTCGGCGTTGCGCATCAGCTCGTCGGCGGCGGCCCTGGGGTCGGCGGCCGGGCCGCGTTCGGGGGTGCCGAAGGCGATGCCGATGCTGGCGGCGACGCCGAGTTCGACGCCGCCGATCCAGTACGGCTCGGACAGCGCGACCCGCAGCCGCTCGGCCAGTTCCTGGACCTGGAGCCGGCCGAGCGGGCCGCAGACCAGCGCGGCGAACTCGTCGCCGCCGAACCGGGCCACGGTGTCCCCGCAGCGGACGGCGCCCTGCAGCCGGCGGGAGGCCTGCACCAGCAGTTCGTCGCCGACCTGGTGGCCGGCGGTGTCGTTGACCGCCTTGAAGCCGTCCAGGTCGAGGAAGAGCACCGCGACGCCGGCGCCCGTCCCGCCCTGCTGGCCGCGGGTGCCGAGGGCGCCGCGCAGCCGCTGGGTGAACAGCGCCCGGTTGGGCAGGTCGGTGAGCGGGTCGTGGAAGGCGTTGTGCTGCAACTGGGCCTGGAGCATGACGCGTTCGGTGACGTCCCGGCTGTTCAGCAGCAGCCCGTCGCGGTGCCGGCTGACGGTCGACTCGACGTGCAGCCACTCCCCGATCCCGGAGCTGATCCGGCACTCCACCCGGGCCGAGGGCTCGACCGTGCCCGGGGTGCGGTGGGCGGCGAGCCGCACCCGCGCGAGGTAGCGGCGGACCTCGGCGAGCACCCGGTCCACGTCCTCGGGGTGGACCAGGTCCAGCAGGTTGCCGCCGACCAGTTCCTCCGGGTCCCGCCCGTAGACGCCGAGCGCCGCCGGGGAGACGTACGAGAGCACGCCGTTGGCCCCGGCGATCATGATGACGTCGCTGGACCCCTGCACCAGGGAGCGGAAGTGCGACTCCTTGTGGGCGAGCTCCTGGGCCAGCGAGAGGTTGTCGAGCAGCATGACGCCCTGCCTGAGGATCAGTGCCAGCCCGACGGTGCACGCGGCCGCGGCCACCACGCGGTCCAACTGCCGCCCGCCGAGGGCGTTGTAGAGGATTCCGGCGGTGCACACCGCGGCGGCCGCGTACGGCGTGAGCGCACTGAACGTGGTGGCCACCCGGCGGCGCGGCAGGCCGCCGGCCGAGGGGTGCTCGCGCAGCGGGCGGCGCCAGCGCGACGACCACGGCGCCCAGGCGAGCAGCAGGCTGCCGGAGAACCAGCCGGCGTCCAGCAGTTCGCCGGAGTGGTAGTTGCTGTGCAGCTCCGGGG
Source organism: Kitasatospora sp. NPDC098652 (assembly GCF_044760155.1). Taxonomy (NCBI): domain Bacteria; kingdom Bacillati; phylum Actinomycetota; class Actinomycetes; order Kitasatosporales; family Streptomycetaceae; genus Kitasatospora; species Kitasatospora sp. NPDC098652. The sequence continues at coordinate 127,427 of NZ_JBIWAQ010000004.1, forward strand.
AGGTGAACAGGGCGTCGCAGATGACCGTGACGGCGAGCGCGAGCATCGCGGTGTGCACCGCCGCCCGGTTGCCGTCCCGGCCGCCGAAGCGCAGCCCCACCACCAGGCTGACCAGCAGGATGTCCAGCACCGGGTAGGCCAGGTTGAGGGCCAGCCGCAGTGGGGAGCCGGCCTCGCCGGCCGCGATCCGGCCGAGCGCCAGGCTCCAGCTGAGGGTGAACAGCGAGCCGGCGATCAGCCAGCCGTCGAGCAGCAGGCACAGCCAGCCGGCCGCCGTCCGCGGGTGCTGGGCGAGCACCAGCACACCGGTGATGGCGAGCGGGGCGAACAGCAGGAAGGCGTACGGGGCGAGCGAGTCCTGCGGCAGCGCGGTGCGCACCACCACCTCGTACCAGCCCCAGGTGCCGTTGCCGAAGGCCACCATGAGCGAGGAGAGGCCGAACAGCAGCCAGGCCGGGCGGGCGTGGCCGGCGACCGTGCAGCCGTACACCAGGCAGGACAGCGCGGCCGCCAGGGCTGCCGCGGCGAGCCCGAAGTCGCCCATGAAGGAGGCGAGTTGGCTGGATCCCCAGTTGGTGGCGGCGCCCAGCGCATAGGCCAGGCAGAGCGCGCCGAGGACCAGTCCGGGCAGCGAGCGGCTCTCCCGGAGCCGGCCCAGCGGGCCGCGCCCGACCGGCCCCGGCGGCTCGGGCTCGGACGTGTCGGCGGGCGGTACGCCCGGTCGTCCGGATCCGGGCAGCACCGTATCGGTGGAGCTCACTCGGCCTCTCCCCCTCCGGCCCGGGGCCTGGCGCCCCGGCCACGGACCACCGGCCGCGCACCTCTCGACCGTACGCGGTGGCCTGGCGCCCCGTCGGGACGGCGGCCCAGGGGGTGGGCGGCCGTCCGGCCACCGCACCGCACCGATGCTCCCGTTCGGGACCCTACACCAATTCCGTCACTCAATGACACGCACACTCAACTTAGAGTAATGGCGACAGAGCGGGGAAAGGCACCCCATTCCGACCGATCGGCCCGGTTGGCGGCGGCGCGCGGACAGGGGCTCACGCGGCGCGCACGGGAGCACGCGACGGCGCCCACCCACCCCGGGGGCACCGGTCGCCGACCGTCCGGACACGGTCGGCGACCTGCGGGTTCACCGCCCCGAGGGGGCCAGGTCGTCGGGGAACAGACGCAACCGGTGGGCCAGCGCGGCGGCCTCGCCTCGACCGCCGACCTCCAGCTTGCCCAGGATGTTGGACACGTGCACGCTTGCGGTCTTCGGAGAGATGTACAGCTCCTCGGCGATCTGCCGGTTGGTCCAGCCCCGGGCGAGCAACCGGAGCACGTCCCGCTCACGGGGGGTGAGCCCGAAGGAGTCCCCGACCGTCGGGGCCGGTCCGCCCGCGGCGGCCGGGCGTTCCACCGGGGCCAGGGTGAGCCCCGCGCGCTCCGCCAGTGCGGTGACCTGCGCCCCGAGCGGTCGGTCCCCCCGGGCGTCCGCCAGTTCGCCCGCCTCGCGCAGCAGTTCGGTCGCGGCCTCGCGCCGCCCCGCCCGTACCTGGGCCTCGGCGCCGCGCAGCAGGGCGAGCGCCAGCGGGTACGGCAGGCCGGTCGCCCGCAGCTCGGTGGCCGCCTGCGCCCAGTGCTCGGCCGTGTCGGCGGCCGCGGCCCGGGCCAGCTCGGCCTCCAGCAGCCGGGCCCAGCCGTGGTGCAGCGGCGACTGGGGCCGCAGCTGGGTGGCCGCGGCGGCGATCGCGGTCAGCGCCTCGGCCCGGCCCGCCGCGGTCTCCGGCACGCCCAGGCTGTCCGCCTCCACTCCGGCGGCCTCCACCAGCAGCGGGTAGACGTCGGACTCGTAGCCGAGCCGCCCCTCCTCCGCGAGCGCGGCGAGCAGTTCCGCCCGGGCGTCCAGCGGCCGCCCGGTGTGCGCGGCGATCCGCACCGCCAGCCGGCTGATCGGCACGCTGTGCTGCGCCTGGCCGGTCCGGTTGGCGGACCGGGCCTGGGCCAGCATGGTCGCCGCGGTCGCGAGGTCGCCCCGCAGCAGGGCGAGGTCGCCGCGCATCCGGTCCAGAAACTCCGCGTGCGAGCCGGGCAGCCCGATCAGCTCGCTGGCGTCGAGCAGCTCCTCCGCCTCCCGCACCTGCCCGAGGTCGGCGAGCGCCTCCACCAGGTTGCCCGTCAGGATGTTGCCGATGTTGCGCTGCAGGCCGTTGCCGTCCGCGAACTCCAGGCCCTCCCGGGCCAGTCGGACGGCCTCCTCGGCCCGGCCCAGTCCGCGCTGCATGCTGGCCAGGTTGTTGATGCCGCGCAGCAGGAGGTCGGGGATGCCCAGCGCCCGGGCCCGCTCGACCGCGGCCGTCAGCTCGGCCAGCCCGCCCTCGGCGTCGCCCAGCAGGTCGTAGCGCAGGCTGCCGAGCGTCATCCGGGCGTGCACCTCGACCGAGTGGGCGCCGACCTGCCGGGCGATCCCGATCGCCCGCTCGGCCAGCTCCAGGTGTTCGGGGCGGGGCCCGCGCACCACCGACACGCCCGCGGCCAGGGCGAACACCTCGGCCTGGGTCGCGGACGGCGGCAGGTGCTCCACCAGCCGGTGGGCGCGGGTGATCTCCTCGTCGTCCCCGGAGCGGCGCAGGTTGCCCAGCATCCGGGCCCGGTTGATCCGGAACCAGGCGGCGCGCACCGGGTGCTCGGCCTCGTCGACCAGCCGGATGCCGCGCTTGGCCAGGCTCAGCCCGCGCTCGCGGTCGCCGCAGCGCCGGGCCGCGACCACCGCCTCGGCCAGCACGTCGACCAGTTGGATCCGGTCGCAGTCCGCGTCCGCGGGGCTGTGGTCGCAGGCGCCGGGCGGGTAGGTCTCGGCCCAGTCGTACGGACGCAGGGTGTGCGCCAGCACCTCCTCGGAGACCAGGTCCCACAGCTCCAACGCCCGCTCCAGCATGCCGAGTTGCTCGGCAAAGGCATTGCGGCGACGGGCCGCGCGGGCGGCGTCCAGGGCGGTCGGCAGGGCCCGGGCCGGATCGTGGGCGTGGTACCAGTAGTTGGCCAGCCGGGCGGGCAGCGCGTCCGCCGGGACGAGCTGCGGCCGGGCCTCCACGGCGAGCGCGAACCTGCGGTTGATCCGGTGCCGTTCGCCGGGCAGCAGGTCGTCCGAGACGGCCTCGCGCACCAGCGCGTGCCGGAACCGGTAGCCCTCGCCCTCGCTGTCCGGGCGCAGGATGTTGGCGCCCACGGCCGCCCGCAGCGCCTCGATCAGCGCCTCCTCGTCGTCGGCCAGGACGGCGGCCAGCAGGGCGTGTTCGACGTGCGAGCCGCCCTCGGCGGCGATCCGCACCACCTTCTGGGCCTCCTCGTCCAGGCTCTCCACCCGGACCAGCAGGATGTCGCGCAGCGAGTCGGTCAGACCGGCGCCGCAGCCGTCCTCGAAGGCGGTGGCCAGTTCCTCGACGAAGAACGGGTTCCCCTCCGAGCGGCGCAGGATCCGGTCCACCAGCTGGCGGTCGGGGGCGCCGGTGCCGAGGATGCCGGCCAGCTGGGCCGCGACCTCGCGGCGGCCGAACCGCTCCAGCTCCAGGCGCTGCACGGTGCGCAGCCGCTCCAGCTCGGCCAGGAAGGGGCGCAGCGGGTGGCGGCGGTGCAGGTCGTCGGTGCGGTAGGTGGCGACCAGCAGCACCCGGGAGCGGTGCAGGGTGCGCACCAGGAAGGCGAGCAGCTCGCGGGTGGAGCGGTCGGACCAGTGCAGGTCCTCCACCGCGAGCACGAGGGTACGTTCCGCGCCGAACCGTTCGAACAGTCTTGCGGTGTGCTCGAACAGTCGGGCCCGGCCGTACTCGTCGTTGGGTTCGCCGTCCCCCTCGCCGAACTCGGAGAGCAGCCGGGCGAGATGGCCCTCGCTGCCGGCCGCGGCCGCCTCGAACTCGGTGCCCAGCGAGCGGTGCAGCCGGCGCAGCGCGGCGGCCAGCGGGGCGTAGGGCAGGCCCTCGGCGCCGACCTCCAGACAGCTGCCGAGCGTGGTGACCGCTCCCCCGTCGGCGGCCCGCTGCAGGAACTCCTCCAGCAGCCGGGTCTTGCCGATCCCGGCCTCGCCGCCGATCAGCACGGCCTGCGGGCTGCCGCTGCCCGCCCGGCGCAGCGCGTCGGTCAGTTCGGTGATCTCGCTGCCGCGACCGACGAAGACGGGACTCACCGATATCTGCTGCATGGAGGCGAGCATGCCATAGCCGGAGCCACTGGTGAGAGGGGTTATCTCGCGGGGCGAACGCCCGGAGGGGGAGGCGCTCACCCGCTGCGCCTCCCCCTCCGGAACTGCATCGGCACCGTCCTGGTGCCGGGTCGTCAGCATTCCGTCTGACGCACGGGGCGCCGCTGGAAGCGGGCGGCCACCGGACGGCGGCGCAGCCGGGCGACCTGCCTGGCCTCGCGGACCAGACGCTCGTGCTCGGCGCGGGCTTCGAGCTCGTGGGCCTGCTGCTGGATGAGCTGGTACTCGATCACTTCGGGTTCCCCCTGGGGTTTCACCTTCGTTTCCCTGACATGTAAGAGCTTCCTCCCCCAGTGGGGGGTGCCACATCGGGAGCGTGCCCCATCTTCCGAAGGCCGAGTGCCTTAGATTCGGCGCCAGAAAAGGTTTAAGGCCCCGTCTCACCTAGATACGTAGGTGAGACGGGGCCTTAGGCCTTACTTAGAGAGCCTTAGATGCCTTAGGTGCCTTAGGAAGGTGGGCTTGACGACCTAGGAACCCATGAATGACTCAGCCGGAGACGCCGAGCCGCTCCAGGATCAGATCCTTGACCCGGGCCGCGTCCGCCTGGCCACGGGTGGCCTTCATGACCGCGCCGACCAGCGCGCCCACGGCGGCGACCTTGCCGTCGCGGATCTTGGCGGCGATCGCCTCGTTCTCGGCGATGGCCTGGTCGACCGCGGCGCCCAGCGCGGAGTCGTCCGAGACCACGGCCAGGCCGCGCTTCTCGACGACCTCGTCCGGCTCGCCCTCGCCGGCCAGCACGGCCTCGATGACCTGGCGGGCCAGCTTGTCGTTCAGCTTGCCCTCGGCGACCAGCGCGGTGACCCGGGCGACCTGCGCCGGGGTGATCGGCTGCTCGCTCAGCTCGGTGCCGGTCTCGTTGGCGCGACGGGCCAGCTCGCCCATCCACCACTTGCGGGCCTGGTCGGCGGGGGCACCGGCCGCGATGGTCTCCTGGATCGGCTCCACCGCACCGGCGTTGAGCACCGACTGCATGTCCTTGTCGGACAGGCCCCACTCGGCCTGCAGCCGGGCGCGACGCACCCGCGGCAGCTCCGGCAGCCCGGCCCGCAGCTCCTCGACCCACTCCCGGGCGGGGGCCACCGGCACCAGGTCCGGCTCGGGGAAGTAGCGGTAGTCCTCGGCGTTGTCCTTGATCCGGCCCGAGGTGGTGGTGCCGTCGTCCTCGTGGAAGTGGCGGGTCTCCTGGACGATGGTGCCGCCGTCGGTCAGCACGGTGGCGTGCCGCTGGATCTCGAACCGGGCGGCCCGCTCCACGCTGCGCAGGGAGTTGACGTTCTTGGTCTCCGAGCGGGTGCCGAAGGTCTCGGTGCCGTTCGGGCGCAGCGACAGGTTGACGTCGCAGCGCATCTGGCCCTTGTCCATCCGGGCCTCGGAGACGCCCAGCGCCTTGATCAGCTCGCGCAGCTCGGCCACGTACGCCTTGGCGACCTCGGGGGCGCGCTCGCCGGCGCCGACGATCGGCTTGGTGACGATCTCGATCAGCGGGATGCCGGCCCGGTTGTAGTCGAGCAGCGAGTGGGTGGCCCCGTGGATGCGACCGGTGGCGCCGCCGACGTGGCTGGACTTGCCGGTGTCCTCCTCCATGTGGGCGCGCTCGATCTCCACCCGGAAGGTCGAGCCGTCCTCCAGCTGCACGTCGAGGTAGCCGTTGAAGGCGATCGGCTCGTCGTACTGCGAGGTCTGGAAGTTCTTGGGCATGTCCGGGTAGAAGTAGTTCTTCCGCGCGAACCGGCACCACTCGGCGATCTCGCAGTTCAGCGCCAGGCCGATCTTGACGGCCGACTCCACGCCGACCGCGTTGACCACCGGGAGCGAGCCCGGCAGGCCCAGGCAGGTCGGGCAGGTCTGGCTGTTCGGCTCGGCGCCCAGCTCGGTCGAGCAACCGCAGAACATCTTGGTCTTGGTACCCAGCTCGACGTGGACCTCAAGGCCCATCACCGGGTCGTACGACGCGAGAGCGTCCTCGTAGGAGACCAGGTTCATGACGCTCACAGCGTCCCTTCTCACTTGAAGCTTGGGAGGTACGGGCCCGGCCGCCGCGTCGCGCGGGGCCGGGCCGGGGCGTCAGCCCAGCAGTACGTCGTCGGAGGCGAGCTGACGCAGCTCGCGCACCAGCAGGGCGGTGCCGGTGATCAGCGCGGCGGCACCGACCAGGGCGTTGACCAGCTTGAGGGTGTCGCTCTCCTCGCGCGCCTTGCGGACGTCCTTGACCACGGAGACCGCACCGAACGCGCTGGTGCCGATGGACAGCCACAGGCCGGGCTTGCTGTGCTTCCACCCCTTGAGGGAGCTCGGGGCCTTGGCCTTCTCGATCTTGCTCACAGTGCCGGTACCTCCTCCAGCAGGGTGTGCCCCCACTTGTCGTTGAGTGCGGCCTCGACGGCGCCGCCCACGCGGTACAGGCGGTCGTCCGCCATCGCGGGAGCGATGATCTGCAGGCCGACCGGGAGATTGTCCTCCGGCGCCAGGCCGACCGGCAGCGACATGGCCGCGTTGCCCGCCAGGTTGGACGGGATCGTGCACAGGTCGGCCAGGTACATCGCCATCGGGTCGTCGGCGCGCTCGCCGATCGGGAAGGCGGTGGTCGGCGTGGTCGGCGAGACCAGCACGTCCACACCGGCGAAGGCGGCGTCGAAGTCCCGCGAGATGAGCGTGCGGACCTTCTGGGCCGAGCCGTAGTAGGCGTCGTAGTAGCCCGAGGAGAGGGCGTAGGTGCCCAGGATGATGCGGCGCTTGACCTCGTCGCCGAAGCCGGCCTCGCGGGTCAGCGCGGTGACCTCCTCGGCCGAGCGCGAGCCGTCGTCGCCGACCCGCAGGCCGTAGCGCATGGCGTCGAAGCGGGCCAGGTTGGAGGAGCACTCCGACGGCGCGATCAGGTAGTACGCCGGCAGCGCCAGGGTGAAGGACGGGCAGGACACCTCGACGACCTCGGCGCCCAGCTCGCGCAGCAGCTCCACCGACTCGGCGAAGCGCTGCATCACGCCGGCCTGGTAGCCCTCGCCGGCGAACTCCTTGACGACGCCGATCCGCATGCCGCGGATGTCGCGCATCTTCGCGGCCTCGACCACGGCCGGGACGGGCGCGTCGATCGAGGTGGAGTCCAGCGGGTCGTGGCCGGCGATGGCCTCGTGCAGCAGGGCCGCGTCCAGCACCGTACGGGCGCACGGGCCGCCCTGGTCCAGGCTGCTGGAGAAGGCGACCAGGCCGTAGCGGGACACCGAGCCGTAGGTCGGCTTGACGCCGACGGTGCCGGTGACGGCGCCGGGCTGGCGGATCGAGCCGCCGGTGTCGGTGCCGATCGCCAGCGGGGCCTCGAAGGCGGCCAGCGCGGCGGCCGAACCGCCGCCGGAGCCGCCGGGGATGCGGGTGAGGTCCCACGGGTTGCCGGTCGGGCCGTAGGCCGAGTTCTCGGTGGAGGAGCCCATCGCGAACTCGTCCATGTTGGTCTTGCCGAGGATGACCACACCGGCGTCCTTGAGACGGGTGGTCAGGGTGGCGTCGTAGGGCGGGATCCAGCCCTCGAGCATCTTGGACCCACAGGTGGTCGGGATGCCCTTGGTGGTGAAGACGTCCTTGAGCGCGAGCGGGACGCCGGCCAGCGGGCCCAGCTCCTCGCCCTTGGCGCGCTTGTCGTCGACGGCCTTGGCGGCGGCCAGCGCGCCCTCGGTGTCGACGTGCAGGAAGGCGTTGACCTTCTTGTCGACGGCCTCGATGCGGTCCAGGTGCGCCTGGGCGACCTCGACGGCGGAGACCTCACCCTTGGCGATGGCGCCCGCGGTCTCGGCCGCGGTGTACTTGATCAGCTCGGTCATCTCGCTCAGTCCTCCCCGAGGATCTGCGGCACACGGAAACGCTGCTCCTCGGCGGCGGGGGCGCCGGACAGCGCCTGCTCCGGGGTCAGCGACGGCCGCACCTCGTCCGCGCGCATGACGTTGGTCAGCGGCAGCGGGTGGGAGGTCGGCGGGACGTCCTGTCCGGCGACCTCGGAAACGCGGGCGACCGCGCCGATGATCACGTCGAGCTGCTCGGCGAAGTGGTCCAGCTCTTCGGGCTTCAGCTCAAGACGCGACAGCCGGGCGAGGTGGGCGACCTCCTCGCGCGTGATGCCAGGCATGCAGCGATCCTCAGGGTGAGTTCTGGTGAGACCCGGCGACGCCTGCGCGGTGCCGGGCCCGGGCAGGAGCAGCCGGGTTCGGCGCTCCGTCCTCGTGGTCTTTGGACCCCATCCTATGGGGCCCGGCCCGGCCACCGGCCAACGAGTGGAGCCGCGGCCCCGTTACCGCCCCCGTCGCCCCCGTCACCCCTGCGGCTACTGCGGCCCGGTCCGGGCCCAACCCTGCGCGCCCGGCGTCTGGAAGCCGACCTGCGCGGCGGGCAGCGCCTGGCCGCGCTGCCCGGCCTGCAGGGCGGGCGGCAGCACCGGCGGGAGGGTCGGCGGCAGCACCGGGGGCAGCGTGGCCGGCCGGTCGGCCGGCTTGACCGCGGCGGACCGGTCGACCGGCTTGATGATCGACGGGAGCTGCGGCGGGGCGCCGAGGCGCTCCACCGTCGGGGCACCGGTGGTGCGGTGCACCCGCAGCCAGGCGGTGGCCTGCTCCGCGGGCAGGGCCGCGGACACCAGCCAGCCCTGGACGGCGTCCACGCCCATGCAGTGCAGCCGCTCCCAGGTCTCGTCGTCCTCGACGCCCTCGGCGACCACGGTCAGGCCGAGCGAGTGGGCCAGCTCGACCGAGCAGCGGACCACCGCCGCGTCGTGGTCGTCGGCGACCATCCGGGAGACGAAGGAGCGGTCGATCTTGAGCTCGCCGACCGGCAGGCTGCGCAGCCGCACCAGCGAGGAGTGCCCGGTGCCGAAGTCGTCCAGGGACATCCCGACGCCGTAGCCGCGCAGCTCCGCCAGGGTGTCGGCGGCGCGCCGGGAGTCGTCCAGCAGCAGCCGCTCGGTGATCTCCAGCTGGAGTGCGTGGGCCGGCACCTGGTGGCGGACCAGGTGCCCGGCGACGCGCTGGGCGAAGCCGGGGTTGAGCACGTCGCGCGGCGAGACGTTGACCGCGACCTGCACCTGGAGGCCCTGGTCGCGCCAGTAGGCGAGCTGCCCGACCGCCGCCTCCAGCACGTAGTCGGTGAGCCGGGGCATCAGTCCGCTGGACTCGGCGAGCCCGACGAACTCGTCCGGGGAGACCTTCCCCTGCCCCGGGCGCTCCCAGCGCAGCAGTGCCTCCAGGCCGACCACCCGGCCGTCGAAGGCCACCTTCGGCTGGTAGTGCAGCTGCACCTCACCGGTCTCCAGGGCCCGGCGCAGGTCCCCGAGCAGGCCGATCCGGTACGGGGTGTCGGCGTCCTGGGTCTCGTCGTACTGGGCGACCCCGCTGCACTCGCGCTGGGCGTGGCCCATCGCCACGTCGGCGCGGCGCAGCAGCGACTCGGCGTCCTGGGCGCCCTGCGGGTAGACGCAGACGCCGGCGCTGGCCTCCAGCACCAGCAGCAGGCCGTCCAGCCGGATCGGCGCGGCGAGTTCGGCGATCAGCGCCTTGGCGACCCGCTCCAGGCTGTCGGGGCAGTTGATGCCGGGGAGCAGGACGGCGAACTCGTCGCCGCCCATCCGGGCCACCATGGGGCGTCCGCGCCGGTAGTGCCGGGGCAGACCGGCGAAGACGTCGTCGATGGACTCCCGGGTGGCGCTGCCGGCCGGGCCGCCGGAGCGCAGCGCCCGATGGAGCCGGCGGGCGATGTGAACCAGGAGGCGGTCACCGGCCGTATGACCAAGTGTGTCGTTGAGTGATCGGAAGCGGTCGAGGTCAAGCAGGATGAGACCGACGCTGTAACCCTCCTCTCGCTCGACGATGGCCTCCTGGGCGGCCAGCAGTAAGGCCTGACGGTTGGGCAGATCCGTCAGGGGGTCGGTCAGCTGGTCGCGGGCCCGGTCCCGGGCGATCCGCCAGGCCGCCACCAGGACGGCCAGCGGTACCGCGAACAGCGGCAGCAGTTCGGGTTCGAACCGGTAGACCAGGACGGCCAGCGGGATGAGCGGCGCGGCTCCGGCCAGCAGCACGCCGAGCAGCAGGACCGCACCTGCCACCCCCTGCGGCGGGCGTGTGGGCGCGCCGCCGGTCGAACGATCCATAAGCCCTGTCCTCCGTCGGGCCCGCCCCGTCAGGCCGCCTTACGGTGAGGCACCGTGCCGGTACCGACAGCTGCCGGGCATGGAGCGACCCCGAGGAGCACCGGCTCAGCCGGTGCCCCCACCCCTGCTGACACTCTGTTGCGCTCCAGGGTATGCCGGGGTCTCCCCGGTGGGCAGACTTTCGGACAACCGGAAACGCGCCACCGCGCCCGGGTGTCGCACAGTGACACAATGCCCGCTTTCACTGGACGGCACCCGGTGACGCCGCATCAGGACGATAACAACCCGGATCCGGCCGGCGGCCGCTCGGGTCCGCCCGGGCTCAGCCCTCCGCGGGTGCCTCGACGGCCGCCTCCGCCGCCGCGGGCTCCGGAAGTCCCAGGTGGGCACGGGCGGCAGACGGTCCGTCGGCGAGCAGCACCGCGAAGCCGGCGTCGTCCAGGACCGGCAGGCCGAGCTGAACTGCCTTGTCATACTTGGACCCGGGGTTGTCACCGGCGACCACGAAGTCGGTCTTCTTCGAAACCGAACCGGTCACCTTCGCTCCACGCGAGGTCAGCGCCTCCTTGGCGCCGTCCCGGGTGTGGCCGGCCAGCGTCCCGGTGACGACCACGGTCAGGCCCTCCAGCGGACGCTCCGCCGCCTCCTCGTCCGCGAACTCCTCGACGAAGCGGACCCCGGCGGCCCGCCACTTCTCCAGGATCTCCCGGTGCCACTCCTCCTCGAACCACTCCCGGATCGAGCGGGCGATGGTCGGTCCCACGCCCTCGACCGCCGCCAGCTCCTCCTCGGTGGCCGAGAAGACCCGGTCCAGGTCACGGAACTCACGCGCCAGCTCCTGCGCCGCCACCGGGCCCACGTGCCGGATCGACAGGCCGTTCAGGAAGCGCCAGAGCGGACGGTCCTTCGCCGCCTCCAGGTTGTCCAGCAGGGTCTGCAGCGACTTCTTCGGCTCGCCCTTGGTCGTGGCGAAGAAGAAGACCTCCTTCTCCTTGCCCGTCCGGTCGTCCAGCTTGGGCATGCCGGTCTTCTGGTCGCGCACCAGTACCTTGATCGGCAGCAGCTGCTCCGCCGTCAGCCCGAAGACGTCCCCCTCGTTGTGCACCGGGGCCTCGGCCGGCTCCAGCGGCTGGGTCAGCGCGGTGGCCGCGACGTAGCCCAGGCCCTCGACGTCCAGGCAGGAGCGCCCGCCGAGGAAGGCGATCCGCTCCCGGATCTGGGCCGGGCAGTGCTGGGCGTTGGGGCAGCGCAGGTCGATGTCCCCCTCGGACATCGGGCGCAGTTCGGTGCCGCACTCCGGGCAGTGCGAGGGCATCACGAAGGCCTGCTCGGTGCCGTCCCGCAGGTCGTAGACCGGGCCGAGGATCTCCGGGATGACGTCACCGGCCTTGCGCAGCACCACGGTGTCCCCGAGCAGGACGTCCTTGGCCTTGACCACGTCCTGGTTGTGCAGCGTCGCGTACTGCACCATCGAGCCGGCCACCTTCACCGGCTCGGCCAGCACCGCGTACGGGGTGGCCCGGCCGGTTCGCCCGATGCCGACCTTGATCTCGGCCAGCTTGCCGGTGACCTCCTCCGGCGGGTACTTCCAGGCGATCGCCCAGCGCGGGGACTTGGAGGTGGCGCCGAGCCGGCCCTGGAGGGCGATCTCGTCCACCTTGACCACGACGCCGTCGATCTCGTGCTCGACCGAGTGCCGCTGCTCGCCGAAGTGCTCGATGAAGGCCCGCACCTCGGCCAGCGTGCCGACCACCTTGTTGTGCCGGGCGGTGGGCAGGCCCCAGTCGTGCAGCAACTGGTAGGCGTGCGACTGGTTGTCGATGTCGAAGCCGACCCGGGCGCCGATGCCGTGCACCACCATGTGCAGCGGGCGGGAGGCGGTGACGTGCGGGTCCTTCTGGCGCAGCGAACCGGCGGCGGCGTTGCGGGGGTTCATGAACAGCCGGATCATCGCCCGGGGCCGCTTGCCCTCCTTGGCGCGCTCCTCGTTCTCCTGCCGGCGGCGCTCGTTCTCCGCCGCGAACGAGGCGTTGAGCGCGTCGAACTCCTCGGTCGGGAAGTAGACCTCGCCGCGGATCTCCACCAGCTCGGGGACGTTCTCGCCCTTGAGCCGGTGCGGGATCTCCTTGATGGTGCGGACGTTGGCGGTGATGTCCTCGCCGACCCGGCCGTCGCCGCGGGTCGCCGCCTGCACCAACTGGCCGTTCTCGTAGGTGAGGTTGACGGCCAGGCCGTCCACCTTGAGCTCGCACAGGTAGTGGTACTCGATGCCGTGCAGCTCGGTGGCGACGCGGTCCGCCCAGGCGCCGAGCTCCTCGTCGTCCATCGCGTTGTCCAGGCTGAGCAGCCGCTCGCGGTGCTCGACGGCGGCGAACAGCGCGGTGGGGGCGCCGCCGACCCGCTGGGTCGGCGACTCCGGCGTCACCAGGGCCGGGTGCTCGGCCTCCAGCTCCTCCAGTTCGCGCATCAGCGCGTCGAACTCGGCGTCGCTGACGACCGGCGCGTCCTGCTCGTAGTACCGGGCGCGGTGGTCGGTGATCTCCTGCGCCAGCTCGGCGTGCCGCCGGCGCACCTCCGCCGGGACGTCCTCCCAGCCCTCGACAGCCGTCACCGCAAGCCCTCCTACGTTCTCATTCCGGGTTGTCCACCAGGCTCTGCGCCGCCCGCGCGGCGAGCGACAGCGCCTTGCGCGCGTACGCCGGGGAGGCCCCGGCGAGCCCGCAGGTCGGCGTCACCAGCACGCGGCGGCCCAGCAGCTCCGGAGCGAACCCGAGCCTGCGCCACAAGGTCCTGATCCCCTGGACACTACCGGCCGGGTCCGACACCACCTGGTCAACGGAGGGGACGACACCAGCGAGGATCGCCGTGCCGCCCTCCACCGCCTCGCCCAGGTCCTCGTCCTGGCGCTCGGTGAGGAGGGAGAAGTCCAGCGAGATCCCGGCGGCACCGGCCCGGCGCAGCAGCGGAATCGGGACGTCCGGCGCGCAGGAGTGCACCACGACCGGCGCGTCCAGGCCGCGGACCAGCTCGCGCAGCACCTCCTCGGCGACCTGCCGGTCGACGGCGCGCAGCCGCTGGAAGCCGCTGGCGGTCTTCACCTGCCCGGCCAGCACGGCGGGCAGCGAGGGCTCGTCCAGCTGGAGCACCACCTCGGCCCCCGGGACGCGCTTGCGGACCTCGGCCAGGTGGCGGCGCAGCCCCTCGGTGAGCGAGCCGGCGACGTCCCGGCAGGCACCGCGGTCGGCGAGGGCCTTCTCGCCGTGCTTGAGCTCGATGGCGGCCGCCAGCGTCCACGGGCCCACGGCCTGGACCTTGAGCGCCCCCCGGTACCCCTGGGTGAACTCCTCCAGGGCGTCCAGGTCCTCGCCGAGCCAGGAGTGGGCGCGGCGGGTGTCCCGGCCGGGGCGGTCGGCGAACCGCCAGCCGCTGGGCTCGGTCTGCGCGAAGAGTTCCACCAGCAGGCCGGCGCTGCGGCCGATCATGTCGGCGCCCGGCCCGCGGGCGGGCAGCTCGGGCAGGAACGGGAGCTGCTCCAGCGCGCCGGTGGAGGTCTTGGCGGCCTCCCGGGCATCGGTGCCGGGCAGCGAGCCGACGCCGGTGGCGGCGCCGCGCAGGTCGGGGAAGGCGTTCGGAGTGCTCACCCGTCCGAGCCTAGTGCGCGGCGCCGGGCCGGTTCGTCAGCGGGCCTCGGCGGCCCTCAGCTGCCCTCGGCGGCCCTCAGCGTCCCGGGCGGACGGTGATGTCGGTGATCTCGGCGTCCCGGGAGGCGTCCAGGGCCGCGAGGACGGCCTTCGCGACGGACTCCGGCTCGATCCAGCGGGCGGGGTCGTACTCCTTGCCCTCCTGCTGGTGCACCTTGGCCTGCATCGCGGTGGCGGTGCGGCCCGGGTAGACCGAGGTGACCCGCACGCCGTTCGCGTGCTCCTCCTGGCGCAGCGCGTCGGCGAGCGCCTTGAGCCCGTGCTTGCTGGCCGCGTACGCCGACCACTCGGCGTGGGCGGTCAGGCCCGCGCCGGAGTTGACCAGCACCACATGGCCCTTGGCCAGGCGCAGCGAGGGCAGCAGCAGCCGGGTCAGCTCGGCGGGGGCGACCAGGTTGACGTTCAGGGTGTCCTGCCAGGCCTTCACCGGCAGGTCGCCGACCGTGCCGAGCTCGACCGTGCCCGCGACGTGCAGCAGCGAGTCGAGGGTGACGGGCAGCTGCTGCTGCCCGAAGGCCCAGGAGAGCTTGGCGGGGTCGCCGAGGTTGCCGACCAGGGTGCGGGCGCCGGGGAAGCGGTCCCGCAGCTCGCCGGCCCGCCGGGCGTCCCGGGCGAGCAGCCAGAGCTCGTCCCCGCGCTCGGCGAGCTTCTCGGTCAGGACGGCGCCGATGCCGGAACCGGCACCGGTGATCAGATGTGCAGCCATGGCCCCGATCCTCTCAGGCCTTGAGCAGCGTGAAGACCTCGGCGGGTGTGTCGGCGAAGCCGACCAGCTCGGAGAGCGGGCGCGGCAGGAAGCCCTCGGCGTCCATCCGGTCCAGCTGGGTGCGCAGGCCCGCGTAGAAGCCCTCGGTGTCCAGCAGGACGACCGGCTTGTCGAAGATCCCGTGCTTCTTGAGCTCCAGCACCTCGGTGACCTCGTCCATCGTGCCCAGCCCGCCGACCAGCACCACGACGGCGTCCGCCCGGGCGGCCAACTCCCGCTTGCGCTCGGCCAGATCGGCGGTCATCACCAGCTCGTCGGCGCCGACGTAGCCCTTGTGCTTGAGCATCTCGACCAGCACGCCGACCAGCCGGCCGCCCGCCGCCTTCACCTCGTCGGCGAGCAGCCCCATCAGGCCGGCGTCGGAGCCGCCCCAGACCAGGGTGTGGCCGCCCTCCCCCAGGAGCCGGGCGAACTCGGCGGCGGGGGCGGTGTAGCGGTCGTCGAGCGAGTACGCGGAGCAGAAGACGCAGATGTTCATAATGCCGACTGGTCTATCACGCCCGCCCGCCCCCGCCCACCGGGTTTGGCCGCCGGGTCACAGCAGGTGGCGGCCGTCGTGGGTTCGGATGCTCGGTGCCGTGTCGTCCCGGAACGCATCCAACAGGCGCACGGAGTAGACCTCGGCCATGCGGTCGGAGACCTCGGCAGGTGTGAGCCAGTCGACTTCGACCGACTCCTCGGAGAGCCGCTCCGCCCCGGCCTCCGGTCGGCAGCGGAAGACCAGGGCGACGATTCCGCGACTCACGTTCTTGTAGACGCCGGTCAACCGCTCCACCCGAACCTTGATCCCGGTCTCCTCGTAGACCTCACGGCACACGCCGTCCTCAACCGGCTCGGTCAGCTCCAGCACCCCGCCCGGGGGCTCCCAGGTCCCGTTGTCGGCCCGGCGGATCGCCAGAACCCGGCCGTCCTCGCGCACCACCGCCCCGGCGACGGACACCGAGTGGAGCGGCGTTGACTGGGGATTCCCGGCGCTGTTACTCATGTGCAGGAGGATAGGAGCCCTGAAAGACCATGGCGCTGAACGGGCCCGGCCGTCCGCACCGGACGGCCGGGCCCCGAGAAACACGCGCGATCACGGGTGTTGGAAGAGCACCTCCGGGTTCGCCGTCGACGGGCCGTCGAGGAGGGGCTGGTGGATTCCCTTCAGGGTCCGGTCGAAGAAGGCTCCGACGTACTCCCGGGTCAGCTGCATCCCGCGCTCCGGCGAGGTGGTCGTCCCCGGAGGGAGCGGCATGCCGATCTCGGCAGCCAGCACGGTGACGTCCGTGAAGCTGGCGTGGTTGGTGCCCGCGACGGTCAGCCAGGGCTTGTAGCCCTTCCAACCGGCCCAGGTCTGCGCCCAGGACGTGTCCCCGCCGTTCGAGGAGTGGTCGCTGTCCTTGCCGAGCAGGAGGAACGAGCGCCCGTCGAGCTTGTCGGTCGGAACCGGCGGCCAGAACGTGCCGTCCATGTTCACCCCGGCCAGGATCCGCTGGTCCTCGGCCATCGCGTTGAGCGTCGAGGCGCCGCCGATCGAGTGCCCGGCCATCCCGATCCGGTCGCGGTCGATCAGGTGGGACAGGCGCCAGACCGGGTGCTGCCCGGTCAGCTGGTCCAGGACGAAGGACACGTCCTTCGCCCGGCTGTCCGGGAGCGAGTCCGGTGCGCCGCTGTCGCACAGTGCGCAGCCCGGGGTGCTGCCGTCGGCGAGCGTCTCGCCGGAGTCCTCGTAGGTGTGGCCGACCAGGGCCACCACGTAGCCGCGGCTGGCCAGGTCGGTCGCCAGGCCGGTCAGCGTGGCGCGGGGGTTCTCGAAGCCCGGGGAGAGCACCACCAGGGGGAACTTCCCGCCGGCGGCCTTCGCGCCGGTGTAGGCGTGGGTGTCGACGCCGACCAGGTCCTGCGCCGTGAGCCCGGTGCCGGCCGGCACCCGCGTCGCCAGGAAGCCCTGGGCCTCGCCAGGGGTCATGTACGGAGCGGGCTCCCCGGTGCCCTGCCGGGCCGGGTAGAACATCGACACGGCCAGCTGCCGCGGACCGGCCGCGGGCACCCACGGGTCGGTGCGGCCCTGGTCGGTCAGGTGCAGCACCTCCTCCCCGGCCTCGTACCGCCCGGTCGGGCGGGGCAGTTCGCCGTGGAAGGCGGCCGGATTGCTGGACACGGCGGTGGCGGCCGCGGTGGCGGGCCGCGACGGCGAGGCCGTCGCGGCCCCGGCCAGCGGGAGCGGAAGGGCGAGAGCGAGCGCTGCGACGGCCGCGATGCGGCGGATTCGGGTCATGTCCCAGACGTTAGGTCCGCGGCCCGGACCCCCGAATCAGCCGGACGAATGCCCTGTCGGGCCGCGGTCATCCGGGCGATTCAGCGGCGTCATCCCTTCGGATGACGCCGCCATGGCCCGCTCAGACCCGCGCCGCCGGGCGTTCGGTGGTGGCGATGGTGGCGGAGCCGATGACGCGGGTGCCGTCGTAGAGGACGACGGCCTGGCCCGGGGCGATGCCGCGCGCCGGGGTGTCCAGGCGGACGTGGAGCTCGCCGTCGACCATGGCGGCGGTGACCGGCACCTCCTCGCCGTGGGCGCGCAGCTGGGCGGTGTAGCGGCCCTCGGCCAGGGGCTCGGTGCCGCACCAGCGGGGGCGGATGGCGGTCAGGGCGGTGACGTCCAGACCCTCGACCGGGCCGACGGTGACGGTGTTGTTCACCGGGGAGATGTCCAGCACGTAGCGCGGCTTGCCGTCGGCCGCCGGGCGACCGATCCGCAGGCCCTTGCGCTGACCGATGGTGAAGCCGTACGCGCCGTCGTGCTCGCCGAGCTTGGTGCCGTCCACGTCGAGGATGTCGCCGGTGGCGGTGCCGAGGTGCTTGGCCAGGAAGCCCTGGGTGTCGCCGTCGGCGATGAAGCAGATGTCGTGGCTGTCGGGCTTCTTGGCGACGGCCAGGCCGCGGCGCTCGGCCTCCGCCCGGATCTCTTCCTTGGTGGTGTCGCCGAGCGGGAAGAGGGAGTGGGCGAGCTGGTCGGCGTCGAGCACGCCGAGGACGTAGGACTGGTCCTTGGCGGCGTCCACGGCGCGGTGCAGCTCGCGCGAGCCGTCCGGCAGGTCCACGACGCGGGCGTAGTGGCCGGTGCAGACGGCGTCAAAGCCGAGGGCGATCGCCTTGTCCAGCAGCGCGGCGAACTTGATCTTCTCGTTGCAGCGCAGGCAGGGGTTCGGGGTCCGACCGGCCGCGTACTCGGCGACGAAGTCGTCGATCACGTCCTCGCGGAAGCGCTCGGCGAGGTCCCAGACGTAGAACGGGATGCCGATCACGTCGGCCGCCCGCCAGGCGTCCCGGGAGTCCTCGATGGTGCAGCAGCCGCGCGCGCCCGTACGGAAGGACTGCGGGTTGGCGGACAGCGCCAGGTGCACGCCCGTCACCTCGTGCCCCGCTTCGACGGCGCGGGCGGCGGCGACGGCGGAGTCGACTCCGCCGGACATCGCCGCGAGCACGCGCAGGCGGCCGGTGGACGGAGTGGTCGGGGCACCCGGGAAGTCAGTCATGGTGACTACAAGAGTACGGGGCCGTCGAACATGCCCGGCCCGTACCGGGGCTACCGCCGGACGGACGCCAGCCCCGCGTTGCGGGCCCGCTGCACCGCCGGGCCGATGGCCGCCACCAGTGCCGTGACGTCCTCGCGCACCGAGGTGTGCCCGAGCGAGAACCGCAGCGAGGCACGGGCCAGCAGCGGGTCGACCCCCATCGCCAGCAGCACGTGGCTGGGCTGCGGCACCCCGGCCGAGCAGGCCGAGCCGGTGGAGCACTCGATGCCCTGGGCGTCCAGCAGCATCAGCAACGCGTCGCCCTCGCAGCCGGGGAAGGAGAAGTGGGCGTTGGCGGGCAGCCGCCCCTCCCCCGCCGGGTCGCCGTTGAGCACCGCGTCCGGGACGGCCGCGGCCACCCCGGCGACCAGTTCGTCGCGCAGCGCGCCGAGCGTCACCGCGTGCTCCGCCCGCCGCTCGACGGCCAGCGCGGCGGCGGCCGCGAAGCCGGCGGCGGCGGGGGCGTCCAGGGTGCCGGAGCGTACGTCGCGCTCCTGGCCGCCGCCGTGCAGCAGCGGTACGGGCGTGGCGCCGCGGGAGAGCAGCAGGGCGCCGATGCCGAACGGGCCGCCGATCTTGTGCCCGGTGACGGTGAGCGCGGTGAGGCCCGAGTCGGCGAAGGAGACCGGGACCTGACCGAGCGCCTGCACCGCGTCGGCGTGCATCGGGATGCCGTACTCGGCCGCCACGGCGGCGAGTTCGCGCACCGGCTGGACGGTGCCGACCTCGTTGTTGGCCCACATCACGGTGACCAGGGCGACGGAGCCGGGGTCGCGCTCGATCGCGGCGCGCAGCGCCCGGGGGTGCACCCGGCCCAGCGCGTCCACCGGCAGGTACTCGACCGTCGCGCCCTCGTGCTCGGAGAGCCAGTGCACCGCGTCCAGCACGGCGTGGTGCTCGACCGGGCTGGACAGCACCCGGGTGCGGGCCGGATCGGCGCCCCGGCGGGCCCAGTAGAGGCCCTTGACCGCCAGGTTGTCGGACTCGGTGCCGCCGCCGGTCAGCACGATCTCGCTCGGGCGGGCGCCCAGCGATTCGGCCAGCGACTCGCGGGACTCCTCGACCACCCGGCGGGCCCGGCGGCCGGCCGCGTGCAGGGACGAGGCGTTGCCGACCACCCCCAGGTGCGCCGACATCGCGGCGATCGCCTCGGGCAGCATCGGCGTGGTCGCCGCATGGTCCAGGTATGGCATAACCATCCGATTGTAGAGGGCATGCTCCGGGGCCCCAGCAGGCCCGGGCCCGGGTGCGCACCGATCCGGCCACGGCCGCGGCCGGCGGACGGCGGCGTCCGGCACTGGTTTGTACCACTGCGCCGCCCAGCGGTTAGCCTGACGACCACTTCTCCATCGGGTTCCAGCGTTCCAGGGGGCGCCATGTCGCAGTCGGTCGACCGCGCGCTGACCCTGCTCGGCTCGCTCGGCGACGGGCCGCTCTCGCTGGAACAGGCCGCGAGCAGCCTCGGGGTGCACAAGTCCACCGCGCTGCGGCTGCTGCGCACCCTGGAGGAGCACGGGTTCGTCCGGCGCCAGCCCGACCTGCGCTACCGGGTCGGCGGCCGGGTGCTGTCGCTGGCGCACCGGGCGCTGGAGGACTTCGACGTCCGGCAGGTCGCCGCGCCGTACCTGGCCGCGCTGAACGCGCGCTGCGGCTACACCGTCCAGCTGGCCGTGCTGCACGACGGCGAGGTGCTCTACCTGGACGAGGTGGCCGCGCCCTCGGCCGCCCGCCCGCCGCGGATCGGGCGCCGCGCCCCGGTGACCGGGACGGCCGTCGGGCGGGTGCTGCTCGCCGGGCTGCCGGAGGACGGCGTCCGCGAGGAGGAGCTGCCGGCCGAGCTGGCGGCGGTGCGCCGCCGGGGCTGGGCGGCCGAGTCGGCCGAGCACCGGGAGCCGGTGACCTGCGTGGCCGCGCCGGTGGCGGGCAGCGGCGGACGGACGGTCGCGGCCTGCGCGCTGAGCGCCCCGGCCGGCCAGGTGCCGCCGGCCGAGCTGGCCCGGATGCTGCCGGAGCTGCTCTGCACGGCCGAGGCGATCTCGCTCGCCTGCGGCGGCTCGCCTACTCCTCGCTGGTGCGAGAACCGTTGCGGTGCCAGGCCCGCGGGGCACGCCAGCCGTACCTCAGGGCGAGCATCCGCAGCACGAAGGCGGTGAGCGCGGCGGCGGTGCCGGTGGCGCCGGTGAGCCGGTCGGCCCCGATCAGCACGGCCACCAGGGCGGCGCCGACCAGCGCCGGCACGGCGTAGATCTCGCGGTCCCAGCGCAGCAGCGAGGGGATCTCCCCGGCCAGCACGTCGCGGATCACCCCGCCGCCGGCCGCGGTCACCATGCCGAGCGCGATCGAGGCGACCGCGCCCAGCCCGTAGTCGTGCGCCTTGGCGGTGCCGGTGACGCAGAACAGGCCGAGGCCGAGGGCGTCCAGGGTCTGCACGGAGCGGTTGATCCGCTCGACCTCGGGGTGCAGGAAGAACACCACGAGGCCGGCGGCCAGCGGGGTGAGGAAGTAGCCGAGGTTGGTGAAGGCGGCTACGGGGGTGGCGCCGATCACCAGGTCGCGCATCACCCCGCCGCCGAGGGCCGTGACCTCCGCCAACACGCAGATCCCGAAGATGTCCATGTTCTTGCGGACGGCGAGCAGCGCCCCGGAGAGGGCGAAGACGAAAATGCCGACGAGGTCCAACGATTGCTGCACGTCGGAGGGGAAGATCTGCGAACTCACCGTCCATGTGTACCCGATCCACCCGGTCGTTCCCGACACCGGTCACAGTCCGGATGAAACCGTCTCGCGGACGGGGCAGTCCCCGCCCGGGCGGGTGCACCCCCGGCCCACTCCGCTAACCTCCCGCGTGTGAAGCTCACCGGACGCGCATTCCCACGCCGACAGAACACCCGTGCCGCCGCGGGTGCCGCCCCAGCAGCCTCGGCGAGGCTCGGCTGGCTCGACGCCCTGCGCGGCATAGCCGCGCTCTCCGTGGCGATCTACCACTTCGCGCTGCCGTTCTACTGGCTCCACATCGACCACGCGCCGCGCAACTTCGGGGATCCGGGCATCTTCGGCGTGATGCTGTTCTTCCTGGTGAGCGGGTACATCATCCCGGCCTCGCTGGAGCGGCGCGGCGATGTGCGCTCGTTCTGGGCGGGCCGGTACTTCCGGATCTACCCGGTGGTGATCGTCACCGCGCTGCTGAGCCTGCTGCTCCTGCCCCGCAACCACTCGGTCATCCAGGGCTTCGCCTTCGACCACCCGCTGCTCTCGGTGGTGGGCAACGCCCCGATGGTGCAGGACCTCACGGGCGTCCCGAACCTCATCGGGGTGATGTGGACGCTCACCTACGAGATGATCTTCTACTTCTTCGTGACGGCCCTGTTCGTCAACGGCAAGCACAAGAAGAGCGCCCCGCTCGCGATCGGCTTCGCCGGCGCCGCGCTGCTGCTCGGCTCCTGGCTGCCGCTCGGCCTGCTCACGGCGGACGGCGGCCTGCCCGCCAACCGGCACCTGACGGTGGCCGTCCTGGTCATCGTGATCACCGCGATGGTCTGCTTCCTCACCGGCCGGGTCGACCTGACCCGCTGGGGCGGGACGATGCTCGGCGGGCTGGGCCTGGTGCTGGTCGTGCTGAACGGCCGCTCCGCCGCCTTCGAGACCCTGCTGATCTTCGCCACCATGTTCTCCGGGACGGTGCTGTACCGGCTGGAGCACGGCCAGATCGACCGGCTGCCGGCCCTGCTGTGCTGCGGCTTCGTCCTCACCTCGGGCGTCCTGTGCGGCTTCATGTACAACCGCGACAACGCGCTGTGGCGGACCTGGAGCGAGTCCTGGCAGTCGTTCTCCGGCGCTTACCTGGGCGCCTGGGTCGTCTTCGCGATCGGCATGCTGCTGCGCCACCGCCGCTTCCCGCGCTGGCTGACCTGGACGGGCTCGATCAGCTACTCGGTGTACCTGCTGCACAACCCGATCATCCACTTCATGAACTGGAAGCTGGAGGGCCGTCCGGCCTTCACCTCCTGGCAGGACCGCAGCCTGCAGTTCTTCGGCCTGATGGCCGCCCTGCTGCTGATCAGCTACCTCAGCTACCGCCTGGTCGAGATCCCGTTCCAGAACCTGGGCCGCAAGGTGATCAAGGCGCTGAACCGCCGCTTCCCGGCCGAGCTGCCGTCGGCCCGACCGGCCGCCCCGGGCACCCCCGCCGCGCGCGCGCCGCAGCCGGCCGGCCCGGCCGCGGAGGCCGAGGCGCAGCCCGTCCTGGACGGCGCCGGGCGCGGCTGACACCCGCCCGCCACGACGTGAGGCCGCCCGCCCCCGATTCCCGGGAGCGGGCGGCCTCTCTTTCGTCGGTACTGGGCGTTCTCAGGGCTGCGCCTAGTCGGTCCCCTCGGGGAAGTGACACGCCACCTGGTGCCCGGTCCTCGCCACCGCCAGCGGCGGCTCCTGGCTCGCGCACACGTCCTGCGCCTTCCAGCAACGGGTGCGGAACCGGCAGCCGCTGGGCGGGTTGATCGGCGAGGGCACGTCGCCCTTGAGCAGGATCCGCTCGCGCCCGCCCTGCTGGCGCCGGCGCGGGTCCGGCACCGGGACGGCCGACATCAGGGCCGTGGTGTACGGGTGCATCGGGCTGCGGTAGAGCGAGTCGCGGTCGGCGATCTCGACGATCTTGCCGAGGTACATCACCGCCACCCGGTCGGAGACGTGCCGGACCACCGAGAGGTCGTGCGCGATGATCAGGTAGGTCAGGCCGAGCTCCTGCTGGAGGTCGTCGAGCAGGTTGACCACCTGCGCCTGGATCGACACGTCCAGCGCCGAGACCGGCTCGTCCGCGATGATCATCTTCGGCTTGAGCGCGAGTGCCCGGGCGATGCCGATGCGCTGGCGCTGGCCGCCGGAGAACTCGTGCGGGTAGCGGTTGTAGTGCTCGGGACTGAGCCCGCACAGCTCCAGCAGGTCCTGGACGGCCTTCTTGACGCCGCCCTCGGGGTGGACCCCCTGGAGCTTGAACGGCGCGCTGACGATGGTGCCGACGGTGTGCCGGGGGTTCAGCGAGGAGTACGGGTCCTGGAAGATCATCTGGATGTCTCGGCGCAGCGGCCGCATCGCCCCGGTGCCGAGGTGGCTGATGTCGGTGCCCTCGAACTCGATCGTCCCGCCGGTGGGTTCGTCGAGCCGGGTGACCAGCCGCCCCATCGTCGACTTGCCGCAGCCGGACTCGCCGACGACGCCCAGCGTCTCGCCGGCGTTGACGGTGAAGTCGATGCCGTCGACGGCCCGCACCGCGCCGGTCGGGCGCCGCAGCAGTCCGCCGCGGATCGGGAAGTGCCGGGTCAGGCCGGTGACCTTCAACAGCGGCTCGCGCTCGGGGGCGGGCGCCGGTGCAGGGATGGTGGCCCCCTGAGTGTCCGTCATCGGTTCTCTCCAGAATGGTGGTACGGGGCCGGGCTCACAGCCGGGGCGCGATCTCTTCGGCGAAGATGCGGTGCCGCTCGTCGGCCGCCAGGTGGCAGGCCGCGAAGTGCCCGGGTGCGGCCTCGGTGAGCACCGGGACCTCGCCCGTGGAGCGCCCGCCGGTCAGGGCGGCGTACGGGCAGCGCGGGTGGAAGGCGCAGCCGGACGGCACGTTGATCAGGCTGGGCGGGGTGCCCCGGACCGGCACCAGCCGGTCCTGCAGTTCCCGGTCCAGTCGCGGCATCGAGCCCAACAGGCCCCAGGTGTAGGGGTGTTCGGGCGCGTCGAAGAGGGTCTCGGCGGGCCCGCGCTCGATGCACTTGCCGCCGTACATGACCAGGATGTCGTCGGCGAGCTCGGCGACCACCCCGAGGTCGTGGGTGATGATGATGACGGCGGAGCCGAACTCCTGCTGGAGGTCCCGGATGAGGTCCAGGATCTGCGCCTGGACGGTGACGTCCAGGGCGGTGGTGGGCTCGTCGGCGATCAGCAGCGAGGGGTCGTTGACCAGGGCCATGGCGATCATGGCGCGCTGGCGCATGCCGCCGGAGAACTGGTGCGGGTAGTCGTCGACCCGGCGGTCCGGCTGCGGGATGCCGACCCGGTCGAGCATCTCGATCGCGCGGGTCCTGGCCTGCTTCTTGGAGGCCTGGGGGTGGTGCACCCGGTAGGCCTCGACGATCTGCTGCCCCACCGTGTAGTAGGGGTGCATCGCGGTCAGCGGGTCCTGGAAGATCATCGCCAGTTCCCGGCCGCGCAGTTGGCGCACCCGGTCCGGTCCGGCGGCGATCAGGTCCTCGCCGTCCAGCCGGATCTCGCCGCTGATCCGGGCCCGCTTGGAGCGGTGCAGGCCCATGATGCCGAGCGAGGTGACGGACTTGCCGGAGCCGGACTCGCCGACGATGCCGAGGGTGCGGCCCTTGTGCAGGTCGAAGCTGACCCCGTCCACCGAGCGGACCAGGCCGTCGTCGGTGTCGAAGTGGATCCGCAGGTCGCGCACGGACAGGAAGGGGTCGCCCGCAGAGCTGGGCGCGGCGTCCGCCGGGTTCTTCTGGAGGTCGGTCACGAGAGCCTCACGCGGGGGTCGACGAGGGCGTACAGGAGGTCGACCACGAGGTTGCAGGCGACGATGAAGAAGGCGGCCAGCAGGGTGACGCCGAGGATCTTGGGCAGGTCGTTGTCGGAGATCGCCTGGACGGCGAACTGGCCGATGCCCTTGAGCGAGAAGACCTGCTCGGTGATCAGTGCACCGCCGAGCAGCAGGCCGAGGTCCATGCCGAAGATGGTGACGATCGGGGTGAGCGCGGAGCGCAGACCGTGCTTGACCACCACCTTGCGCTCGACCAGGCCCTTGGCCCGGGCGGTGCGGATGTAGTCCTCGCTCATCGTCTCCAGCATCCCGGCGCGGGTGAGCCGGGCGTAGAGCGCGGAGTAGAGGAAGGCCAGCGAGATCCACGGGAGGATCAGGTTGCGGGCCCACATCAGCGGGTCGGCGGTGAAGTCGACGTACTCCAGGTTGTCCAGGATCGGCCACTCGTAGCTGAACACGGTCAGCAGCAGGGCGCCGGTGAAGAAGACCGGGAGCGAGACGCCGGCCAGCGCGATGCCCATGGAGAGCCGGTCGAAGATCGAGCGCGGCTTGAGGGCGGAGATCACGCCGGTGGTGACGCCGGAGACCAGCCAGAGCACCGCCGCGCCGATGGCGAGCGAGATGGTGACCGGGATCCGGCTGGTCATCTCCGGCCAGACCTCCAGGTGGTTCTTGAAGGAGTAGCCGAAGCAGGGCACGTGGCAGGTGGCCGGTTCCGGGCCGAACTTGTACTCGGCGCCGCTGACCAGCGCCTTGAGGAAGTTCCAGTACTGGGTGTACAGCGGCTGGTCGAAGCCGAGGTTCTGCTTGACCGCCTGGATCGCCTCGGGCGAGGGGTTCTTCCCGATGTACTGCGCGGCCAGCTGGTCGGTGGTCTCGCCGGCGATGCGCGGGAGCAGGAAGAAGATCGCGAAGGTGACCGCGCTGACGACGACCAGCAGTGCCGCGGCCGCGAGGATCCTGCGGATGATGTAGGCAAACACAGTTGGGCGGCTCCGGCGGCCCGCCGCCGTCCGGGGTCTTCCGGACGGCGGCGGGCGCCGCTGCCTTCACCTGCCTTCAGGGATGCGGAGCCAGGCTCTTTACTTGGTGGTGCCGATGTTCAGGTAGTCGTACTCACCCGAGAAGGCCGGGGTGGACGCCAGGTTGGTGGCGCTGTCCGGGCGGTACAGGAAGACCTTGAAGTCGGTCAGCGGGACGTACACCGCGGACTCCATGACCTTCTTGTCGATGTCGCCGTAGATCTTCTCGCGGGCGGCCCGGTCCGGGTTGACCGCGGCGTCGTCCAGCAGCTTGTTGACGGCCGGGTCGTTCAGCTGGGCCAGGTTGCTGTTGCCGGAGGCCTTGATCGCGCGGCCGTCGACGATCTGCTGCAGGAAGCCGTAGCCGGTCGGCCAGTCGGCGCCCCACTGCATCATCATCAGACCGATGTTGTGGTCCTGGGTGTACTGCGGCGCACCGGCCGAGTCGGTCAGGTACTTGCCCTGCGGGAACTGCTGGATCTCGGCGTTGATGCCGATGTTCTTGAGCTGCGCCTGGATCGCGGTGGCCGCGGCGACCTCGGTCGCGCGCTCGGTGCGGGCGGACAGCACGGTGGTGAAGCCGCCGTCCTTGCCGCAGGCCTTCAGGGCGTCCTTGGCCTTGGCCTGGTCACCCTTGTTGTCCTTGGTCTCGAACAGGTTGAAGTCCTGGTGGCCCGGGATGTCCGGCGGGAGCACGGTGTTGGCCACCTGGCCGCGGATCGGGCCGCCGAGCGCGGTCTGCACCGCGACCTTGTCGACCGCGAACTGGACGGCCTTGCGGCACTCGATGTTGTCGAACGGCGCGACCTTGGTGTTGATCGCCATGTAGACCAGGCGGCCGCCGTAGGCGTTGTCGGTCTTCGCCTTGAGCTTCGAGTCGCGCAGGATCTGCGCCTGGGTCTGCGGGTCGACGCCGCCGCCGACCAGGTCGACCTGGGCGTTGCCGGCCAGCAGGTCCTTGTCGATGGTGGCCTGGTCGATGTTCATCTTGAGCACGATCTTGTCCGGCAGCTGCTTCCGGATCGGGTCGGTGCTCTTGTCCCAGTTGGTGTTCGGGACCAGGACGGCCTGCTTGCCGTCCTCGTAGGACTCGAACTTGTAGGTGCCCGAGGACGCGATGTGCTTCACGTAGTCGGCACCGGTGTCCTTGGCCTGCGGGACGGGCGCCGTCTGCGGGGCGCTGACCAGGTAGTCGAAGTCCGCGAACGGGTGCTGCAGGTGGAAGACGACCGTGGTGTCGTCCGGCGTCTCGATCGACTTGAGGTCGCCGGTCTTGTCCTTGTACGGGCCCTGGTACGGCGTCGGGTTGTCGACCAGCAGGTCGTGGAAGTACGTCGGGCCGTTGGAGTTCACCTCGGGCGCGAAGTTCGAGCGCTCCACGGCGTACTTGACGTCCTTGGAGGTGATCGGGGTGCCGTCGTCGTACTTGAGGCCGGCCCGCAGCTTGTACGTCCAGGTCAGGCCGTCCGTGCTGGGCTGGCCCAGCGACTCGGCGAGGTCCGGGACCAGCTTGTTGCCGTCCGCGCCGGCGGCCGGGTTGAAGGTGGTCAGCGGACGCCCGTACAGGCGCGAGAAGTTGTAGATGTAGGCGTAGTAGGTGTTGCCCGGGTCGAGGGAGTCCGGGGTGCCCTTCATCTCGTAGGTGACCGTCCCGCCCTTCTTGTCCGAGGCGTTGACGATCTGCTTGGTGGCCGCGTCGGCGCCGCCACCGTTGGAATCGGCCGAGTTCGAGCTTCCGCCGTTGTTCTTGGTGCTGGACGAGCAGCCGGTGACGACCAGGACCGCGGCTGCGGCCACGGCGGTCAACGCGACGGTACGGGACCTACGCATGGGTGAGATCAACCCCTTGAGGATGTGGAGGAGGAAGGGCCTGGCGCCTGCGCATTGACGCAGGGTCAGTTGCTCTTGGGATCGAGGGCGTCACGCAGCCCGTCGCCGAGCAGGTTGAACGCGAGCACGGTGATGAAGATCGCCACACCGGGGACCACCATGTACTGGGGGTCGACCTGGTAGTAGTTCTTCGCGTCCGCCAGCATGCCGCCCCAGGAGGACTGCGGGGGCTGGATGCCGACGCCGAGGAAGCTCAGCCCGGCCTCGAAGAGGATGTTGGTCGGGATCAGCAGGGTCGAGTAGACCAGGATCGGGCCGACCAGGTTGGGCAGCAGTTCCTTGAACAGGATGAACGGGCCGCGCGCACCGAGGCTGCGGGCCGCGAAGACGAACTCCCGCTCGCGCAGCGAGAGGGTCTGTCCGCGCACGATCCGGCCCATGTAGGGCCAGTTGAAGAAGCCGATCACGAAGATCAGCACCAGGATGTGCAGCGGCAGGCCGTGCAGGCCGAACGCGCCGCCCTGGAGCGAGGCGGAGATCGCGATGGCGAACAGCAGCAGCGGGAACGCCAGGAAGACGTCCATCAGCCGGCTGATCAGGGTGTCCACCCAGCCGCCGTAGTAGCCGGCCATCACGCCGAGCACGGTGCCGATGGTGTTGGAGAGCACGGTCGCGCCGAAGGCGACCAGCAGGGAGACCCAGGAGCCGTCGACCACGCGGGCGAGCAGGTCGCGGCCCTGCAGCGGGTCGATGCCGAGCAGGTGGTCCCCGCTCATCCCGCCCCAGTCCCCGAGCGGGAGTCCGCCGAGGTTGGCGTCCAGCAGGTCCGGGTTCGGCTGGTCGGGGTCGAGCCCGAACAGGGCCTCGATCGGGCCGGACAGGACGGCCAGGAGGATCAGCAGGATCACCACGACGCCGCCGGCGACGGCGGCCTTGTCCCGCTTGAAGCGGGTCCAGGCGATCCGCCCGAGGGAGCGGCCCTCGATCGTGGTGGCCGGGCTCGGGGAGGCGGGCGCCTCGGGTTCGTTCCCGGCGGTAGTGATGGGTGCGGTCATGGTCAGTTGGTCCCCTCGCCGACGGTGGCCGGCCCACGGGTGCCGGGCGCCGGCTTCGGCGGTACGGCTGCGGACGTGCGGAGGTGCTAGGAGCAGGTGGTCGCGGCAGTGCGTCGTGCACGGGCACTGCCTCCACGCGGGATGGGCTTCGCGTGGATCGAGCGGTCGGCGTGCGCGTTCACCTTCGTGGGGTTTCCAGTACGCGCGATGCGTTGCGCAGAACTCTCTGTCATCCGAACTGGCTTGCGCCAGCCCTGACAACCGACAGATGCCCAACTGTGATCTGCCTGCATGCACGCCTCCGATCTTCGGCATATACCTCTTCACACGGGTGTAACTGCCATGTCAAGATGCCTCTGCGGAGAGTGCGGAAATTCGTCCGGAAAGCACCGAAGCCGACCTGTTGGTGAATCAAGTCGGCTTCGGGTGAGCGATTTTGGCTATTGGGTCTACCGGTCAGCGCCCGGGGTAGCCGGGCCACTGCGGCTGGGGCTGCTGCCCCCAGCCCGGCGCGGGCGGCTGGGTGCCGTACGCGTAGCCCGGCATCGACTGCCCGGGCACCGGCCGGCCCGGCACCGGCTGCCCCGGCATCGACTGGCCCGGGTACGGCGGCGGCACCGGCGGGTACGGGCCGGTCGGCGGGCGCCCGGCCTCCCGGTCGAAGAACGGCCGCGCGTTGGCGCGCATCCACAGCGCCACCGGGTCGAACTCGTCCGCCATCGCCACCGTGGACACCGCGAGCCCCTCCGGGGCCACCGCGATCGCGCGCTGCATCAGCGCCCGCACCGCCTCCACGGCCGGCGGCGAACTCTCGTACAGGTCCAGACCGATCGCCAGGTACGGCTCCCCCACCGCCGGCTGCACCCAGGCCCGGCGCAGCGCCCGCACCGCGCGCACCTCACCGGCCTGCCGCTCCAGCAGGGCGAAGAACTGCTGCGCGTCGACCTGCGGCTCGCTCAGCTTCAACGGACCGGCCGGCAGCCGGTCCAGGCCCGCGGCGACCCGCCGCAGGTCCGCCCAGGGCACGCCCACCCCGCCGCCCGGCGCGTGCGGGTTCAGCCACAGGCCCCAGCGGGTGCGGTACAGCGAGGCGGCGATCTCCCGCCCCGAGATGACCTCGTGGGCCCGCGCCCAGCCGGAGGCCGTCAGCTGCTCGGGCGAGGTCACGGCCGGCGCGTAGCCGTGACCGCTGATCTCCATGTTCCCGTACTGCGCGTCCGGGCTGCCCGGCGTACCGTGCCAGAGCAGCATCCAGACCTGGCCGTCGGCCAGCGCGTGCAGCAGCCGCTCGTACGCGTCGAAGCGCTCCGGCGCGACCTCGCGCAGAGCCTGCTCCAACCCGCCCGGGTCCGCGCCCGGGCGCCCGGCCGGTGCCTGGCCCCAGGGCCCCGGCGCCCCGCCCGCTCCCGTTCCCGCACTCATGCGCCCACCTCGCCGCGCCTCTTTCCTGAACCCGCCGGCCCGTCAGCCGCCTGCACGCACCCTATGGCGCGGCACCGGCCGCCGCCACGGCGACGTGCCTGTGAAGGATCCCCGCTCACACCCGCGAGTAGAAGGGCATGACCCGGGTCAACAGCCACTCGACCACCGGGTCGTCGGCGAGGTCGAGCAGCACGAGGTGGACGCCGCCCGGCAGCGGTGCGGTTCCCAGCGCCCGGCCGAGCGCCTCGTTCACCGCCCCCGGGTCGGCCGGGGCGGCCGGATCCAGCTGCACGCCCACGAACATCACGGTCGGCTCGCCCTCGATGCTGGCCAGCGCCCGGCGCGCGGTCAACACCCCCGGCAAGGCCGACAGTTCCGCCCGGCAGGCGGCCAGGAAGTGCTCCGGGTCCTCGCCCGGCACCGGCTCGCGCAGGGCCACCCGGCCACCGGTCGGCCCCTCCGGCGCGTTCTCGGTGTGCTCCCACCGAGCGGCCTCCCGGGGCCCGCGGCGCAGCTCCGCCACGCCCTGCGGCGGCACCGGGATGCCCACCGCCGCCTCCGGGTTGACCGCGATGCCCACGCCCAGCGGCAGCCCGCGGGCGAACTCCCAGGCCGGCGCGACCGCGAAGGCCATCCCCGGCGCCTGCTGCAGGAAAACCTCCTGCGAGGAGAACACCGGCACGTACGGGGCCCCGGCCAGCTCGACGGTCGGCAGGTCCAGCGACTGCCCGGCCGGGTCGCCCCCGGCCGGCAGCGGGATCCACACCTGGCTGCGGGCCAGCACCTCGATCACCCGCGGGGTCGCCCCCGGGTCACCCAGCGCGGCCATCAGCACCTGCTCCAGCTCGTTCGCCGGCCACGTGCCGCCCGCCGGCGCCGCCTGCGGCCCGCCCCACCCCTGCTGCTGCTCCACCGGGTACTCCATGCGCCGCCGATCCGGCCCACGGCCGGGTCGGCCGCCCACTGCTGCGCCGACGCGATGATTTTAGGGCCCGGGTCCGCCCGGCCGTGGTGTGACCGGGTCCCCTCTCCCCTCCTCCGCGAGGACGTGCCATGATGTGCGCGTCCGACGGCATGCGCCGCGGGCCCCCACAACTCCACACCGGCCGCTCGAACCCGCGCGGGAGAGCCCGGAGTGCCCCTCAGGGAGCACAGCCGGCGCCGAAGGAGCAAGTCCTCCCCGGAATCTCTCAGGCCCCCCTACCGCGCGGGTTAGGCACATCTGGAAAGCGGCGCACGACCGTGTCGCGCGCCCACCCACGGTGCAAGCCGCCGTCCTGTCCCCGATGCTGGAACCAGCCGACGCTGGTGCCGGCTGCGGGCAGGTGGGCGGTGAAGCTCTCAGGTTCGACGACAGATGGGGAGACCCACGCCGCCGCATGCCCGCGCGCGGGGTCGGTCCCCCAGCGGGTCCGGTCCGGCGCGTGCACCCCTGAGTGCCCCGACCGAGGAGTTCCTGGCCATGTCGTCCCTCCGCCTGACCGCGCTCGACGCGCTGCACCGCGCCCTCGGCGCGACCATGACCGACTTCGCCGGCTGGGACATGCCGCTGCGCTACGGCAGCGAGCGCGAGGAGCACCTCGCGGTCCGCACCAAGGCCGGTCTGTTCGACCTCTCGCACATGGGCGAGATCACCGTCACCGGCCCGCAGGCCGGCGAGATGCTGGACCACGCGCTGGTCGGCTTCGTCTCCGCGCTCGGCGAGCTGCGCGCCCGCTACACCATGATCTGCGCCGAGGACGGCGGCATCCTGGACGACCTGATCGTCTACCGGCTGCGCGAGGACGCCTTCCTGGTCGTCGCCAACGCCTCCAACGCCCAGCTGGTGCTGGACGAGCTGATCGCCCGGGCCAAGGGCTTCGACGCCGTCGTCACCGACGACCGCGACACCTACGCGCTGATCGCCGTCCAAGGCCCGGAGGCCACCGCGATCCTGGCCGACACCACCGACGCCGACCTGCCCGGTCTCAAGTACTACGCGATCCTCCCGGCCACCGTGGCCGGGAAGGACGTGCTGCTGGCCCGCACCGGCTACACCGGCGAGGACGGCTTCGAGATCTTCTGCGCCCCGGCCGACGCCGAGCCGGTCTGGCAGGCGCTGACCGCCGCCGGCGAGGGCCGCGGCCTGGTCCCGTGCGGCCTGTCCTGCCGCGACACGCTGCGCCTGGAGGCGGGCATGCCGCTGTACGGGCACGAGCTGTCCACCGACCTGACCCCGTTCGACGCCGGTCTGGGCCGGGTCGTGCGCTTCGACAAGACCACCAACGAGGGCGCGTTCATCGGCCGCAGGGCGCTGGAGCAGGCCGCCGCCGCGGCCGAGACCAACCCGCCGAAGGTGCTGGTCGGCCTGGTCTCCGAGGGCAAGCGGGTGCCGCGCGCCGAGTACACGGTGGTCTCCACCGAGGGCGCCCCGATCGGCCGGATCACCTCGGGCGCGCCGTCCCCCACGCTGGGCAAGCCGATCGCGATGGCCTACGTGGACGCGGCCCACGCCGCCCCCGGCAGCACCGTCGCGGTGGACGTCCGCGGCAAGCACGAGCCGGTCCAGGTCGTGGCGCTGCCGTTCTACAAGCGCGCCCGCTGAGGCCGTCGGCGCCCCTCGTTTTCCCATCCGCGCACGTCGGAGCCGTCCGTGCGGCGGCCCGCTGCGTCGTACCCGCTTCCCATCCTGGAGAATGACGCCATGAGCAACCCCCAGCACCTGCAGTACACCAAGGAGCACGAGTGGCTGACCGCCGCCGAGGACGGTGTCTCGACGGTCGGCATCACCAAGCACGCCGCCGACGCGCTCGGTGACATCGTCTACGTGCAGCTGCCCGCGGTCGGCGACACGGTGACCGCCGGCGAGACCTGTGGCGAGCTGGAGTCGACCAAGTCGGTCAGCGACCTGTACTCCCCGGTGACCGGCGAGGTCACCGAGGTCAACGAGGACGTCCTGGACGACAACAGCCTGGTCAACAGCGCCCCGTTCGAGGGCGGCTGGCTGTTCAAGGTCCGCGTGGAGGCCACCGACACGCTGCTCAGCGCCGCCGAGTACGACGCGCTCACCCACGCCGAGGGCTGAGCCACCCCGGGACGGACCGCAGCACGGCGGTCCGTCCCACTCCCACCGTCCCTCCGCTCTCCTCCCCGGGAAGACCACACCATGACGGTTCTCAACCAGTCCCTGCACGCCCTCGACCCGGAGATCGCCGCCGCGGTCGACGCCGAGCTGCACCGCCAGCAGACCACGCTGGAGATGATCGCCTCCGAGAACTTCGCCCCGGTGGCGGTCATGGAGGCCCAGGGTTCGGTACTCACCAACAAGTACGCCGAGGGTTACCCCGGCCGCCGGTACTACGGCGGTTGCGAGCACGTCGACGTGGTCGAGCAGATCGCGATCGACCGGGTGAAGGCCCTGTTCGGCGCCGAGCACGCCAACGTCCAGCCGCACTCGGGCGCGCAGGCCAACGCCGCCGCGATGTTCGCGCTGATCCAGCCGGGCGACACCATCCTGGGCCTGAACCTGGCCCACGGCGGTCACCTGACCCACGGCATGAAGATCAACTTCTCCGGCAAGCTCTACAACGTGGTCGCGTACCACGTCGACGAGAAGACCGGCCAGGTCGACATGGCCGAGGTCGAGCGCCTGGCCAAGGAGCACCAGCCGAAGCTGATCATCGCCGGCTGGTCCGCCTACCCGCGCCAGCTGGACTTCGCCGCGTTCCGCCGGGTCGCCGACGAGGTCGGCGCCCTGCTCATGGTGGACATGGCGCACTTCGCCGGCCTGGTGGCCGCGGGCCTGCACCCGAACCCGGTGCCGTACGCGGACGTGGTCACCACCACCACCCACAAGACCCTGGGCGGCCCGCGCGGCGGCGTCATCCTGTCCAAGGCCGAGTGGGCCAAGAAGATCAACTCCGCGGTCTTCCCGGGCCAGCAGGGCGGTCCGCTGGAGCACGTGATCGCGGGCAAGGCCGTCGCCTTCAAGGTCGCCGCCTCGGAGGACTTCAAGGAGCGCCAGCAGCGCACCCTGGAGGGCGCAAAGATCCTCGCCGACCGCCTGCTCCAGGCCGACGTCGCCGAGGCCGGCGCCACCGTGCTGTCCGGCGGCACCGACGTCCACCTGGTCCTGGTCGACCTGCGCAACAGCCAGCTCGACGGCCAGCAGGCCGAGGACCGGCTGCACGAGGTCGGCATCACGGTCAACCGCAACGCCGTCCCGAACGACCCGCGCCCGCCGATGGTCACCTCGGGCCTGCGGATCGGCACCCCGGCCCTGGCCACCCGCGGCTTCGTCGCCGAGGACTTCCGCGAGGTCGCCGACGTCATCGCCGAGGCGCTCAAGCCCGCCTTCGACGAGACCGTCGCCGCCGCGCTCAAGGCCCGGGTCACCGCCCTGGCCGAGAAGTACCCGCTCTACCCGAACCTGGCCGACCAGGGCTGATCCGGAGCGGCCCGGTCCGCCGGGCCGTCCGGCTCCGGGTGACCGGCCTCACTCCGCCGGCGTACCGGGGACCCCGGGGCACCGCGCACACTGGACAGTGCGCGCGGTGCCCCGTCCCTTGTCAGCCCGCCCCGCCCGCCGCCCTGCCCGCAAGTCCTTCCACGAGACCAGACAAGGACGTCCTCCGTGGCCATCAGTGTCTTCGACCTCTTCTCCATCGGCATCGGCCCGTCGAGCTCCCACACCGTCGGCCCGATGCGCGCCGCCCGGATGTTCGCCCGCCGCCTGCGTTCCGAAGGCCTGCTGGAGCAGGTGACCGGCCTGCGCGCCGAGCTCTACGGCTCCCTGGGCGCCACCGGCCACGGCCACGGCACCCCGAAGGCCGTCCTGCTGGGCCTGGAGGGCAACTCGCCCCGCACCGTCGACGTCGACCAGGCCGACAAGGACGTCGAGCGGATCACCGCCGAGAAGCGGATCTCCCTGCTCGGCGAGCACACCGTCGACTTCGACCCGGACGACCGGCTGATCCTGCACCGGCGCCGCTCGCTGCCGTACCACGCCAACGGCATGACCCTGTGGGCGTACGCGGCGGACGGCTCGACGCTGCTGGAGAAGACCTACTACTCGGTCGGCGGCGGCTTCGTCGTGGACGAGGACGCGATCGGCGCGGACCGGGTCAAGCCCGACGACACCGTGCTCAAGTACCCCTTCCGCACCGGCGACGAACTGCTGCGGCTCAGCCGGGAGACCGGGCTGTCGATCTCCGGCCTGATGCTGGAGAACGAGAAGGCCTGGCGCAGCGAGGAGGAGATCCGCACCGGGCTGCTGGAGATCTGGCGGGTCATGCAGGAGTGCGTGCGGGCCGGCATGTCCCGCGAGGGCATCCTGCCGGGCGGCCTCAAGGTGCGCCGCCGGGCGGCGGCCGCGGCCCGGGCGCTGCGGGCCGAGGGCATCGGCCCGGCCAACGCGATGGAGTGGGTGACCCTCTACGCGATGGCGGTCAACGAGGAGAACGCCTCCGGCCGCCGGGTGGTCACCGCGCCGACCAACGGCGCGGCCGGGATCATCCCCGCCACCCTGCACTACTACCTGAACTTCATCCCGGGCGCCGACGACGACGGCATCGTCCGCTTCCTGCTCGCGGCCGGCGCCATCGGCATGCTCTTCAAGGAGAACGCCTCCATCTCCGGCGCCGAGGTCGGCTGCCAGGGCGAGGTCGGCTCCGCCTGCTCGATGGCCGCGGGCGGCCTCGCCGAGGTCCTCGGCGGCACCCCCGAGCAGGTCGAGAACGCCGCCGAGATCGGCATCGAGCACAACCTCGGCCTCACCTGCGACCCGGTCGGCGGCCTGGTCCAGATCCCCTGCATCGAGCGCAACGGCATGGCCTCGGTCAAGGCCGTCACCGCGGCCCGGATGGCGCTGCGCGGCGACGGGCGCCACCACGTCTCGCTGGACAAGGCGATCAAGACGATGAAGGAGACCGGGGCGGACATGAAGATCAAGTACAAGGAGACCTCGCGCGGCGGCCTCGCCGTGAACGTCATCGAGTGCTGATCGCGGCGCGCTGACGAGCGGCCCCCGGGTGGATCGGATCCACCCGGGGGCCGCTCGTGCATCGAATTCTCCCTGGACACTCCCCGGACCCGTCCTCGACGGCATCGCCACCCACTTCGCCATCTGAGCCGCAGGCCTGGGGCCCGGCCCTCAGGCCCGGCCCTCCAGGCGCGCGGCCACCGCGCCCAGCCGCCCCATCGCGTGGGCGACGCCGAGGCCGTCCATGTAGTCCCGGACGTGCACCAGCAGCCCGTCCCGGGCCCGCAGCACCAGCAGGCCCGGGAGGGCGAACGGCGCACCGGTGGTGGCGACCGTCCCGATCACCACCTGCTCGACGGTGAGCACCTCGGGATCCGCCCCCGGATGGACGGCCACCTCCCTGATCTCCCGCGGCCGGGCCTCGCTCGCCCCCCACGCGGCCCGGTACCCGGCTCGGACCTCCTCCCGCCCCCGGTAGCACTCGGGCATCCCCGGGAACAGGAACGGGAACTCGTGCACCCCGTCCTCGGCGTACAGCCCGGCCAGCGCGTCCGCATCCAGCTCGAGCATCGCCCTCCGGTACCGGGCCAGCAGCTCCACCGGACCGGGCACAGCGAATTCCGACATGACGAGCGCCCCCTTCGATGTCAGAGGATCAGTCAGGACACCGTCACAGCACCAGACTTGGCCCCCCGCAGCTCATTCGGTCCGCCTCAGCCTACCCAGCACCGGCCGTACGTCGAGACACGCCTCAGCGCCGGCCGGGGAGCGTGAGCGCGGCCAGGCCGCCCGCGAGGACGGCGAGGCCGCACCAGGAGAGGGCCGGGAGGCGCTCGCCCAGGGCCGCGACGCCGAGGACGGCGGCGACGGCGGGTTCGGCGAGGGTGAGGGTGGTGGCGGTCTGCGCCGGGGTGTGGCGCAGGCCGTGGCCGAAGAGCCGGTAGGCGAGGAAGGTGGTGACCACGCCGAGGTGCAGCACGATGCCCGCGCCGCGCGCCGAGAGCAGCCAGCCCACCGGGCCCAGGGCGAGCACGGGCAGCACCAGCACCGCCGCCCCGCCGAACATCGCGCCCATCACCCCGCCGGCCGGGCGCCCGGCCGCGATCAGCCGCCCGGCGATCAGCGAGTACACCGCGTACGAGAGCCCGGCGAGCGCCGCCAGCAGCACCCCCGGGAGGTCCACCGCCGCGCCGTCGCCGAGGAGTTCGGGCCCGAGCACCAGCACCGCGCAGCCGAGCACGGCCAGCCCCGTGGCCCCGGCCCACCGCCCGGACGGCCGCCCCTGCCGGGCGAGCCACCCCAGCAGCCCGGTGAACACCGGCGCGCTGCCGAGCGCGATCACGGTGGAGACCGCGACCCCGGTCCGGGTCACCGCCGGGTAGAAGGTGACCGGGTACCCCACCACGGCCACCGCCCCGACCAGCAGCAGCCACCGCTCGCCCGCCCCGCACACCCGGGGCAGCGACCAGGCGGCGCGGTCGGTGAGGAACAGCAGCATTCCGCCGAGCATCAGGGCCGCCGCCCCGATCCCGGCCGCCGGAGCGCCCGCGGGCGCGAACGAGGCGGCCGTCCCGGTGGTGCCCCACAGCAGCGCGGAGGCCAGGATCGGCACCGGCCCGTCGATCGGGCGGGTACGGCGGGGGGCGGGGGTCAGGCGAGCGCGCGCGGACGTGGGCGCAGGCGCTGAGAAACGATTCGGCACAGTCGTGAACTTCCGTCGTCGAGGACCGTCGAGGGGACTGGTTCCGAGAACGGGCGCACGCCGCAGGGCCCCTGGAGGGGGCTGCGGAGATCAAGTCACCGGAGCGGGCGCCCGATCAGGCGCGGAGCGGTGGCAGTGCGACGTGCCAGTAAGGGTTCACGCCCCCGAGGTTACCGGGGCCGGAGACGGTGCCGCGCAGGGGGCGGGCAGCACACACCCGCACGCGTCCACCGCGCAGTGATCAGGAGCGGTGGCCACCGACAGGATCGTGAATATTCACAGGCCGAAGCGTGAACCTATGCAAAATCCAAAGGTGAAGTAGGTTACAAACCTTGCAATCCAAGACGCCCGGTTTGCCCACATGCTGAGACTCGTGCGATAGTCAAGACATCGAGAACTTCGGCGGGCCCGACCTGGCACTGCCGACGCCCATCGCGCGACACGCACCCCCTTGGCCGCGCGATGACCTGCACGGGCCCCCACCGCCGACCACGGCGAATCCGGGGGCCCTGCGCGTTTTCCGGGCCCGGGAGCCCGCCGCCTCAGCCCCGCTCGCGGACCCTCAGCTCGAACCACACGCCCTTGCCCCGCGGCAGCAGGTCGGCCCCCCAGCGGTCGGCGAGGTCGTCGACGATCTTCAACCCGCGGCCGCGCTCGTTCACCGGCCGGGGCTCGGCGAGGATCATGCAGGGCAGCGCGCGGGAGGAGTCCCGGACCTCGATCCGCAGCCACCCGGGCTTGCGGCTGACGTACAGTCCGATGGTGCGCCCGGCGGCGTGCCGGACGGCGTTGGAGACCAGCTCGCTGGTCAGCAGTTCGCCCGCCTCCAGGTGCTGGTGGAGCTCCCAGGACTCCAGGACGTTCAGGACCAGCCGACGGGCCACCGGGCCCGACTCCGGCCGGGACGGCAGCCGCGCCTCGTTGGGCGCGGACTGGTCGCACAGTCTGCCGGTGTACATCTCCTGCAGCTCCTCGGAGCTGAGCCGCTCCAGCGCCGAGAGCGCACCCTGGACGTCGATCCACGACGCCTGTGCGACCACGCCGGCCGCGGGAACCGATGACTGATCTGTTTCGCCCCAACCCGCCATGCGGTCCATCATTGCGGAACGCAAGCGGCCGCGTACGGACAATGAGCAAACGATCTCCCCCGAGTCGGCATATGCCTCCAGCAACCCGACCCCGGAAAAGCGTCGACCCGGGCCGACCGAAGTCAAGCCCGGGTTGACGCCGAACCCCGCCTACCTGGCGGTTACCACTTGCTCCACGGCAGGTTCCAGCCGCTCAGCCCGTTCGCCGGGTCGAGCGGCTCCTTCTTGATGGAGTTCTTCACGGTGACTACGTCCCCGACCAGCGTGCCCGCGTAGAACTTGCCCATCGAGGTGCCCTCCCCGCCGCCCTTGACGTCGCGCAGGCCCACGCAGCCGTGGCTGACGTTGTCCTCGCCGAAGGCGGAGCCGCTCCAGTAGTTGCCGTGCACGTACGTCCCGCTGGTGGTCAGCCGGATCGAGTGCGGCACCTGGAGGTCGTACGGGGCGCCGGTCATGCCGGGCAGGGTGCTGGACTGCATCCGCACCGTGTCCTCCTTGGCCATGACCACCATCGTGCCGTTCCAGGTGGGGTGTTGGTCCGACCCGGAGGTGATGTCGATGTCGCTGGACTGCCCGTCCCGGACCACCGTCATCCGGTGCGCGGCGGCGTCAACCGTCGAGATCTGGGATCGCCCGATCGTGAAGGGCTCGTCCCGGTCGGCGCCGTACACCCCGGGGGCGATCTCCACGCTCTTGAGGCGGTAGCGCACCGTCACCTTGGTGCCCGGCTTCCAGTACTCCTCCGGGCGGAAGTCCAGCCGGCGGTCGTCGAACCAGTGGCCCTTGACCACGGTGCCGTTGTCGGTCTCGAAGGAGATGCCCTTGAGCACGGCGTCCTTGTTCGTGACGTCCTTGCTGAAGTCCACCGAGACGATCATGCCGACGCCGTAGGTCGCGTTGTCGTCCACGTTGTCCACGGCCTTGGCGAGCGCCGCCGGGGTCAGCGTGGTGAAGCTGCTGTCCGCCTCGGCGACCGCGCCGTTGGCGTCCGCCGCCATCGCGCTGACCTGGTAGGCGGTGCCCACCGCGAGGCCGGTGGACGGGGTCCAGCTGGCGCCGTCGGCGGCGATCGTGCCGGGGACCTCCTTGCCCGCCTTGTCGCTCACCTTGACGGTGGTCAGCTTGCCGCCCGTCGCGCCGATCTTGAGCGCGCCCGGCGCCACGTCCACCGCGCCGTTCTTCGGCTCTATGCTCACCGCGGCCGTGGACACCTTCGGCACCGAGCTGCTGGGCGCCGCGGCGGACGCCGAGGCCCCGGCACCGGCCCCCAGGTCGGCCTTGGCGGCGCCGCTCCCGCTGCCGCCCCCGTTGCCGCCGCCACAGGCCGCGGTCAACGTCATCGCCCCGCCGACCAGTCCGACGGCCACCACTCTGCGTATCGACCTCATCGCCGATTCCCTCCCTTGCTCCCCGCGGTCACGACGGACCCGCCCCATAGATGTGTCGAGCCACCGGAAAGGTTGCGCCATTCGAGGGTCTTTCCGCCCCGAAAACCGAGCGGCCCGACCCCAACGGGTGAGGTCCGGGCCGCTCGACGACAAACGCGACGACAGACTGCCGGGCCTACCAGTTGGCCCAGGACACGTTCCAGCCGCCCAGCCCGTTGGAGGGCGAGACGGTCTTCTCCTTGGTGTTCACGATCTTCACCACGTCGCCGACCATCGAGTCGTTGTAGAACTTGCCCGCGACGGAGGAGTCGCTGCCGCCCTTCACGTCCTGCATCGAGATGCAGCCGTGGCTGCCGTTGGACTTGCCGAACGGGTTGGACCAGTAGTTGCCGTGCAGGAAGGTGCCGGAGGTGGTCAGCCTCATCGCGTGCGGCACGTCCTGGATGTCGTACTCGCCGCCCAGACCGACGGTCTGCGAGTTCATCCGGGTGACCGGCTCCTTGTCCATGATCACCATGGTCCCGCCCCAGGATGGCGTCGCGTCCGCGCCCAGGGTGACCGGCAGGACGGTGCTCTTGCCGTCCCGCTCGACCGTCATCCTGTGGGTCTTGGCGTCCGCGGTGGAGACCATCGACCGGCCGATGGTGAACGGCTCGTCCTTGTCCACGTCGCCGTAGACGCCCGGCGCGATCTCGACGCTCTTCAACCGGTACTTGATGGTCACCTTGGTGCCCGGCTTCCAGTACTCCTCCGGGCGGAAGTCCACCCGGCGGCTGTCGAACCAGTGACCCTTGACCACGGTGCCGTTGTCGGTCTCGAAGGAGATGCCCTTGAGGACGGCGTCCTTGTTCTTGACGTCCTTGGTGAAGTTCACCGAGACGATCATGCCGACGCCGTAGGTGCCGCCGTCGGCGATGTTGTCGTTGGCCGAGGCCTTCTTCTCCGGCGTCAGCGTGGTGAACGAGGTGGTCGACGCGGCCACCAGCCCGGCGTCGTCCTTCGCCTGCGCGTTCACCTTGTACGTCATGCCGACGGCGAGCGCCGCCGCGGGCTTCCAGCCGGCGCCGTCCGGGGTGATCGCGCCCTCGACCGGCTTGCCGTTCTTGTCGGTCACCTCGACCGCGGTCAGCTTGCCGCTGGCGACGGAGACCTGGAGCCCGTTCGGCGCGACGTCCTGGGCGCCGTCCTTCGCCGACACCGAGAGCACGGCCGCCGAGGTCTTCGGCGTGGCCGCGTTGCCGCCGCCGGGGGCGGTCGTCCCGCCGGCGTCCGCCGGGGCCGTCGCCGCCGCGTCCGCCGAGGTGCCGCCCTTGTCGTCGTTGCACGCCGCGGTGAGCAGCAGCACGCTGCCCATGACCAGTGCCATCGCGCCCCTGCGCCGGTATCGCCCGCCGGTGCGTATCGCAGCGCCGGCCGTGTTCCCCGTCTTCACGGAATCTCCCCTCCAGGTACTCACTCACTTGACGCGACGGGCGACCGGAAGAGTTGCACCGGGTCCCGATCTTTCGCGTCGGGGCCGACGCGCCGGAGCAGGATAACCGGGGGGTCTGAGGGGATCCCGGGGAGGTGGCCTACCGCAGCGCGCTGCCCGCCACCCACTGGTCCCACGGCAGGTTCCAGCCGTTCAGCCCGTTCGACGGCGGCACGACGTCCCCGGCCGAGGCCCGCACCTCGACCACGTCCCCGGGGAGGGTGTGCTCGAACAGCCACCCCGCCGGGGTGTCCTTGCCGGCGCCCCCCTTGGCGTCCGCCAGCCCGATGCAGCCGTGGCTGGTGTTCGCGGTGCCGAACACCCCGGGGTCCGTCCAGTAGTTGCCGTGCAGGAAGGTGCCGGAGGCGGTCAGCCGCATCGCGTGCGGGACGTCCTTGATGTCGTACTCGTCGCCCATCCCGACGGTCTGCGAGTTCATCCGGGTCAGCTTGTACTTCTCCGACACCACCATCACCCCCCGGTAGGTGGAGTGCTCGGGGCTGCCCCCGGAGACCTTGAGCACCCGCACCACCTTGCCGCCCGGCCCGGACCGGACCGTCAGGGTGTGCGCGTCCAGGTCCACCGTGGACACCTGCGCCCGGCCCACCGTGAAGTGCACGTCCCGGTTCTGGCTGCCGAGCTCCCCCGGCGCCCCCTGTACGTCCTTGAGCCGCAGCGCCACCGTCACCCTGGTGCCGGCCGCCCAGTACTGCCGCGGACGGACGTCCAGGCGCTGGTTGCCGAACCAGTGCGCCGCCACCGGCACCGGCGGGTCCGCGGTGACCTGTACGGCCCGCTCCACCGCCGCCCGGTCGGCGATCGGCCTGCTGAACCGCAGCGAGACCGGCATCCCCACCCCGACCGTGGACCCGTCCTCCGGCGTGAAGAACGCCACGAAGGTGTGCGCCCGGGCCGCCGTGGAGAACTCCGAGTGCAGGGCCGCCCGCTGCCCCTGGTCGTCCTCCGCGACCGAGTCCAGGGTGAACGCCGTCCCCAGCGGCAGCGCCCCCTCCGGCGCCCAACTGGCACCGTCCGCACCGATCACCCCCGGCAGCTCGACCCCCTTCGCATCGGCCAGCCGCACCGACACCAGCCGCCCCTGCGTCACACTCACCCGCACCGGCCCCTCCGACGGCACGTCCTGCGCCCCGTCCGCCGGCACCACCGCCAGCACCGCCCGCGACACCGCCGGAGGCGGCATGTGCACCCCGCCCCCCACCCCGTCCCCCGCCGACCCCCCACCCGACCCACCACACCCACTGACCACAGCCAGACAGCACACCACCGCCGCCACCCAGCGCCGCATCCCGGGGCCTCCCACTACTCGGATCCGACACCTGGAACACCGGACTCCGGGAACAACGACCCCCAACCACCCCAGGACACGCGCCCCCCAACCCCCCACCCACCTCCCCACCCGACCCAGGCGAGAGGGACGCGCTGCGGGAGGGGGCGGTGGAGGGGGTGGGTGCGGAAGGGGGCGTGACGGGTGATTTTCAGACCGCCAACGGCGCCCAACACTTCACCCACAGAGTCGGCGGTCCGAAAATCATCCAGCCCCCGGAGCGCCCCCCCCCGGAACCGCCCCCGGACCCACCCACCCTCCCGAAAGCCCCCCAAACCCCCCAGCCCCGCGCAGCGCCCTGCTTTCCGGTCCCACATTCCGGGAAAGAGAAGGTGAACGGGGCCCGGGACCCCCCGTTCAGGGAGGGCACGACCATGACCTCAGGTCAGGATCTGGAAACCGAGGAAACCGAGGAAACCGAGGAGGCCGCAGTACGGCCCGGCAGCTGGCAGCCCCTGGGCGCCCGCTTCCGGCCGGACCGGCCGGACCGTCCGGGCGGCCCCGGCACCAACTTCGCCCTCTGGGCGGCCGGCGCCGAGGCCGTCGACCTGTGCCTGTTCGACGAGGACGGCCGGGAGCACCGCCACCGCCTCACCGAGCAGGACCTCCAGGTCTGGCACGCCTTCGTCCCCGGCGTCCGCCCCGGCACCCGCTACGGCTTCCGGGTGCACGGCCGCTGGGACCCGTGGACGG
The DNA here is from genome assembly GCF_044760155.1 of Kitasatospora sp. NPDC098652. Classification (NCBI taxonomy): domain Bacteria; kingdom Bacillati; phylum Actinomycetota; class Actinomycetes; order Kitasatosporales; family Streptomycetaceae; genus Kitasatospora; species Kitasatospora sp. NPDC098652. The sequence continues at coordinate 171,325 of NZ_JBIWAQ010000004.1, forward strand.
GCGCCCGCTGGAACCCCGCGAAGCTGCTGCTCGACCCGTACGCCCGCGCCGTCGACGGCTGCTACACCTCCCACGACGCCGCGTGCTCCGCCGTCCGCAACTGGCCGGAGGCCGACGTCGCCGACACCGTCCGGGACAACCGCGACTCCGCCCCGTACATGCCCAGATCCGTGGTCGTCCACGACGACGACGACTGGTACGACGACCACCGCCCGAAGACCCCCTGGGCCGAGACGGTCCTCTACGAGCTCCACGTCCGCGGCTTCACCATGCGCCACCCCGACGTCCCCCCGCACCTGCGCGGCACCTACGCCGGCCTGGCCCACCCGGCCGCCCTCGCCCACCTCACCCGCCTCGGGGTGACCGCCGTCGAGCTGCTGCCGGTGCACCAGTACGTCAGCGAGGACCACCTCCAGGCCCGCGGCCTGGTCAACTACTGGGGCTACAACACGGTCGGCTACTTCGCCCCGCACGCCGGCTACTCCGCCTCGGGCTCCCGCGGCGGCCAGGTCGGCGAGTTCAAGCGGATGGTCCGCGCCCTGCACGCCGCCGGGATCGAGGTGATCCTGGACGTGGTGTTCAACCACACCGCCGAGGGCGCCGAGCTGGGGCCCGCACTCTCCCTGCGCGGCATCGACAACGCCGCGTACTACCGGCTGGCCCCGCACCGCCCGCGCGGCTACACCGACTACACCGGCTGCGGCAACACCCTGGACACCCGCCGCCCGCAGGTGATCCGGCTGATCACCGACTCCTTGCGCTACTGGGTCTCCGAGATGGGCGTGGACGGCTTCCGCTTCGACCTCGCGGCCGCCCTGGCCCGGGCGAGCGACGGCGTCGACATGGAGCACCCCTTCCTCGCCGCGATCGCCCAGGACCCCCTGCTGAGCCGGGTGAAGCTGATCGCCGAGCCGTGGGACGTCGGCCCGGGCGGCTACCAGGTCGGCGGCTTCCCCCCGCTGTGGGCCGAGTGGAACGACCGCTACCGCGACACCGTACGGGACTTCTGGCGCGGCGCCCGCCCGGACGTGCGCGAGCTCGGCTACCGGCTGGCCGGCTCCTCGGACCTCTACCAGCGCGGCGGCCGCCGCCCGTACGCCTCCGTCAACTACGTGACGGCGCACGACGGTTTCACCTTGCGCGACCTGGTCTCCTACGACCGCAAGCACAACGAGGCCAACGGCGAGGCCAACCGGGACGGCACGGACGACAACCGCTCCTGGAACCACGGCACCGAGGGCGAGACCACCGACCCGGAGGTGAACGCCCTACGACTGCGCCAACTGCGCAACCTGATGGCCACGTTGCTGCTCTCCACGGGCGTCCCGATGATCACCGCCGGGGACGAGCTGGGCCGCACCCAGGGCGGCAACAACAACGCCTACTGCCAGGACGGCGAGGTCAGTTGGCTGGACTGGTCGCTGCTGGAACAGCCCGGCTGGCGGGGGCTGTGCGAACTGACCGCCCGGCTGGTCCGGCTGCGCCGGGCCCACCCGGTGCTGCGCCGAAGGGCGTTCTTCTCCGGCCGGGCCGCCACCCCCGGCGGACAGCCGGACCTCGCCTGGTTCACCCCGCTGGGCAAGGAGATGACCGAGGCGGACTGGTTCGGCCCCACGGCCTGCCTCGGCATGCTGCTCTCCGGCGCCGCGCTGCCCGAACAGGACGACACCGGGCTCCCGTTGGCCGACGACAGCTTCCTGCTGCTGCTCAACGCCGGCCCCGAACCGGTGGTGTTCACGCTGCCCGGCGAGCCCTGGGCGGAGCCGGAGGCCGCCTACGAGACGGTGCTGGACACGGCCGCCGCGGGCACCGGCGAGGCCCGGCCGCGGGGCGCGACAGTGCTGGGCGGGCGCTCGCTGCAACTGCTGCGCGCACCCGCCCGCGACGCCTAGGCCTCACGCCCGACCCCGGCCCCGACCCCGGCCCCGCGCCCGGACCCCGCGCCCGGCCTCAGCCCCCGACTCAGCCCCGGGCGTGCCCGATCTCGACGTTCTCCAGCACGCCGATCGCGTCCGGCACCAGCACCGCCGCCGAGTAGTAGGTGCTGACCAGGTAGGAGGCGATCGCCTTCTCGTCGATGCCCATGAAGCGGACGTTCAGGCCCGGCTCGACCTCGTCCGGGATGCCGACCTGGGTGAGGCCGACCACGCCCTGGTTGTCCTCGCCGACGCGCAGCGCGATGAAGGAGGTGGTCTGGCCGCCCAGCACCGGGATCTTGTCGCAGGTGAGGATCGGCACCCCGCGCCAGACCGGCCGCTGCTTGCCAAGGACGTCGACGGTGCCGGGGTTGATGCCGCGCTTGTTGCACTCCCGCTCGAAGGCGGCGATCGCCCTCCGGTGGGCGAACAGGTAGTCGGTGTCGCGGCGCATGGCGAGCAGCTCGTCCAGGTCGTCCGGGGTGGGCGCCCCCGAGTGGGTCTGGATCCGCTGGTCGAAGTCGGCGTTGTGGAGCAGGCCGAACTCCGGGTTGTTGATCATCTCGTGTTCCTGCCGCTCGCGCAGCGCCTCGATGGTCAGCCGCAGCTGTTCCTCGGTCTGGTTCATCGGCTTGCTGTAGAGGTCGGAGACCCGGGTGTGCACCTTGAGCACCGTCTGCGCGACGCTCAGCTCGTACTCGCGCGGCTCCGGCTCGTAGTCCACGAAGGCGCCGGGCAGCTCGTACTCGCCCTGGTGGCCGGCCGAGAGGTCGATCTCCGCCTCGCCGTGGGCGTTCTGCGCCTGGGCGGCGTCGGCGGCGAATCCCAGCAGCTGCTCGCGCAGCGGCGCGGAGCGGTCGACCAGCTCCTGCAGCCCGGCCGCGTTCAGCGCCATGGCGACACCGGCGGTGGCGGCCCGCACGGTGTACGGCCAGCTGCCGCCGGGCTCGGTGATCACCTCGTCGCCGACGTGGTCGCCGTCCGCGAGGGTGCCGAGCACGGTCTCCTCGCCGTACTTGCCGGTGCCGATCCGGTCGACCTTGCCGTGGGCGATCAGGAACACCTCCTCGATCGGCGTCCCCTCCCGCACCAGGACGTCACCCGGCGCGAAGTCCCGCTGCACGAAGCGGCGGGCCAGCTCGGCCAGCACCTCCTGGTCCTCGAACCCGCGCAGCGCCGGCACCTCGGCCAGCGAGGGCCCGATCACCGTCACCGTGGAACCGGCCTTGGCGAAGCCCACCCGACCGCGCCCGGAGGCGTAGCTGAGGCGACGGTTGACCCGGTACGTACCCGCGCTGACCTGCACCCACGGCAGCACCTTGAGCAGCAGCCGGGAGGTGATCTCCTGCATCTGCGGCTTCGACTTGGTGGTCGTCGCCAGGTTGCGCGCGGCAGTGGTGCTGAGACTGAGCTGGGCCCTGACCTGCACAGTCGTCGTTCCGGGGCCGGGCGTGGGCTCGGTGTCGACCGTCATGTCCACACACTCCTGTCACTCGCTTACCAATGAGCATCCGTCAGGAGATGTAATCGGCCCTTCGGCGGGCGCTCGCAAGAGGCGCACGGCGCACTCCTCCCTGCACGAACGACTCTGCACGCCCCTCCCCGCGCCCTCGCCTCACCCGTTCGGGTGGCCGGTTCTCGGCGGCCGTCGCCGACAGGGGCGAAAAACCGGATGAGAAATGACGGGCAATCCGCCTACCCTCACCGCGATGGCCGAGAACCGACAGGACTCCGAGCTCACGACCGCGCGACGCCGCTCCACGGTCCGCTCACTGCTGCGCCTGTGGCCCTACGCCCGGGCTGTCCGCGGCCGGCTCCTGGTCTCGGTGTCGGCCGCCACCCTCGCCATGCTGAGCACCCTGGCCGTCCCGGTGGTGCTCGGCCGGATCGTCGACGGCCCGCTCGCCGCGCACGACCTCGACGCCCTGTGGCCGCCGGTCGGCCTGCTGCTGCTCCTCGGCTTGGTCGAGGCCGCCCTGTTCTACACCCGCCGGGTGGTGCTGTCCCGCCCGCTGGGCCGGCTGGAGGCGGCCATGCGCGCCGACCTCTACGCCCGGCTCCAGCGGCTGCCGGTCTCCTTCCACGACCGCTGGGGCTCCGGCCAGATGCTCTCCCGGGCCACCACCGACATGAACGCCATGCGGATCTTCCTGGCCTTCCCGCTGGTGTTCCTGGTCGTCAACTCGGTGACCCTGCTGGCCGGCGCGGTGCTGATGTTCGCCCAGGACTGGCGGCTCGCCCTGATCCTCCTGCTGCCCGCCGCGCCGCTGCTGGTGCTCACCCGGCGCTTCGTGTCCGAGTTCTCGGTCACCGCCCGGCTCGCCCAGGACCAGAACGGCGACCTCGCCACCGTGGTCGAGGAGTCGGTGCTCGGCATCCGCGTCCTCAAGTCCTTCGGCCGGCACCGCTCGATGGCCGAGCACTTCCGCGCCCAGTCCCACCGGTTGCGCCGCACCGAACTGAGCAAGGCGCACCAGCTCGCCAAGCTGTGGGCGGTCATCGTCGGCCTGCCGGAGATCGCCCTGGGCTGCGCCCTGGCCGTCGGCGCCTACCTGGTCGCCCACGACGAGCTGAGCGCCGGCACCCTGGTCGCCTTCCTCTCCACCGCGCTCGCGCTGCGCTGGCCGGTCGAGTCGATCGGCTGGCTGCTCGCCTACGCCAACGAGGCCGCCACCGCCACCGACCGGTTCTTCGAGGTCATCGACGAGCCCGAGCCCGCCGACCCGGCCGCCACGACCACCGCGACCACCGCGACCACCGCAGCCGCCACGACCGCCGCGACCGCCGCCGCCGGGGCCCCGGGCACCCCGGACGGCATCCGCTTCACCGGCGTCCGCTTCCGCTACCCCGACGCCCCCGACGACACCCCCGACCTGCTGGCCGGCATCGACCTGCACGTCCGCAGCGGCGAGACGATGGCCCTGGTCGGCGCCACCGGCAGCGGCAAGACCACGCTCACCGCCCTGCTCCCCCGGCTGTACGAGGCCACCGGCGGCCGGATCACCCTGGACGGCCGGGACATCGCCGAGCTGCCCCGGCAGGAGCTGCGCGAACTCGTCGCGGTCGCCTTCGAGGAGCCCACCCTGTTCTCCGCCACCGTCCGGGAGAACGTCCTGATGGGCGCCCCCGGCGCGGACGACCGACAGCTGGCCGCCGCCCTGGCCACCGCCCAGGCCGGTTTCGTCGAGAGGCTCCCGGACGGCGTGGAGACCGAGGTCGGCGAGCAGGGCCTGAGCCTGTCCGGCGGCCAGCGCCAGCGCCTCGCGCTGGCCCGCGCCGTGGTCGGCGACCCGCCCTTCCTGGTGCTGGACGACCCGCTCTCCGCGCTCGACGTGCACACCGAGGCCCTGGTCGAACGGGCGCTGCGCGAGGTGCTCGGCTCCACCACCGCCCTGGTGGTCGCCCACCGCCCCAGCACGGTGCTGCTCGCCGACCGGGTCGCGGTGCTCGCGGACGGCCGGATCGAGGCCGTCGGCACCCACCAGGAGCTGCTCCGGGACTGCCCCCGCTACCGCGAACTGATGTCGGGCGAGGCCGCCCCGGCACCCGAGCGCCCCTTCGTCCTCGAGGAGGGCTCCGCCCGATGACCACCACCGTCGACCCCAGCGGGCCCGCCGCGGCCGAGCCGGCCGACCAGGCCGACCCGGCCGAGGAGGAGCTGCCCGCGCCCCCGGCTGACGAGGAGGACATCCCCGTCCCGCCCGGCGCGCCCCGGGCGCTGCTGCGCTCCCTGCTCGGCCCGCACCGGGCCCGGATCGCCGTCGCCATGGTGGTGATCCTGGTCCAGCAGGCCGCCCTGCAGTCCGGCCCGCTGCTGGTCGCGGTGGCGATGGACCGCGGCATCCCGGCGCTGCGCGAGCACGACTCCGGCCCGCTGGTCGCGGTGGTGGCCGGCTACCTCTGCTGCGCCCTGCTCAGCCCGCTGCTGCAGTGGGTGTTCATCAAGATCAGCGCCCGGGTGAACCAGGACGTCCTGCTGGACCTGCGCGGCCGGATCTTCCGGCACGCCCAGCGGCTCAGCCTGGACTTCCACGAGCGCTACACCTCGGGCCGGATCATCTCCCGGGCCACCAGCGACATCGACGCGCTGCGCGAACTGCTCTCCGAGGGCCTCCAGGAGCTGCTGACGGTCTTCCTGTCGGTCTGCTACATCTCGGTGCTGCTGGTGGTGCTGGACTGGCGGCTGGGCCTGGCCTCGCTGACGGCCTTCCTGCCGCTGGCCCTGATCGCCCACTCCTTCCGCACTCGCTCGCGCCGGGTCTACCGCCGCTCGCGGACGGCCGCCGCCTCGATGATCGTGCGCTTCACCGAGACCATGAACGGCATCCGCCCGGTGCAGGCCTTCCGCCGCGAGAAAGCCAACGACGCCGCCTTCGGGGTGGTCAACCAGCAGGCCTCGGCGGCCAACGCGGAGGGCTTCCTGGAGCTCGCCCGGTACGTCGGCCTCTCCCGCGCCACCGCCAACGTCTGGTTCACCGGCAGCGTGCTGCTGGGCGCCTACCTGGTCGCCGACGACGCCCTGGAACTGGGCGTGCTGACCGCCTTCGCGCTCTACCTCCGCCGCCTGTTCGACCCGCTCGACCAGCTGGCGATGTTCCTGAACAGCTACCAGTCCGCCGCCGCGGCGCTGGAGAAGATCGCCGGCCTGCTCGCCCACGAGCCGACCGTCGTCGAGCCGGCCGAGCCGAGGAAACTGCCACCGCCGGCGAGCGGGCGAGTCACGGTCAAGGGCCGCGAGGTCTCCTTCGAGCGGACGCGCTTCGCGTACCGCACCGGCAAGGAGGTGCTGCCGCCCTTCGACCTGCTGATCCCGGCCGGGCAGACGGTCGCGGTGGTCGGTGCGACCGGCGCCGGCAAGTCGACGGTCGCCAAGCTGCTGGCCCGCTTCTACGACCCGACGGACGGCCGGATCCGGCTGGACGGCGTGGACCTGCGCGACCTCGCCACCCCCGAGCTGCGGCGCGGGGTGGTGATGGTGACCCAGGAGTCCTTCCTGTTCTCCGGCACCGTCGCCGAGAACATCGCGATCGGCCGCCCCGACGCCACCCGCGCCGAGGTCGAGCAGGCCGCCCGGGAGATCGGCGCGTACGGGTTCATCGCCTCGCTCCCGGACGGCTTCGACACCGACGTGCGCAAGCGCGGCGGCCGGATCTCCGCCGGGCAGCGCCAGTTGGTCGCCTTCGCCCGTGCCCTGCTGGCCGACCCGGCCGTGCTGATCCTGGACGAGGCGACCAGTTCCCTGGACGTACCGGGCGAGCAGGCGGTGCAGCGGGCGATGCGCACGGTGCTGGCCGGCCGCACGGCGGTGATCATCGCGCACCGGCTCTCCACGGTGGAGATCGCCGACCGGGTGCTGGTGATGGACCAGGGGCGGATCGTCGAGGACGGCACACCGCGGCAGCTGATCGAGGGGGCGGGCCGTTTCGCCACCCTGCATCGTGCCTGGCGGGACAGCCTGGTGTAAGAAAGGCCCTGGCCGCAGGGCCCACAGTTGTGCCCGTCCGGGTGCGCCGTCACGCACCCGGGCGGGCCGCTCCGCGTCCGGGCCGGCGTCAGCTCACGGTCACCACGTAGTCGGTGTGCCAGTCGGGTGACGGGCAGTCCTCCACCGCGGCCACCACGTCCAGCGTGCCGCCCGGCAGCACCTGCCCGGCGACGGTCGAGGGGTCGATCACCACGGCCGGGTCGATGAAGACCGCGTCGTGGTAGCGCGGCCCGGTCGGGTAGTGGCAGCTCAGCGTGCGCGGCCCGGTGGCGGTGCAGCCGTACGGGGGCGTGCCGGTCAGCGTGGTGTGCTCGGGCACGGTGATCGCCAGGTCGATCGGGTGCCGCGAGTACGAGGGGCCCGCGTTGTACACCCACAGCGGCAGGTTGATGGTCGCCCCGGGCGCGCCGGTGAGGTCGCCCGGCTGCGGGACGGGGTGCCCGGCCTGCCAGGCGGAGGAGGCGCCGACCATGAAGTGGGCCTTGGTGTCGGCGGTGGTGAGGCTGTACGCGGTGGTGTGGCCGGACTGGTCCGGGTCACCCGGGTAGTAGGCCTGGACGTCGCCGCTGATGGTGATGAACGGGTCGGTGACCGGCGCGACGTACAGCGCCAGCCGCTCGACCGAGGCCGCCCCCGGTGCCAGCCCGGCCGGGATCTTGTAGGAGCTGCCGGTGCCGAAGTAGGTCAGGGTGACGGCCGGGTCGGCCGACTGCACCACGCCGGGCGCGGGGAAGTGCACCACCACCAGGGTGTCGTCGGTGGTGGCGGACGGGCCCCGGTTGGTGACCTTCACCTCCAGGGTCCCGGTCTCGCCCGGGACCACCGGGTGCTGCGGCGGGCAGACCTCCAGGGACAGCTGCGCGGTCGCCGGTGGCGCCGCGAGGGGGGCGGTGGCGGCCTGGGCCGGCCCCGCCACGAGGAGCACGGAGAGCGCGGCCAGGGCGGTCGCGCGCAAGGTTCGCATCATGACCATCACGCTCCCCCCGCCCGCCACGCAGGGCAAGCGGGCGGCTGCCGTCCGTAGCAACGAGGACGGCAGCCACCCGCCAGGGGCCTCAGCGCAGCAGCCCGGCGTCCATCCCCGTCGACTCGGCCGGGAGGGCGACCAGCCCCAGTTCGGCCGGCGAGGCCAGCCGGGGGTGCGCGGGCAGCACCCGCACGGTGTAGCCGAACGGCCCGGTGCGGCCGAGCTCCAGCGAGCCCTCGTAGCGGGTGCGGCCGTCCAGGTCGGGCCCGCCGACCGGCTTGAGGGCGAGCACCTCGGCGTCCGAGATGCCGTCCGTCTCGTCGACCCGGCCGGAGACCACCTGCACCTCGACGTCGCCCGGTTCCAGCGCGCCGAGCGCGACCTGCACCCGCAGCGCCAGCGAGCTGCCCAGCTCCTGGGCCTCGGCCGGGCAGTCCGCCTCGACGTGCTCGACCCGCACGCCCGGCCAGCCGTCCCGGACCTTGGCCTTCCAGCCGGCCAGCTCCCGGGCGCAGGCGTGGTCCCGGACCGCCAGCTCGCGCTGGGCCAGCGCCGCCGGGGTGTACAGCCGCTCGACGTACTCGCGCACCATCCGCCCGGCCAGCACCTTGGGGCCGAGGGTGACCAGGGTGTGCCGGACCATGGCGATCCAGCGGTGCGGCAGCCCGTCCGAGCCCCGGTCGTAGAACCGGCCGGCGACCTGCTCCTCGATCAGGTCGTACAGCGCGGCGGCCTCGATGTCGTCGCGCCGCTCGGCCTCGCTGCTCTCCGGGTCGAGCACCCCGGCGTCCTCGTCGGCGGTGGGGATAGCCCAGCCGTTCTGGCCGTCGTACCACTCGTCCCACCAGCCGTCCAGGACGGACAGGTTGAGGCAGCCGTTGAGCGCGGCCTTCATCCCGGAGGTGCCGCAGGCCTCCAGCGGGCGCAGCGGGTTGTTCAGCCAGACGTCGCAGCCCGGGTAGAGGTGCTGGGCCATCGCCATGTCGTAGTCCGGCAGGAAGACGATCCGGTGGCGCACCGTCGGGTCGTCGGCGAAGGCGACCATCTGCTGGATCAGCCGCTTGCCCCCGTCGTCGGCCGGGTGGGCCTTGCCGGCGACCACGATCTGCACCGGCCGGGTGGGGTGCAGCAGCAGGGCGCGCAGCCGGGCCGGGTCGCGCAGCATCAGGGTGAGCCGCTTGTACGAGGGCACCCGGCGGGCGAAGCCGATGGTGAGCACGTCGGGGTCGAGCACCGAGGAGACCCAGCCGAGTTCGGCCTCGCCGGCCCCGCGCTGGCGCCAGGAGGCGCGCAGCCGGCGGCGGGCCTCCTCCACCAGCTGGGCCCGCAGGCTGCGGCGCAGGTCCCAGATCTCGGTGTTGCCGATCCGCTCCAGACCGGTCCAGCGCTGGGTGTCGCCGGTGGTCATCGCCTCCTCGGCGCGTTCGGCGCCGATCTCGGCGGCGCCAAGGCGGACCACGGCCGGGTCGATCCAGGTGGCGGCGTGCACCCCGTTGGTGACCGAGGTGATCGGCACCTCGGCGGAGTCGAAGCCGGGCCAGAGGCCGTTGAACATCGAGCGGCTGACCTCGCCGTGCAGGGTGGAGACCCCGTTGGCGCGCTGGGCGAGCCGCAGGCCCATGGCGGCCATGTTGAAGAGCTTCGGGTCCCCGCCGGCCCAGGTCTCGGCACCGAGGGCGAGCACCGGCTCGACCGGGACGCCGGGCAGCGCGGCGTCGCCGTCGAAGTGACGGGCGACCAGCTCGCGGTCGAAGCGGTCGATGCCGGCCGGAACGGGCGTGTGGGTGGTGAACAGGGTGCCGGCCCGGACGGACTCCAGGGCGGCGGCGAAGTCCAGCCCGGCCCCGGTGGCGACCAGTTCGCGGATCCGCTCGACGCCGAGGAAGCCGGCGTGGCCCTCGTTGGTGTGGAAGACCTCGGGAGCGGGGTGCCCGGTGAGCCGGCAGTAGGCGCGCACGGCCCGGACCCCGCCGATGCCGAGCAGCATCTCCTGGAGCAGCCGGTGCTCGCTGCCGCCGCCGTAGAGCCGGTCGGTGACGTCCCGCTCGGCGGGCGAGTTGGCCTCGATGTCGGAGTCGAGCAGCAGCAGCGGGACCCGCCCGACCTGGGCCTTCCAGATGTGCGCGGCCAGGGTGCGGCCGCCGGGCAGGGCGAGGTCGACCCGGCAGGGGGTGCCGTCGGCCTCCCGGAACAGGCTGACGGCCAGTTCGTCCGGGTCCAGCAGGGGGTAGCGCTCCTGCTGCCAGCCGCTCCGGTCGAGGGACTGCCGGAAGTAGCCGTGCCGGTAGAACAGCCCGACGCCGATGATCGGGACGCCGAGGTCGCTGGCGGCCTTGAGGTGGTCGCCGGCCAGGATGCCGAGACCGCCGGAGTACTGGGGCAGCGCGGCGGCGATGCCGTACTCGGGTGAGAAGTAGGCGATGGCGGTGGGCGGCGGGGTGGCTGCGCCGTCCTGTTGGGCCTGGTACCAGCGCGGGCCGGTGAGGTACTCGCGCAGGTCGTCGGCGAGGTCGCCGAGTCTGCGCAGGAAGCGCCGGTCGGCGGCGAGCGCGGCCAGCCGGGCGGCCGGGACCTCCCCGAGCAGCCGCACCGGGTCCTCGCCGGTCGCGGCCCAGACCTCCGGGTCCACGGACCGGAAGAGGTCCCTGGTCTCGGGGTGCCAGGACCAGCGCAGGTTGAGGGCCAGCTCGTGCAGCGGCTGGAGTTGTTCGGGCAGGACGGTGCGGACGGTGAATCTGCGGATTGCCTTCACAGCGGTGAAGCGTAGCCGCGACGCTCGGTCCGACTACGGGTCAAGTGGACTATTGGGCATCCGTTCGGCCTATTGATGAGATCGCATTCGGCGCACTGGTCTGCACGGGGGGCGCGCGAGGCGCACATTTCCGGGCGTCGCGCTACCAATGCGTGAACTCCGCGGAACAGATCCATTTCCGGCCGCTCCCCGGCCCCGGACAAAACCCGAAACTACTGTCGTACCGCTGCGAAAACCGCGTCGCCGATGCGAGGATGGCCGAAGGTCGTTGATGCCTCGGGGACAACGACGACGGGTGGCGTCCCCCGTGGAACAGCACGTCCGAATCCTTTTCGCGTTGATCGTTCCCCTTCTCCCTTAGCCCGTTCGGCGCTCACCGCGCACCGGCGCGTGTCCTCGCGCACGGTCGGCTCGTTCACGGGTCGACCGGCCCGCCCGGGGGCGTGCCCGCGGAGGCGTGCGCCGGAACGCGCACCGGTTCCGGGGCGCCCCGCCACCGGTTCGGCGGGCGCCGGGCAGGTTGCCGGGGACAGCGGCGCGGGCAGGCTCCGGTCGCACGTCCACCCCACCCAGCAGTCCTCCCGGTACTCCCCCCGGCCCACCCCCGGCCCGCGGGAGCTGCCGCTGATCTCGGGCAGGAGTTTGGCATGCACGGTGACACGCGGGACCAGTCCACACCGGTGGCCGACAGCGTCGACGCAGCGGTCGCGGAATCCGCCGGGCGGATGGATTCTGACACTCGGACAGACCCGGCGATGCCGTCGCCCCGGGTGTCCGGGGCGGTCCGTACCGAATCCTCCGCAGCACAGGCTCCCGCGGCACAGCCCTCCGCAACGGCCCCACACCCCGGGGCCGAGGAGGGCCCGGCGGCGGCACCGCGCAGGCGCGCCACCACCACGCGCCGCAGCACCGCCGCCGCGGGGGCCGGCGCCGCGGCCGCCTCGCCGGAGCCCTCGGGAGCCGCCGCGAAGACGCCCGCGCGCACGACCCCCGCCCGCAAGACCGCCGCCCGCAAGACCGCCACCAAGCCCTCCGCCCGCAAGACGACAGAGAGCGACACCGTGATCGGCCGCATCCCCGTCCTGGACGTCAGCCCCCAGATCGACGCCGGCCGCCGCCCGGCCAAGGCCGTCGTCGGCGAGACCTTCCTGGTCACCGCGACCGTCTTCCGCGAGGGCCACGACGCCGTCAACGCCAACGTGGTGCTGCGCGACCCGCGCGGCCGCAGCGGCCCGTGGACGCCGATGCGCGAGCTGGCCGAGGGCACCGACCGCTGGGGGGCGCACGTCACCCCGACCGCGCCCGGCCGCTGGTCGTACCTGGTGGAGGCGTGGAGCGACCCGGTCGCCACCTGGCGCAGGACCGCCGCCGTGAAGCTCCCGGCCGGGATCGACACCGCGCTGGTCCTGGAGGAGGGCGCCCGGCTGCTGGAGCAGGCCGCCGCCGGGGTGCCGAAGAAGGAGGGCCGGGCGCACGTGCTGGCCGCCGTGGACGCGCTGCGCGACCCGGGCCTGCCGCCGCTCTCCCGGCTGGCCGCCGCGCTCGCCCCCGAGGTGCTGGAGCTGCTGGCCCGCTACCCGCTGCGGGAGCTGCTCAGCGCCTCCCGTCCGCTGCCGCTCCAGGTGGACCGCGAGCGCGCGCTGTTCGGCTCCTGGTACGAGTTCTTCCCGCGCTCGGAGGGCGCGGTGGTGGACCCGAACGGGGTGGAGCCGCCGCGGTCGGGCACCCTGCGCACCGCCGCCGAGCGGCTGCCGGCGATCGCCGCGATGGACTTCGACGTGGTCTACCTGCCGCCCGTCCACCCGATCGGACGAGCGTTCCGCAAGGGCCCGGACAACACCCTGACGGCCGGTCCGCACGACGTCGGCTCGCCGTGGGCGATCGGCTCGCCGGAGGGCGGCCACGACGCCGTCCACCCGGACCTCGGCACCATCGAGGACTTCGACCACTTCGTCGCCGAGGCCAGGGCGCTGCACCTGGAGGTGGCGCTGGACTTCGCCCTCCAGTGCTCCCCGGACCACCCGTGGGTGAACAAGCATCCGGAATGGTTCAGCCATCGCGCCGACGGCACCATCGCGTACGCCGAGAACCCGCCGAAGAAGTACCAGGACATCTACCCGGTCAACTTCGATCAGGACATGGACGGAATCGTCAAGGAAACCGTCCGGATCCTCCGGTTCTGGATGTCGCACGGCGTCCGGATCTTCCGGGTCGACAACCCCCACACCAAACCGGTGGTGTTCTGGGACAAGGTGCTCGGCGACATCGCCCGTACCGACCCGGACGTGGTGTTCCTGGCGGAGGCGTTCACCCGCCCCGCGATGATGCACACCCTGGCGAAGATCGGTTTCCACCAGTCGTACACGTACTTCACCTGGCGCAACACCAAGCGCGAACTCACCGAGTACCTCACCGAACTCACCGGCGACGCGGCCGCCTACATGCGCCCGAACTTCTTCGCCAACACCCCGGACATCCTGCACGCCTACCTCCAGCACGGCGGCCGCGCCGCCTTCGCGATCCGCGCCGTGCTCGCCGCCACCCTCTCCCCCAGCTACGGCGTCTACGCCGGCTACGAGCTGTTCGAGAACGAGCCGGCCCACCCCGGCTCCGAGGAGTACCTGCACTCGGAGAAGTACGAGCTGCGCCCCCGCGACTGGAACCGCACCGACACCCTCGCCCCGCTGCTCACCGTGCTGAACCGGCTGCGCCGGCGCCACCCCGCCCTGCAGCAGCTGCGCGACCTGCGCTTCCACCCGACCGACAACGAGCAGGTGCTCGCCTACTCCAAGACCGCGACCACCCCCGACGGCCTGACCGACCGGGTCATCACGGTGGTCAACCTCGACCCGCACCACGTCCAGGAGGCGACCGTCACGCTCGACGGCGACGGGCCCCACGCGGTGCACGACGAGCTCACCGGCGCCGCCTACACCTGGGGCCGGCACAACTACGTCCGGCTCGATCCCTCAGCCGAGCCGGCTCACCTCCTCACGGTTCGGAGGAACCCAGCGTGACAGTGAACGAGCCCGTCCCCGACACCTTCCCGGAGACCTCGAAGAAGAACCTGGACCCGGAATGGTTCAAACGTGCGGTCTTCTACGAGGTGCTGGTGCGGTCCTTCCAGGACAGCAACGGCGACGGGGTCGGGGACCTCAAGGGGCTCACGGCCAAGCTCGACTACCTGCAGTGGCTCGGCGTCGACTGCCTCTGGCTCCCGCCGTTCTTCGCCTCGCCGCTGCGCGACGGCGGGTACGACGTCGCCGACTACAAGTCGGTGCTGCCGGAGTTCGGCGACCTCGCCGACTTCATGGAGTTCACCGACGCCGCGCACGCCCGCGGCATGCGCGTGATCATCGACTTCGTGATGAACCACACCAGCGACCAGCACCCGTGGTTCCAGGCCTCCCGGGCGGACCCCGACGGGCCGTACGGCGACTTCTACATGTGGGCCGACGACGACAAGCAGTACCCGGACGCCCGGATCATCTTCGTCGACACCGAGACCTCCAACTGGACCTACGACCCGGTGCGCAAGCAGTACTACTGGCACCGGTTCTTCTCCCACCAGCCGGACCTCAACTACGACAACCCCCGCGTCCAGGACGAGATGATCGCCGGGCTGCGGTTCTGGCTCGACCTCGGCATCGACGGCTTCCGGCTGGACGCGGTGCCGTACCTGTTCGCCCGCGAGGGCACCAACTGCGAGAACCTCCCGGAGACCCACGAGTTCCTCCGGCGGGTCCGCAAGGAGATCGACGCCGACTACCCGGACACCGTGCTGCTCGCCGAGGCCAACCAGTGGCCGGAGGACGTGGTCGACTACTTCGGCGACTTCACGGCCGGCGGCGACGAGTGCCACATGGCGTTCCACTTCCCGGTGATGCCGCGGATCTTCATGGCCGTGCGCCGGGAGTCCCGGTACCCGGTGTCGGAGATCCTGGCCAAGACCCCGGCGATCCCGGGCGGCTGCCAGTGGGGCATCTTCCTGCGCAACCACGACGAGCTGACCCTGGAGATGGTCACCGACGAGGAGCGCGACTACATGTACGCGGAGTACGCCAAGGACCCGCGGATGCGCGCCAACGTGGGCATCCGCCGCCGGCTCGCCCCGCTGCTGGAGAACGACCGCAACCAGATCGAGCTGTTCACCGCCCTGCTGCTCTCCCTGCCCGGCTCGCCGGTGCTCTACTACGGGGACGAGATCGGCATGGGCGACAACATCTGGCTGGGCGACCGGGACGGCGTGCGCACGCCGATGCAGTGGACCCCGGACCGCAACGCGGGTTTCTCCTCCGCCGACCCGGGCAGGCTCAGTCTGCCGCCCATCATGGACCCGGTGTACGGCTACCAGGTGACCAACGTCGAAGCGCAGCAGAGCAGTTCGAGTTCACTGCTGCACTGGACGCGTCGCATGATCGAGATCCGCAAGCTCAACCCGGCGTTCGGCCTGGGCACCTACACCGAACTGCCGTCCAGCAACCCCGCCGTGCTGGCCTTCGTGCGCGAGTACGAGGGGGACCTGGTCATGTGCGTGAACAACTTCTCGCGGTTCGCGCAACCGACCGAGCTGGACCTTCGGCAGTACGGCGGGCGGTACCCGGTCGAGCTGATCGGCGGAGTGCGCTTCCCGTCGATCGGCGAGTGGCCCTACCTGCTCACGCTGGCCGGGCACGGCTTCTACTGGTTCCAACTCCGGCAGCCCCCGCGCACGAGCGGAACCGGGCGGTCGAAGTAACGATCCGCCGTGCCCTGCCACCAGCGGCCCGCACAGCACCACCAGACCCTCCGGGGGCGCGAGTTGACCCCCGCGCCCCCGGAGTTCTCTGCACCACCGCGTACGGAGAACAGCCCAACGGCCACCCACACGAAGGCGTGACACCCGAGCCGTGCTCGCGTGCCGCGACCGCCGCGCCGCCGAAATCCGGAAGACTGACGGACCCCGGCCACGACCCGTCGGGCCGTCCGCGTGCTTCCGGGGAAAGGGAGTCATGTCCGAAACCTCCCGTTCGCAAGCCCATGTGCAGCACGACGCCCCGGCCGGCTCCGCCGCGCACCCGGGCGCGCGGGGCACCGGGGTCCGGAGAACGGCCCTGGGCGTCAGCGAGCTCGTCCAGGCGGCCCTGCCGCTGATCGCCGACTGGCTCCCCACCCAGCGCTGGTACGCCGGGAAGGGACGCCCCATCACCGGACTCGTGCCGGTGGTCGGCACCCCGCTGCAGGTCGGCGACCCGGCCCTGCTGCACCTGCTGCTGCGGGTCGAACACGCCACCACGGCCGGCCTCCCGCACGGCGACACCTACCAACTGCTGCTCGGCGTCCGCTCCCAGGGGCCCGCCGGCATCGAACCCGGCGCCGTGCTCGGCCGGCTCACCCAGGGCCCGTACGACGGCGCCGCCCTCTACGACGCCGTGCACGACCCCGAACTCACCGGACGCCTGCTGGAACACCTGGCCACCGGCGACCGGTTCGGCTCGCTGTCCTTCCGCCGCACCCCCGGCTCCGGACTGCCCGCCAACCTCCCCGGCCGCGCCTCCACCGCCGAACAGTCCAACAGCTCGGTCATCTACGGCACCTCGTACATCCTCAAACTGTTCCGGCGCATCCACCCCGGCACCAACCCCGACCTGGAGCTCTCCCTCGCCCTCTCCCGGGCCGGCTCCACCCGCATCCCCCGGGTCGCCGCCTGGTTCGAGAGCCGGATGGAACGCGCCGAACCCGCCACCCTCGGACTGCTTCAGCGCTACCTGCCGGACGCCGAGGACGGCTGGGAGCTCGCCCTCGACCAGGTCGGCCGGCTCAAGGGCGACCGCTCCCCCGGCAACTTCGCCATCGAGGCGCACCGGCTCGGCCGGGCCACCGCCGAGGTGCACCGGGTGCTCGCCCGCTCCATGCCCGTCGCCCGGCTCGACCGCACCCAGACCGGCCGGCTCGCCACCGCGATGGCCGACCGGCTGGACAGCGCCGTCGCCGCCGTCCCCGGCCTGCTGCGCTTCCGCGCCGCCCTGCGGGCCGCCTTCCAGCAGCTCGCCGACGCCCACCCGGACGGCCTGCCGGTCCAGCGCATCCACGGCGACCTCCACCTCGGCCAGGCCATGCGCACCCCGCACGGCTGGGTGCTGCTGGACTTCGAGGGCGAGCCCGCCAAGTCCGTCAGCGAGCGCCGCGAACCCCAGCCCGCCCTGCGCGACGTCGCCGCGATGCTGCGCTCCTTCGACTACGCGGCCGCCCACCTGCTGGCCGGCGGCCCGGTCGACCCCGAGCTGGCCCACCTCGCCGCCGCCTGGGCCCAGCGCAACCGCACCGCCTTCTGCGCCGGCTACACCGCCGGGGGCGGCGCCGACCCGGCCGCCTCGCCGGAGCTGATGCGGGCGCTGGAGATCGACAAGGCGGTGTACGAGGTGGTGTACGAGGCCCGGCACCGGCCCAGCTGGCTGCCGATCCCGCTCGCCGCGATCAACCGGCTCGCCCTGTCCGTCTGACCCGCGCTCCCGCCCCGCCCGCCCGCCACGAGTTCGCCCATCCCCGCCGCTGGAGGACCACACCGTGACGCCGCTCGACCCGACCGGCCGCCCCACCCGCCCCGTTCCGGCCACCTTCCTGGCCGGGGCCGCCGAACCCGGGGCCGCCGAACCCGGGGCCGCCGAACCCGGGGCCGCCGACCGCGGGGGCTCCGAACGCGGGGCCGCCGACCACGGGAGCTCCGAACGCGAGAGCTCCGGCCGCGGGGGCTCAGCACCCGGGGCCGCCGCCCCGGCCGGTCCCCCCGCGGACGCCCCGGCCGGCGCCCTGCGCCTGCCCGACGCCCCGCTGCCGCCGGCCGAGGTGGACCGGCTGGTGAACGGGCAGCACCACGACCCGCACGCCCTGCTCGGCGCCCACCCGGTGCACGGCGGGACGGCGATCCGGGTGCTGCGCCCGTTCGCCGAGCGGGTGGTGGTGGAGACCGCCCACGGCCCCGCCGAACTCACCCACCAGCAGGGCGGGCTGTTCACCGGCCTGCTGGCGGGCGGCGAACTCCCGGACTACACCCTGCTGGTGACCTACCCCGACGGCGAACCGCTGCGCCAGCACGACGGCTACCGCACTGCGCCCACCCTCGGCGAACTCGACCTGCACCTGATCTCCGAGGGCCGGCACGAACAGCTCTGGCAGGCGCTCGGCTCGCACGTGCGCACCGTCGACGGCGTGGCGGGCACCGCCTTCGCGGTCTGGGCGCCCAACGCCGTCGGAGTGCGGCTGATCGGCGACTTCAACCACTGGAACGGCACCGGCCACCCGATGCGCTCGCTGGGCTCCTCCGGTATCTGGGAGCTGTTCGTCCCCGGCCTCGCCGAGGGCGCCACCTACAAGTACGAGATCCACACCCGGCAGGGCTGGGTCCTCGACAAGGCCGACCCGCTCGCCCGGGCCGCCCAGTGCCCGCCCGGCACCGCCTCGGTGGTCACCTCCTCCGCCTACCGGTGGCAGGACGACGAGTGGATGGCCCGCCGGGCCCGCACCGCGCACCACCGGGCCCCGATGTCGGTGTACGAGCTGCACCTGGCCTCCTGGCGGCCCGACCTCACCACCTACCGCGCCATCGCCGAGGAACTGCCGCGCTACCTCAAGGAGTTGAACTTCACCCACGTGGAGTTCATGCCGGTGATGGAGCACCCCTTCGGCGGCTCCTGGGGGTACCAGGTCTCCGGCTACTACGCCCCCACCGCCCGGCTCGGCTCCCCGGACGACTTCCGGTACCTGGTCGACACCCTGCACCGGCACGGCATCGGCGTGATCGTCGACTGGGTGCCCGCGCACTTCCCCAAGGACGACTTCGCCCTCGCCCGCTTCGACGGCGAGCCGCTGTACGAGCCCGCCGACCCGCAGCGCGCCGAGCACCCCGACTGGGGGACGCTGGAGTTCGACTACGGCCGCACCGAGGTGCGCAACTTCCTGGTCGCCAACGCCGTCTACTGGTGCGAGGAGTTCCACATCGACGGCCTGCGGGTCGACGCGGTCGCCTCGATGCTCTACCTCGACTACTCCCGCGAGGGCGGCGGCTGGACGCCCAACCAGTACGGCGGCCGGGAGAACCTGGACGCGGCGGCCTTCCTCCAGGAGATGAACGCCACCGTCTACCGGCGCTGCCCCGGCGTGATCACCATCGCCGAGGAGTCCACCGCCTGGGACGGCGTCACCCGGCCCACCGACGCCGGCGGCCTCGGCTTCGGGCTCAAGTGGAACATGGGCTGGATGCACGACTCGCTGGTCTACATGTCCAAGGAGCCGGTGCACCGCAAGTACCACCACAACGAGATCACCTTCTCGATGGTGTACGCCTACTCCGAGAACTACGTCCTGCCGATCTCCCACGACGAGGTCGTCCACGGCAAGCAGGCCCTGGTCTCCAAGATGCCCGGCGACTGGTGGCAGCAGCGCGCCAACCACCGCGCCTACCTGGGCTTCATGTGGTCCCACCCCGGCAAGCAACTGCTCTTCATGGGGCAGGAGTTCGCCCAGGGCGCGGAGTGGGACCACGAGCAGGGCCCGCAGTGGTGGGTGCTCGACGAGCAGTGGCCCGCCCACCGGGACCACCAGGGCGTGCGCCGCCTCGTCCGCGACCTCAACCGGACCTACCGCGACACCCCCGCCCTCTGGGAGCTGGACACCACCCCGGACGGCTTCCGCTGGCTGGACGGCGGCGCCGCCGAGGACAACCTGCTCTCCTTCGTCCGCTTCGCCGCCGACGGCACCCCGCTGGTCGCCGTCTGCAACTTCTCCCCGGTCGTCCGGCACGGCCACCGGGTCGGCCTGCCCGCCCTGGACGGCCGCGAGCAGCTCTGGGAGGAGCTGCTGAACACCGACGCCGAGGCCTACGGCGGCAGCGGCACCGGCAACTCCCGCCCGATCAAGGCCGATCCGGTCGAGTGGAACGGCCAGCCCCGCTCCGCCGAACTGGTCCTGCCCCCGCTCGCCACCCTCTGGCTCCGGCCCGCCTGACCCCGTAGGCTCCCCGCCTGGCAGTGATCGTCGGCAGGCGGGGGGCTTGCTCGTGTACGTGGTCCTGGCACTGGCCTATCTGCTGCCGCCGCTGGTCTGCTGGGCGTTCCTGGTCCGCACCCGGGCCGTCGGAGCGGCCGTCCTCGCCGTCCTCGCCGCGCTGGCCCTCGCGCTGGTCGGCCTGGAGCAGGAGTGGTACTTCACCCGCGCCACCGCCGAGATCGAGGCCGGGTACCCGCTCGCGGCCGGCCTGGTGGTGCCGGCGGGCGCACTGGTCGAGCGGCGCCTGCGCGGCCCCCGACCGGAGCGGCAGTTCTACCACCCGGTCGCCGGAGCGGCCGTCGCGCTCACCGTCCACGCCCTGGTCGGAGCGGCCGTCGCCGTCGCCTACCCGCTGTTCGCCCACGACGCCTTCCTGCCGAGCGCCGCGGAGGTGGCCGTCCCCGCCGGCCTGACCGTCACCCGCACCGACGGGGGCTACTGCGGCTCCGACTTCTGCTCCCGCACCCTCACCATCGGCAGCACCACCGGCCTGCCCGCCGCCGAACTGGAGGCCCGCATGCGCGCCGCCCTCACCGCCGACGGCTGGACCGCGGGCCGCGACGGCGCCCTGCTCCGCCCGCACGGCTGGCTGCTGGACCGGCGCCTCTCCACCATCTACCTCAACGGCCGGGAACTGGACCTGTCCGGCTCCGAAGCCGCCAACACCGCCCGCTGACCGCCTCGGTGACCGCCCCGCCGACCTCCCCGGTGGGCGTCACCGGGGAGCCGTGACCGGGAACCCGAGCTCCTCGGCGGCCCGGCCGAGCTCGCGGTCGTAGGTGACGAAGTCGGTGAGTTCGGCGCGGAAGGGCTCCGCGCTGGCCAGGTGCAGCGCGTCCAGCGAGCCCAGCCGCGGGGTGCGGTAGGCGAGCGCCCTGGCCAGCACCGCGCTGCTGAGGTCGACCCGGTAGGCCCCCCGGAGCGCCTGGTCCACGTGGTACGGGACCAGCTGGTGCGACAGGCCCGCGCGGAGCAGCGTGCGGGTGATCTCCAGCCGGGCCAGTTCGCTGGTGATCAGTTCGGTGCCGTCGGGAAGCGCCTCCCGCCAGGCGCGCAGCGCGGCCGTCTCCGGCTCCGGCTTGATGCACTTCAGCAGTGCGCAGGAGTCCAGGTAGATCAACGGTCGCGCTCCCGGTTCCGGTCCTCGATCAGCAGGTCCGACAGGCTGCCGACGTCCGGCAACAGGTCGAGGGCGAGCTCGGGCATGCCCTGGTCGGTGGGCGGAGTGACCTCGCCGGCCGCGACCAGGCGTTCGAGGGTCGACTCCGGGGCCGTCTCCGGCACCATTCGCAGCACGGGCCGCCCGCGGTCGGTCACGACGATCGTCGCACCGGCCCGGACCCGCGCGACCGCCTTCGACGGGTTCTGGTTCAGCTCACGCAGCCCCATGGTCTCCATACCGGCCAATGTAACTACATGACGTAGGTACATCAAGGGCGGGCGGTGCCGCAAGTCCCCGGTCCGGGCCCTTGGTCCCTTGCCCTTCCCCCCCTGCCTCTGCTCGCGGACGGGCGTTCGCGGTGCGAAGGTATGGTCGAGATGACCACCTTCCGAGACGACGGGACGGAGACATCCGCGTGGCGCGCAGCGTGTACGTGACCGGGATCGACCGGGGGGACGGCCGGCAGGCCGTCGAACTCGGGGTCATGGAACTGCTCACCCGCCAGGTGGACCGGGTCGGGGTGTTCCGTCCGCTGGTGCACGCGGCCGCGCCCGGCGAACCCGGCTCCGACCACGTCGTCGAGCTGCTGCGCGGACGGTACCGGATCGACCTGCCGGGCCCGGAGCTGTACGGGCTCGGCTACGAGGAGGCCGCCGCGCTGCAGGCCGCCCGGGGGCAGGACGAGCTGGTCTCCGCGCTGGTCGACCGCTTCCGCGCGCTGGAGCGGCGCTGCCAGGCGGTACTGGTGCTCGGCACCGACTTCGCCGACACCAACATCCCGGACGAGCTGGCCTTCAACGCCCGGCTCGCCAACGAGTTCGGCGCCGCCGTGCTGCCGGTGGTCGGCGGCCAGGGCAAGGACCCGGAGGCCGTGATCGCCGAGGTGCTGGGCGCCCACCGGGCGTACACCGACCTCGGCTGCGAGACCCTGGCGATGATCGCCAACCGGACCTCCCCCGGGGCCAAGCAGCGGATCCAGCGCGCGCTCACCGAGCGGCTGCCGATCCCGGCGTACGTGATCCCGGAGGAGCCGGCCCTGGCCGCGCCGACGGTCGCCCAGCTGGTGGAGGCGACCGGCGCCGAGGTGCTGCTCGGCGACGCGGCCGGTCTGGCCCGGGACGTCCGCGGCTTCGTCTTCGGCGGCGCCATGCTGCCCACCTTCCTGGACGCGCTGACCGAGGGCGCCCTGGTCGTCACCCCCGGGGACCGCGCCGACCTGGTGATCGGCTCGCTGGCCGCGCACGCGGCGGGCGCCCCGCCGATCGCCGGCGTGCTGCTGACCCTCGGCCAGCACCCCGGCCCGAACGTGCTGGCGCTGGCCGCCCGGCTCGCCCCCGGCACCCCCGTCGCGGTCGTCCCGGAGGGCAGCTGGCCCACCGCCGCCACCCTGACCCACCTGGAGGGCAAGCTCACCACGGCCAGCCCCCGGAAGGCCGAGATCGCCCTCGGACTCTTCGAACTGCACGTGGACACCGTCGAGTTGACCAACCGGATCGAGGTCGGCCGGTCCGAGCGGGTGACCCCGATGATGTTCGAGCACGAGCTGCTGGAGCGCGCCCGGGCCGGCCGCCGGCACGTGGTGCTGCCCGAGGGCACCGAGGAGCGGGTGCTGCGGGCGGCCGAGATCCTGCTGCGCCGCAACATCTGCGACCTCACCCTGCTCGGCGAGGTCGACGCGGTGCGCCGCAAGGCCGCGAGCCTGGGCATCGTCCTCCCGCAGGACGACCCGGGCGCCGACCGTGCCCAGGTCCGGATCGTCGACCCGAGCACCAGCCCGCTGCGCCGCCAGTTCGCCGAGCTGTACGCCCGGCTGCGCGCCCACAAGGGGATGACCGTCGAGCTGGCCCTGGATGTGGTCACCGACGTCTCCTACTTCGGCACCCTGATGGTCCAGGAGGGCATCGCCGACGGCATGGTCTCCGGCGCGGTGCACTCGACCGCGGCGACCATCCGCCCCGCCTTCGAGGTGATCAAGACCTCGCCGGGCGCGTCCATCGTGTCGAGCGTCTTCTTCATGTGCCTGGCCGACAGGGTGCTGGTGTACGGCGACTGCGCGGTCAACCCGGACCCGGACGCCCAGCAGCTGGCCGACATCGCGATCCAGTCGGCCGCCACCGCCGCCCAGTTCGGGGTGGAGCCGCGGGTCGCGATGCTCTCGTACTCGACCGGCACCTCCGGCTCGGGCGCGGACGTCGACAAGGTCCGCAAGGCCACCGAGCTGGTCCGCGCGCTGCGGCCGGACATCCTGGTGGAGGGCCCGATCCAGTACGACGCGGCGGTGGACGAGCACGTCGCGGCCACCAAGCTGCCGGGCTCGCCGGTGGCCGGGCGGGCGACCGTACTGATCTTCCCGGACCTCAACACCGGCAACAACACCTACAAGGCCGTCCAGCGCTCGGCCGGCGCGGTCGCGGTCGGCCCGGTGCTGCAGGGGCTGCGCAAGCCCGTCAACGACCTCTCCCGCGGCGCGCTGGTCGAGGACATCGTCAACACCGTGGCGATCACCGCCATCCAGGCCCAGGACGACAAGGAGCCGCAGGCATGACCGGAGGGACGCGCGTCCTCGTTCTCAACGCCGGCTCCTCGTCGGTGAAGTACCAGCTGATCGACATGCTGGACGGCTCCCGGCCGGCCTCCGGGCTGGTGGAGCGGATCGGCGAGGCGGGCGGCCGGCTGGTGCACACCCCGCGGTCCGGCGAGCGGCGCGAGCTGGTGCAGGCCTTCCCGGACCACTCGGCCGCGCTGAAGGCCGTCGCCGAGGAGCTGGCCGCCGACGGCCTCGGGCTGGACTCCCCCGAGCTGGCCGCGATCGGCCACCGGGTGGTGCACGGCGGCAAGCGGTTCACCGAGCCGACGGTGATCACCGACGAGGTGCTCCGGGAGATCCGCCGGCTGATCCCGGTCGCGCCGCTGCACAACCCGGCGAACATCACCGGCATCGAGGTGGCCCGGGCACTGCGGCCGGACCTGCCGCAGGTGGCGGTGTTCGACACCGCCTTCCACGCCTCGATGCCCGAGTACTCGGCCCGCTACGCGATCGACAAGGCCGTCGCCGACGAGCACCGGGTGCGCCGCTACGGCTTCCACGGCACCTCGCACCAGTACGTCTCGCGGGCCACCGCCCGGCTGCTCGGCAAGGACCCGGCCGAGGTCAACGTGATCGTGCTGCACCTGGGCAACGGCGCCTCCGCCTCGGCGGTCAGCGGCGGCCGCTGCGTGGACACCTCGATGGGCCTCACCCCGCTGGAAGGCCTGGTCATGGGCACCCGTTCGGGTGACATCGACGCGGGCGTGGTGTTCCACCTGCACCGGGTCGGCGGCCTGTCCGTCGACCAGATCGACGACCTGCTCAACCGCCGCAGCGGGCTGCGCGGCCTGTGCGGCGAGAACGACATGCGGGAGATCATGCGCCGCGCCGACGAGGGGGACGCGGACGCCAGGCTCGCCTTCGACGCGTACGTCCACCGGCTGCGCAAGTACATCGGCGGCTACTACGCGGTGCTCGGCCGGGTGGACGCGATCGCGTTCACCGCGGGGGTCGGGGAGAACGCGGCGCCGGTGCGTGCGGCGGCCACCGCGGGACTGGAGGAGCTGGGCATCGCCGTGGACCCGGAGCTGAACTCGGTGCGCTCGGGCGACGCCCGGATCATCTCGCCCGAGTTCTCCCGGGTGGCGGTCGCGGTGGTGCCGACCGACGAGGAGCTGGAGATCGCCCGGCAGGCCTTCGCCCTGGTGCACCACGAGGGCGAGCTGTCCGAGGACTGACACGGAATCGTCTCGTTCCTCGGGATCATTCG
The DNA here is from genome assembly GCF_044760155.1 of Kitasatospora sp. NPDC098652. Classification (NCBI taxonomy): domain Bacteria; kingdom Bacillati; phylum Actinomycetota; class Actinomycetes; order Kitasatosporales; family Streptomycetaceae; genus Kitasatospora; species Kitasatospora sp. NPDC098652. The sequence continues at coordinate 196,428 of NZ_JBIWAQ010000004.1, forward strand.
TCGGCGATTCCTCCCGGTCCGTGCCGAATACACCCATAACACGAACGGATAGACTGATCCATATGCGCCGAGCGAAAATTGTCTGCACCCTGGGTCCGGCCACGGACTCCTACGAACAGCTGAAGGCCATCGTCGAGGCGGGCATGAACGTCGCCCGACTGAACATGAGCCACGGCAACCACGCGGACCACGAGGAGCGGTACCGGAAGGTCCGCCAGGTCTCGGAGGACACCGGCAAGGCCATCGGCGTCCTGGCCGACCTCCAGGGTCCCAAGATCCGTCTGGCGACCTTCGCCAACGGCCCGGTGACCGTCGACAACGGCGACGAGTTCACCATCACCACCGAGGACGTCCCCGGTGACCAGCACATCTGCGGCACCACCTACAAGGGCCTGCCCGGCGACGTGAAGCCCGGCGACCCGATCCTGATCAACGACGGCGTCATCGCCCTGGAGGTCGTCAGCGTCGACGGCCCGCGGGTGAAGACCGTGGTGGTCGAGGGCGGCGTGCTCTCGAACAACAAGGGCATCAACCTGCCCGGTGCGGCCGTGAACGTGCCCGCCCTGTCCGAGAAGGACAAGGACGACCTGCGCTTCGCGCTGCGTCTGGGCGTCGACATGGTCGCGCTGTCCTTCGTCCGCAACGCCGAGGACATCAAGGACGTCCACGAGGTCATGGACGAGGTCGGCATCCGGGTGCCGGTCATCGCCAAGATCGAGAAGCCGCAGGCCGTCGAGGCCATGGAGGAGATCGTCCTCGCCTTCGACGCCATCATGGTCGCCCGCGGCGACCTGGCCGTCGAGTACCCGCTGGAGCGGGTGCCGCTGGTCCAGAAGCAGCTGATCACCCTGGCCCGCCGCAACGCCAAGCCGGTCATCGTCGCCACCCAGATGATGGAGTCGATGATCCACGCCTCGCGCCCGACCCGCGCCGAGGTCTCCGACGTCGCCAACGCCATCCTGGACGGCACCGACGCGGTGATGCTCTCCGCCGAGTCCAGCGTCGGCAAGTACCCGGTCGAGACCGTCCGCACCATGAGCCGGATCTGCGAGAAGGCCGAGGAGGAGCTGGTCTCCCAGGGCCTCCAGCCGCTCAACCCGGGCCGCAAGCCGCGCACCCAGGGCGGCTCCGTCGCCCGCGCCGCGTGCGAGCTGGGCGACTTCCTGAACGGCAAGGCGCTGATCGCGTTCACCAAGTCCGGTGACACCGCGCGCCGGCTGTCCCGCTACCGTTCGCCGATCCCGGTGATCGCGTTCACCCCGGACGCGGCCACCCGCAACCAGCTCTCGCTGAGCTGGGGCGTCGAGTCGTACGTCACCGAGCAGGTGGCCACCACCGACGCGATGGTCGCGCAGGTCGACCGCGAGCTGCTGAAGCTGGGCGAGCTGGGCGAGGGCGACACCGTGATCGTCACCGCCGGTGTCCCGGTCGGCATCCCCGGCACCACCAACATGGTGCAGGTGCACCGCCTGGGCAGCCACGGCGAGTGACACCCCGGTAGTACGAACGCCGGTGGGGCGGTCCTCCTGTACGGGAGGGCCGCCCCACCGGCGTTGCCGGGTCCGCTACTTGTCGCTGTAGGGCGCGTCGTCGTTGAACAGGTGCATCCCCGGGATGTGCAGCGTGCCGCCGAACTGGCCGGCCTGCTTGGCGGTCACCCCGGTCAGCTCGATGTCCAGCGGGATCGGGATGGCGCCGATCAGGTCGTACAGCCAGCGGGGCAGGGTGTCCGGGGTGAGGGTGATCTCGCCCAGGTCGATCGGGATCGGCAGGCCGAGCAGCTTGGACAGGTGGCCGGACAGCCGCTCCACGTACATGGTGACCGGGCCGTTGCGCATGGTCGAGGTCGAACCCGGGGCGCCCTGGACGTGGAAGGTGACGCCATTGCCCTCCAGGGTCGACATGTCGAGGTTCTCGATGTCCACGCTGTCCACCACGAACTTCAGCACCCGCTTGGTGCCGGTCGGGGTCTTCACGTCGTAGACGCCGTGGAAGACCGCGCCGTGCAGGCCGAGCCGGCTGGTCCGGAGCGTCCAGTTCTGCTCCGGGACGACGTGCTCGGCGGTGGCCGCGCCGGCGGTCAGGTTCCGGGTGTCCACGGCGCAGTTGGGGTTCGCGGTGGGCGAGCCGGACGGGGTGGGGGTGGCCGAGGAGCTCGCCGACGCACCCGCCGACGGGGTCGCGGACGGGGCCGCCTTGCCACCACTCGCCTTGCCGCCCGCCTTGCCGCTGGGGGCGGCGGCGGCCGGCGAGGGCTGCCCGCCCGAGGGCTGCCCGCCCGAGGGCTGGGCGGCGGACGGCCCGTCCGAGGACCGGTCGGCGGGCGGCGCGGCCTGCTGGGTGCCGGCGGCCGGGGCCTGCGGCTGGGCGGGCTGCGCCGGGGTGCCGACCCGCGGGGCGGGGGCGGCCGGCCCCTGGGGGGTGGCACTCGGTGTCGCGCTCGGCGTCGGACTGGCCGAACTGCCGGGGTTCAGCAGGTGGTTGATGCCGCCGACGATGTCGTCGATCAGCCCGGCCTGGCTCGCGGTGGCCGTGCCGGCCTCGGTGCCCCGGTAGACGGCGCTGACCGCGCCGGAGCCGCCGGTGGTGGCGGAGCGGACGGCGGGCTGGGTGGCCGTCGTCGCCGGGGGCTTCACCGGCGCGGTGGTCGGCGCGGTGGTGGGCACCGTGGTGGGCGCCTGGGTCGGCGTGGTGGTCGGCAGCGAGCTCGGGCCGGACGAGGGCGGCGCCGTCGGGCTCCCGGTCGCCCCGGGCGTACCGGTCGGCGCGGGCGGCGGCTCGGGCAGCTCGCTCTTGGGGACAGGCGTCTCCTCGACCGGCGCCACGTCCGGCACGGTCACCGGGGCGTTGCCGCACGGCTTGCCCGCGGCGGACTCGGCCACCGCCGGGTTGGGCGTGTAGGCGGCCGCCATCAGCAGCGCGGTCGGCACCGCGGCCATCGCCAGGGCGCGGCCTCTCAGCCGGACCCGGACCGGCGGGCGCGGCGCGGCGTGCCGGCCGGAGCGCTGCGCGGGGACGGCCGTGCCCTCTGCTTGCTCGGCCGGCCCGGTCACCGCGCCCCCTCCTGCTCCCCGGCGGTGCCCTGCTTCGGAACGGCGGCCTCGGCGGGCTCGACGGCGGGCTCGGCGGCGGGCTGGGCGGCGGGCTGCTCGGGTGCGCCGCCCTGGGCGGGCAGCTTGGCGGTGGGCGCCTCGGTGGCGGCCTCGGCGGTGGTGGCCTCAGCGGCGGTGGCCGTCTCGGTGGCAGCGGTCTCGGCGGCGGCGGTCTCGGCGGCGGCCGTCTCGGTGGCGACGCTCTCCGCCACCGCACCGTCCGCCTGCTTGCCGTGCCGTGCGCGCCGCCCCTTGGCCGGCGCGGTCGCGGTGGACGGCTCCGGCAGCGGCGCCCAGGAGACCATCAGTCCGCCGCCGATCAGACCGGGCAGCAGGGAGAGGCCGAAGCCCGCGAGGTTGGAGACCGGGATCGAGACCAGCGTCAGCAGGATGGTCGCGATGCCCGCGAAGACCCGTACGGCGGGCTGGAACCAGGCGGTCAGCCCGAGGATGATCATCAGCACCCCGATGATCAGCGACCCGGCACCGGCCGTGGTGGACATCGCGATGGTCAGCCCGCCGAAGGTCAGGTGGGCGTACGGGAAGTAGAGGATCGGGACGCCGGCGATCATGGCCAGCAGGCCGCCCCAGAAGGGCCTGGAGCGGCGGAATTCACGGAAGTGCCGCCAGAGCCACCCGATGGGGTTCTGCTGACGGGGCCGTGTCTCGACCGTTGCGCTGGACATGGTGCAGCTCCTCGACGTCGCTACGAGGGAAGAACGAAAAAGGTGGGTGCCGGGGGCGGCGGTCGCCCGCCACCCCCGGCCCCGGGTTGCCCGGTCATCCGGGCACGCCGGTCGGCGTGCCGTCAGACGTGGCTCAGAAGCACTCGTTGCCCGCGCCGTCGCCGCTCTTGAGCGCGAGGTTGAGGCCGTTCAGCTTGAACGTGCCGGCCGAGGTGGCCCGCGCGGTCTGCTGAACGCCGCTCAGGTCGGCGGTCTTGGCGGACTGGGCGAAGCCGGTCGCGCCGGACGGCAGGCCGGCGCCGCCGCCCGCCTTGGTGACACCCGCGTGCGGGGCCCAGCCCTGGGTGGCCGTACCCGAGAGGGTGGAGGCGTCCTGGCCGATGTTCATCTGGCTGAAGGTCGCGTCCGCCTTGAGCTGCTCAAGGTCGATCAGCAGGTTGTCGGCCTGGACCGGCTTGCCCGCCTCGGTGCCGGCGTGCAGCTGGAGGGTGATCTTGCCCAGGCCGAACGCGGACAGGTCCGTCACCACCGACTGGCACAGGTTGGTGATGTCGGCGTGGTCGAAGGCCGAGACCGCGACCGGGTGGGGCTTGCCGTTCGCCTCGATGTCGACCGAGCCGAACTGAGCGAAGTTGGTGCCGTGCAGCTGGTCGGTGCTGACCTTGAACTGCTGGCCGGAAATGCTGAACGAGGCGGCGAGCGCGCTGTTGGCGATCGAGACGCCGACCATCGCGGTGGCCGCGACGCTCGGCACCATCACCAGGGCGAAGCGCTTCCAGCGGGTCTTGCCGTAGGTCTTGGACATGCGAGTCCTCCTTCTAGGACGTACATCTCCGGCCTCCCGGCGGCGCGTCCCGCGCCGGTGGGAGCCTGGGATGGGAGAGAGCTACGTCCTCGGTAGCGGAGAGCGCCTCGGTCGTCGTCGGCCCGGGAGCGGCCTGCGTGCTGCGGCACTCCCGTCCCGTAACCGGCCGTCCTTGCGGGACGACGGGTCGGACCGACGACATCGGCGATCACCCCCGAGCGACAACCAGCGACCGCGCAGGGCCGCGCGGCCGGTCGAGGACAGGAACCGCCGTGGGACCGCGGATACCCCCCTGCCCTCCCTACCGCCGACCGGAGCCGGCGGATCACCCGGTGGGGATCCCGCACTCCGCGTGGCCGACGGGCTGTCGGAGGGTGTGGAGTCAGGGACCGGGCGTGGCCGATCGTGCTTGAATCCCGGGCGAAGCACAAGGGGTGCCTTACTGACGGGTAATGCAACACCAGGTGGCATTGATCATGGAATCGACCCGCATTGCACCGTGCGTGACGTGTTGAAGGAAACGTGACGGCGAAATCTGCCGGAAACAGCAGCGAAACACCCGTGGGTGGTCACGGATAGTGACCACCCACGGGTGAAATCAAGATTTGGTAAACCTCTGTCCGGTTGACCGGATTGTCGCCAAATCACCAGGCGACACCGCAGGTCATCCGAGGTGCCAGGCACCCGGTGCCAGCACCGGGCCGGGCCGCCGCGGGGGCGGCTCAGAACACCCGGCTCAGAACAGCCGGCTCAGAACAGCACGCGGGCCAGCGCCGCACGGGCCACGACCACCCGCGGGTCCTCCGGGCCGATCACCTCGAACAGCTCCAGCAGGCGCCGCCGGACGGTGTCCCGGTCCTCCCCGAAGGTCCGGCCGACGGTGTCCACCAGACGCCCGAAGGCGTCCTCGACATGACCGCCCACCAGGTCCAGGTCGGCGGCCTGGAGCTGGATGCCGATGTCCTTCGGGTCGGCGGCGGCGGCCGTCCGGACCGACTGGAGGTCCAGGCCCTCGACCCGCTGGAGCAGCTCGGCCTGGGCCAGGCCCAACTTGGCCTCGGTGTTGCCCGGCTGGTCGACCAGCACGTTCCGGTACGCCTGGATGGCGCCGCTCAGGTCGCCGGCGTCCAGCGCGTCGTGCGCGGCGGCCAGCGCCGGGTCCTCCGGCCGCTGCGGGGCGGCGGCGCCGGCCTCGCCCGGGACGACCGAGCCGCCGGAGATGCCGAAGCGCTGCTCGGCGACCAGGATCAGCTGGTCCAGCACCTTGCGGACGTTGGCGGCGCTCTCCGCGCCCTGGAACAGCGGCACCAGCTGACCGGCCACCACGGCCATCACGGCCGGGATGCCCTGGATGCCGAACTGCTGGGCGATCAGCTGGTTGGCGTCCACGTCGATCTTGGCGAGCACGAAGCGGCCGGCGTACTCCTCGGCCAGGCCCTCCAGGATCGGGCTGAGCTGCTTGCAGGGCCCGCACCACTCGGCCCAGAAGTCGATGACGACCGGCACCTCGGCGGAGCGCTGGACGACCTCCGTCTCGAAGGTGTCCTCGGTGACGTCGATGACGAGCTGGTAGGCGGGCTGGGGGGCGGCGACTCCGTCCGCTTCGGCGGCGGCCGCCTGACGGGCCCGCTCGGCCCGGGCCTGCTCGGCCTTCTGGGCGGCCTCACCGGCCGCCTTCACTGCGGCGAGGTCGACCGCACCGCGCAGGGAGGAGCTGTTGAGACGCGAATTCCGTGGCTGCATGGCACCATCCTCCCCCGTCCTCGCTGCTCGCGGGCGCCAACCTCCGGAAAGTCGCCCCGCGCGGGCTGCGCGGTGCGGGTTCCCGGCCGGTGCGCCCTTCCCCCGGTAGCCTGAACCGTTCGGCGCGGATCCCCACCCGCACCCGCGCCGCCCCGTCCCACGGGGTCGGCGCCTGGTTGTCACTGCTTTCGCTACAGGTCGTAGCGTAACTGGAGCCGGTGCCCCGGCCGCAAGCCCCACCGGCGGTTCGGGGACGTGAGCTGCCCCACTTTCCCGGGCCGCCCGACTGCCCGAATCCCCGAACAGTCGCTACCGTTACCAGCCCCACCCAGGTTACTTACCAGTAGATCGCAAGGAGGTCCGGTGCCGGCCGCCCAGCCCTCCGTGAGACCGGACGACGCCGTCCGGGACGGTGCCGTACGGGACGGCGCCGTACGGGCCAAGGGCCGCCCGCGCAGCGCCGCCGCCGACCTCGCGATCCTCGACGCCACCCGCGAGGCCCTCGCCGAACTCGGCTGGGGCGGACTGACCATGGGCCACGTCGCGACCCGGGCCGGGGTCGCCAAGACCACCCTCTACCGGCGCTGGCCCTCCAAGAACGAGCTGGTGGTCGACGCCGTCGCCAGCCTCTTCGACGAGCTGGTGATGCCCGACCTCGGCAGCCTGCGGGCCGACATCGAGGCCGTGGTCGGCCAGTTCGCCGACCTGCTGGCCCGCCCGGAGACCCAGGCCGCGCTGCTCGCCCTGTTCGCCGAGGGCACCCGGGACCCTCAGCTGCGCCGCCGGATCCGGGAGGCCATCGTGGACCCGCAGAAGCGGCTGGTCCGGCAGGGCCGGGCGGCCGCCCAGGCGCGCGGCGAACTGGAGGCGGACACCGACACCGCCTCGGCCCGCGAGGAGGTCGACATCATCTTCGACACCATCGCCGGCACCGTCGAGCACCGCGTGCTGGTCAGCGGAGAGCCGATCACCCCCGCGTGGACCCGCCGCTTCATCGACCTGCTGCTCGGACCGCTGGTCATCGGCTGACGGCACGCCGAAGCCGCCGTACGGACCTCCGTACGGCGGCTCGGACGTTCAACGGGTCAGAAGGCCGCGTTCTCCTGGTACGTCCCCCACTCCTGCCGCAGCGCGTTGCAGATCTCGCCCAGGGTCGCCTCGGCGCGCACCGCGTCCAGCATCGGCGGGATCATCGACTCGCCCGAGCGGGCCGCCGCCAGCATGGCGTCCAGCCCGGCCCGCACCGCCGCCTCGTCCCGGGCCGCCTTGCGCTCGCCCAGCACCCGCACCTGCTCGCGCTCGACCTCGTGGCTGACCCGCAGGATCTCCAGGTCGGGGGTGACGCTGCGCGGGTGGCAGTTGACGCCGACCACGCGCTTCTCGCCCTTCTCCACCGACTGCTGGTACTGGAAGGCCGCCTCGGCGATCTCGCCGGTGAACCAGCCCTCCTCGATCCCGCGCAGGATGCCGGAGGTGATCGGGCCGATCTCGTGGTCCGCCCGGCCCTTGTCCAGGATCCGTTGGAAGATCGCCTCGGCCTGCTGCTCGATCCGGTCGGTCAGCGCCTCGACGTACCAGGAACCGCCCAGCGGGTCGGCCACGTTGGTGACGCCGGTCTCCTCCATCAGCACCTGCTGGGTGCGCAGCGCGATCTCGGCGGCCTGCTCGGAGGGCAGCGCCAGGGTCTCGTCCAGCGCGTTGGTGTGCAGCGAGTTGGTGCCGCCGAGCACCGCGGAGAGCGCCTCGACCGCGGTGCGCACCACGTTGTTGTACGGCTGCTGCGCGGTGAGCGAGACGCCGGCGGTCTGGGTGTGGAAGCGCAGCCACTGCGCCTTGTCGGTCTTGGCGCCGAAGCGGTCGCGCATCCAGCGGGCCCAGATCCGGCGCGCGGCGCGGAACTTGGCGATCTCCTCGAAGAAGTCCAGGTGGGCGTCGAAGAAGAAGGACAGGCCGGGCGCGAAGACGTCCACGTCCAGACCGCGGGACAGGCCCAGTTCGACGTAGGCGAAGCCGTCCGCGAGGGTGTACGCCAGCTCCTGCGCGGCCGTCGCCCCGGCCTCGCGGATGTGGTAGCCCGAGACGGAGAGCGGCTTGTACGCCGGGATGCCCTGGGCGCAGTGCTCCATCAGGTCGCCGATCAGGCGCAGGTGCGGCTCGGGGGCGAAGAGCCACTCCTTCTGGGCGATGTACTCCTTGAAGATGTCGGTCTGCAGGGTGCCGTTGAGCACCGCCGGGTCCACGCCCTGGCGCTCGGCGGCGACCAGGTACATGCAGAAGATCGGGACGGCCGGGCCGCTGATCGTCATCGAGGTGGTGACCTCGCCGAGCGGGATGCCGGCGAACAGCACCTCCATGTCGGCGGCCGAGTCGATGGCGACGCCGCAGTGGCCGACCTCGCCGAGCGACTTGGGGTCGTCCGAGTCGTAGCCCATCAGGGTGGGCATGTCGAAGGCGACCGAGAGGCCGCCGCCGCCCGCGTCCAGGATCATCCGGTAGCGCTCATTGGTCTGCTGGGCGTTGCCGAACCCGGCGAACTGCCGGATGGTCCAGGTGCGGCCGCGGTAGCCGGTGGGGTGCAGGCCGCGGGTGAAGGGGTACTCGCCGGGCCAGCCGATCCGCTCGAAGCCCTCGACGGGCTGGCCGGGCGCCGGGCCGTAGACCGGCTCGACCTCGTCGCCGGAGAGGGTGGTGAAGTCCGCGTCGCGCTTGCGGGCCTTGTCGTACCGCTGCTGCCAGCGCTGGCGTCCGCGCTCGATGTCCTCGGCGTCCATGGGCCGAACTCCGCTCCGTACGGCCGCCACGGCACCGGGCGGCACAGCTATTAGGACGTCCTACTAATTTACTCGGACGTCCTAGTACTTGTCGATGGAGCCCCGCCCGTGGAAACGGCGGCGGCCGGGAGCGGCAGCCGGGCAGCCGGGCAGCCGGGCGGCCGGGGCGGAAACGCCGAGGGCGCCCTCCCCCGGTCGGGGAAGGGCGCCCTGGTGGCGCGTGCTCGTGGCGCGTGCTCGTGGCGTGCGGCTCAGACGCCGGCCGGCTGACGGGCGCCGCCCGCCGGGAGCTGCTCGGCGGCCTCGCGGGCCACCCGGCGCTCGAAGACGAAGGAGAGGAACGGGATGCAGCCCGCCGCCAGGGTCAGCACCAGGCGGCCGAGCGGCCACTTGAGCTTCTGCCCGAGCAGGAAGGTCACCACGAAGTACCCGATGTACAGGTAGCCGTGCAGCATCGCGACATAGGTGGTCACGTCCTCGGCGGTGCTGAAACCGTACTTCGCGACCATGAAGCCGCAGAACACCAGGAGTGCCACACCGGTCGCAATGGCCAGGCCGCGGTACCAGCCCAGCAGGGGGGTCGCCTTCATACTCTTCCTCGCCTCGCTCGGCTCTTTGGGCCGGTACGCCCGGATCCGCGCACCGCTCCCACGAGGGTAGCCGTCCTCACGGCCGCCCCTGAGCAGCCCCCTCGTCCGGTTCGGCGAAGTCGCCCGCCGCGATCCGCAGCGGCCTGAGCAGTTCGAAGACCTGCCGGCACTGCTCGGGGCCGTACTCCTCCAGCCCGAACTCCATCGACATCAGCTCCCGGGTGGCCTCCTCGACCACCTCGCGGCCGCGCCCGGTGATCGCGGCGAGCACCCCGCGGCCGTCCAGCGGGTTGGGGCGGCGGGCGACCAGGCCGGCCCGCTCCAGCCGGTCGACGGTGTTGGTGACGCTGGTCGGGTGGACCATCAGCCGCTCGCCGATCTTGGAGAGCGAGAGCTCGCCGGTCCGGCTGAAGGTCAGCAGCACCAGCGCCTCGTACCGGGCGAAGGTCAGTCCGTACGGTTTGAGCACCGCGTCGACCCGGGACAGCAGGATCTGGTGGGCGCGCATGATCGAGGTGATCGCCGCCATCGAGGGCACGGTGCCCCAGCGGCGGGCCCACAGTTCGTCGGCGCGGGCGATCGGGTCGAAGTCGAGTGCGAGGGGCTTGGCCACCTCCTTACCGTACCGGCGGACGGGACGTGTGCTACCAGCCGTCCTGATGGTGGACAAGCGCGACGCGTGGCGGGATCCCGCCAATCGGACGGCCAGGTCCATACCTGGACATTGCGTCGGTGTGAACTGCGGGCAACGGTCGCCCGGCGCAACGGGGTTGACCGTCGAACGCCCGAACGCCCCGGTATCAGGCCTCGGTTCGGACCGTAACCCGCTGAAAGTCGGGGTAAAAGGTCCGCTTTGTCCGTCCGTTCACATTCCTTCGTCCTGGCGGGACTTGGCCAATTCATGAGGAAGACCTGTCATTTGATTTGCTCGATTGTCATGCTTTCCGCCAACCCCGTTCGACCGCCACCACCCCCACCCAACCGGTGGCAGCCGCACGACCGTTCGGGGTCCTCGCACGTCAGCGCCCGTCCCGCCCCGAAGGTGCCGACCCCGGCCCCCGGGACGCGGTGCGACCGCGCCCACACGCGGTTTCCCGGAAGGACTCGTCCGTGAAGCGAAAGCTCGCCGCAGTCGCCGTACTGTCCGCCACCGCTCTGCTCACCGGTGTCGTCCAGGCCGGCGCGGCCCAGGCCGACCCCGCCCCGCAGGCCGGCAGCTCCCAGCAGCTCGCCGCCCTGCTCGCCCAGGCGAACGGCCAGTCCGGCAAGGTCGCCCACGCCCTGGCCCTCGGCGGCCAGGAGCAACTGGTGGCCAAGGACGTCGTGGTGGACGCCGACGGCACCCGCCACCTCCGCTACGAGCGCACCCTCGCCGGGCTCCCCGTCCTCGGCGGCGACCTGGTCGTGCACCAGAAGGCGGACGGCACCACCACCGCCGTGGACAAGGCCGTCGGCGCCAAGCTCGCGCTGCCCAGCCTCACCCCGCAGATCCCCGCGGACAAGGCCGCCGCCCAGGCCACCGGCGCCGTGCAGTCCACCGTCGGCATCACCGTCGACGAGGACGAGGCGCCGCTGACGGCGGTGCACCAGACCGGCAAGGCCGAGCTGGTGGTCTGGGCCACCGACGGCAGCCCGCGCCTGGCGTACCGCACCACGGTCGAGGGCGAGCGGGCCGACGGCACCCCGAGCCGCCAGCTGCTGGTCACCGACGCGGCGAGCGGCCAGGTGCTCTCCACCCACGAGGAGGTGCAGACCGCCTCCGGCACCGGCAAGGGCGTCTTCGTCGGCACCGTCCCGCTGACCACCACCCAGAGCGGCAGCTCCTACCAGCTCAAGGACGCCACCCGCGGCGGCCAGGCCACCTACACCCTCAAGGGCAGGACCTCCGGCTCCGGCACCCTGGTCGCCAACACCACCAACAGCTTCGGCAACGGCCTCGCCTCCAACGCCGAGTCCGCCGCCGTGGACGCCCAGTACGGCGCCGCGGCCACCTGGGACTTCTACAAGAGCACCTTCGGCCGCAGCGGCATCAAGAACAACGGCGTCGGCGCCGCCAGCCGGGTCCACTACGGCTCCAACTACGTGAACGCGTTCTGGGACGACTCCTGCTTCTGCATGACGTACGGCGACGGCACCAGCAACACCCACCCGCTGACCGCGCTGGACGTGGCCGGCCACGAGATGAGCCACGGCGTCACCTCCGCCACCGCCGGCCTCAACTACTCCGGTGAGTCCGGCGGCCTCAACGAGGCCACCTCGGACATCTTCGGCACCATGGTCGAGTGGTACGCCAACCTGCCCTCCGACAAGCCGGACTACCTCATCGGCGAGCAGATCAACATCAACGGTGACGGCAAGCCGCTGCGCTACATGGACCAGCCCTCCAAGGACGGCGCGTCGGCGGACTACTGGTCCTCGACGGTCGGCAACAAGGACGTCCACTACTCCTCGGGCGTCGCCAACCACTTCTTCTACCTGCTGTCCGAGGGCAGCGGCGCCAAGACCATCAACGGCGTCAGCTACAACAGCCCGACGTACGACGGCTCCAGCCTCGCCGGCATCGGCCGGGACAAGGCGGCGCAGATCTGGTACCGCGCGCTGACCACCTACTTCACCTCCACCACCAACTACGCGGCGGCCCGTACCGGCACCCTCAAGGCCGCGGCGGACCTGTACGGCGCCACCAGCGCCGAGTACAGCGCCGTCGCCGCGACCTGGACCGCCGTCAACGTGAAGTGACGCACGGCGCAAGGTGAGCTGGACGCCCGGGGCCCCGCTGGAGGGCAGGCCCCGGGCGTCCGTCCTGGCGGGATCCCGCCAGCACGGACGAACCGTAGATTCCGGACAGTGGACGGCAACCGAACCATCCGCACCGCCCCTGGCGACTCCTGGCCAATCCCCGGCGGCGCCCTGTTCTTTCCTGCCATGAATTGTCATGCTTATGACCACGCTCCCGCTCAACGCTCCGTCACCCCCACCCAATTGACGGATCGTCAGAAGCCGCACGGGAGCAGCACGTCCGCGCCCTACCGCCCCCAACGGCGCCACCCCCGGCGCCCCGGTACGCGGCGCACCCGCAGGCACCCGCGGGTCTCGTGGAAGGAACTGCCCCACGTGAAGCGAAAGTTGACCCTTCCGGCGGTGCTCTCCGCCACCGCTCTGCTGGCCGGCGTCGTCCAGATCGCCGCCCTCCCCGCCGCCCAGGCGGCCGTACCCGCCCCGCCGTCGGCCGCCCCGCTCGCGTTGGCCGCCGCGCAGAGCGCGCCGCTGGCGCAGCAGCTGGCCCTCGGCGGCCAGGAGCGGCTCGTCGTCAAGGACGCCGTGGTGGACGCCGACGGCACCCGGCACCTGCGCTACGAGCGCACCTTCGCCGGCCTGCCGGTGCTGGGCGGCGACCTGGTCGTCCACCAGCGCCCGAACGGCTCGGTGGCCTCGGTGGACCGCGCCTTCGACGGCCGGCTGGCGCTGACCACCACCACCCCGGCGCTCACCGGCGGCCAGGCCGCCGCACGGGCCACCGACGCCGTCCGGGCGACCGTCGGCCTGGCCGCGGACGCGGACGAGCCGGCGCTCAGCCGGGTGGACGGCGCCGACACGCCGGAACTGGTGGTCTGGGCGGCCGACGGCAACCCGCGGCTGGCGCACCGCACGGTGGTCCAGGGCCAGCGGGCGGACGGCACCCCGAGCCGCCAGGAGGTCGTCACCGACGCCGCCACCGGCCGGGTGCTCTCCAGCCAGGAGCAGGTGATGACCGCGACCGGCACCGGCAAGGGCGTCAACGTCGGCACCGTCACCCTCACCACCACCCAGAGCGGCTCGACCTACTCGCTCAAGGACGCCTCCCGGGGCAACCAGTCCACCACCGACCTCAAGGGCGGCACCTCGGGCAGCGGCACGCTGTTCAGCAACACCACCAACTCCTGGGGCAACGGCTCACCGTCCAACCGGGAGTCCGCCGCCGTGGACGCCCAGTTCGGCGCGGCCGCCACCTGGGACTTCTACAAGAACACCTTCGGCCGCAACGGCATCAAGAACAACGGCGTCGGCGCCGCCAGCCGCGTCCACTACAGCAGCAACTACGTGAACGCGTTCTGGGACGACTCCTGCTTCTGCATGACGTACGGCGACGGCTCGGGCAACACCCACCCGCTCACCGCCATCGACGTCTCCGGCCACGAGATGAGCCACGGCGTCACCTCCGCCACCGCCGGGCTGATCTACTCGGGCGAGTCCGGCGGCCTCAACGAGGCCACCTCGGACATCTTCGGCACCATGGTCGAGTGGTACGCCAACCTGCCCTCCGACCCGCCGGACTACCTGATCGGCGAGAAGCTCAACATCAACGGCAACGGCACCCCGCTGCGCTACATGGACAAGCCGTCCAAGGACGGTCGCTCGGCCGACTACTGGTCCTCCACGGTCGGCAACAAGGACGTCCACTACTCCTCGGGCGTGGCCAACCACTTCTTCTACCTGCTGTCCGAGGGCAGCGGCGCCAAGGTCGTCAACGGGGTCAGCTACAACAGCCCGACCTCCAACGGCTCTACGGTGACCGGCATCGGCCGCAACAAGGCGGCCGCGATCTGGTACCGCGCGCTGACCGTCTACATGACCTCCACCACCAACTACAAGGCCGCCCGCACGGCGACCCTCAAGGCCGCCTCCGACCTCTACGGCGCGAGCAGCGCCGAGTACAAGGCGGTGGGTGCGGCCTGGAGCGGGGTGAACGTCAACTAGCCGCCCCGGCGCCCACCAGCCACCACCGGTGAGAAACGGCGACAGGCTGCCGCGGCCCTTTGGGAGAGGAGGCCGTGGCAGCCTGTCGACCGTCCGCCCGAACGCGGGGATCAGGCGGTGGCGGGCTGCAGCTCGCCGCGCTCCTCCCGGCCGAGCATCCGCTCGGCGAAGAAGCCGCCGAGCGGCAGCACCGAGAGCACGAAGAGCAGGGCGCCGCGCTTGACGTCCCACTTCTGCGCCTGCCAGGCCTGGATCCAGAAGATCACGTACAGGATGAACAGGATCCCGTGGACCATGCCCATCACCAGCACGGCGTCGAAGGACGTGGTCCGCTTCAGCACCGAGCAGATCAGCAGCAGGATGAAGGAGATCCCCTCGGGAGCGGAGACCAGGCGCAGGCGGTGGACGGCGCTGCTGTTCACGATGGATACCTCAATACGGGGGTCGGAGGCGCGGGCACGCTTGTGAAGCGACTCACAAGCCTTCCGGCCATTATCACCGAGCACATGTACGGGCCCCGGGCCGGGGGTGGCCACCGTGCCGGATGTCACAGCCGCGCGCCAGAACCCCGCCGACCGCAGCAGGGCGTCGCCCGTACCCCCTATCCTGCTGCCCGCGCGCCCGACGGAACCGGGCGTCACCGGCACCGCACCACGGGGGTAGCACCACATGTTCAAGCGTGACTGGGACCGCAGGACCTGCGCCAAGCGCGGCCACATCACCTACGCGCCGGCCGAACCCGAGCTGGCCGCCCGGCTGCACACCGCCACCGCCGTCGGCGACGCCTGGCGCTGCCTGCGCTGCGGCGACTTCGCGCTCGGCGCCCCGCACGGCTCCGGCCCGGCGGCAGACGCCCCGCTGGTGCCGCGCGGCAAGGCGCTGCGGGACCTCTTCATCCTGCGCTTCCTCGCCGTCGAGCGGGTCCTGCGCGGCGTGATCATCATCCTGATGGCCTGGGGCGTCTGGAAGTTCTCCAACAGCCAGGAGGCCGTGCAGCGGATCTTCGAGGACGACCTCACGATCTTCAAGCCGGTCACCGACCACTTCCACTGGGACCTCGACCACGCCCCGATCGTCGAGACCATCCGCAAGACCTTCGGCTACCAGAAGAAGACCCTGCTGATCGTCGCGGGCGCGCTGGTCGCCTACGCGCTGATCGAGATCGTCGAGGCGGTCGGCCTCTGGCTGGGCAAGCGCTGGGCCGAGTACCTGACCGTGGTCGCCACCGCCGCCTTCCTCCCGCTGGAGGGCTACGAGCTGCACGAGCACGTCAGCGCGGTGAAGATCTGCACCCTGCTGCTGAACATCGCCGCGGTGCTCTGGATCATGCTCTCCAAGCGGCTGTTCGGCCTGCGCGGCGGCGTGGTGGCCTTCGAGGCGGAGCGCCACTCGGCCTCGCTGCTGGAGGTCGAGGAGGCCGCCGGGACGGTCCCGCACCCCGGCCACGGCCACGGGGCGCACGCACGCTCCTGACCCGAACGACTGTCCCGAGTCCGTACCGGTCCGCCCCGGCCCTCTCGCCCGGCCGCCCCCGCGGCGGCTAGATTGCGGCCGTGGCACAGTTCAGACTCCAGGGATCGCGGGTCCTCGCCGTCGAGTTGGGCGGGGACGCCGTCAAGGCCCGGCACGGCTCGATGGTCGCGTACACCGGCCAGATGACCTTCAAGAAACTGACCGGCGGCGGGGACGGGCTGCGCGGCATGGTCGCCCGCAGACTCACCGGCGAGCGGATGACGGTCATGGAGGTGAAGGGGCAGGGCACCTGCTACTTCGCCGACCGGGCCACCGAGATCAACCTGGTCCGCCTCGACGGGGAGACGCTCTACGTCGAGGCGGACAACCTGCTCTGCACCGAGGCCGGCCTGCACACCGGCACCAGCTTCACCGGGCTGAACGGCGTCTCCTCGGGCAACGGCCTCTTCACCACCAAGGTGGAGGGGCACGGCTGGGCGGCCGTCACCTCCAACGGGCCGGCCGTCATCCTGCGGGTCGGCAAGGACATGCCGCTGCGGGTCGACCCCGGCGCGTACGTCGCGCACACCGGCAACCTGCACCGCAGCGTGAAGTCGGGCGCGGGCTGGACCACGGTGATCGGCGAGGGCGGCGGCGAGGCCGTGCAGGTCGAGTTCACCGGCGAGGGCCTGGTGTACGTCCAGCCCTCGGAGAAGGTCACCATCGGGGGTGACGTCTGATGGGCTTCACCCGGATCAACGGCAAGATGGTCGAGGCCCAGGTGGTGCCCGGTCAGCGGCTGTTCAGCCAGCGCGGGGCCATGCTCGGGTACACCGGCGACGTCCGCTTCACCCCGAACATCACCGGCGGCCAGGGCGGGGTGATGTCGATGATCGGCCGGCGGGTCGCCAACGAGGACACCCCGCTGATGACGGTCGAGGGCCAGGGCCGGGTGATGTTCGGCCACGGCGGCCACCATGTGCACGTGATCGACCTGGTCGGCGACACCCTGTTCGTCGAGGCGGACCGGCTGCTCGCCTTCGAGGGCACCCTGCGCCAGTCCACCGTCTTCCTCGGCTCGCAGGGCGGGGTGATGGGCATGGTCCGCGGCCAGGTCAGCGGGCAGGGCCTGTTCACCACCCGGCTGGAGGGGCAGGGCTCGGTCGCGGTGATGGCCCACGGCGGCGTCTTCGAGCTGCCGATCACCCCCGGCCAGTCGGTGCACGTCGACCCGCAGGCGTACGTGGCGCACCGCGGCGAGGTGCGCAACAAGCTGTCCACCGCGATCGGCTGGCGCGAGATGATCGGCCGCGGCTCGGGCGAGGCGTTCCAGCTGGAGCTGTCCGGGCAGGGCACGGTGTACGTCCAGGCGAGCGAGGAGAAGCTCTGATGTCCCACCCGCCGCAGCCACCGCAGCCGCCGTACGGGCAGTCGCCGCACGACCAGCAGACCCAGCCGGGCTTCACGCTGCCGCCGAACCACGGCCGCTCCGCGGGCCACCCGCCGCCGCCTCCCCCGCCACCGCCGCCGTCCTACCAGCCGCAGGCCTACCCGGCGCAGGCCTACCAGCCGCCGCCGCAGGCCCAGCCGCCGCAGCCCCAACAGTCGTACGCCCAGGAGCAGTTCGGCGGCCCGCAGGCCCCGCTGCCGACCACCCACGGCGGCACCGGCCCGGTGGTGTACGACGCGCACACCCTGCCGGCCAACGACAACGTCAACCCCTACGCCTTCGCCGTCGAGCTGAACGGCTCCTACTTCCTGCAGAAGGGCAAGATGATCGCCTACTACGGCGACATCTCCTTCCGCGGCGTCGGCGCCGGGATGGTCGACCGGGTGCTCGGCCAGCACTTCAACTCCCCGCTGCACGCCTCGGACTGGGTGGTCGCCCAGGGCTCCGGCCGGCTGCTGCTGGCCGACCGCGCCTTCGACCTCAACTCCTACGACCTGGACGACGGCAACCTGACCGTGCGCTCGGGCAACCTGCTCGCCTTCGACCCGACGCTGCGGCTCAAGCAGTCGATCATCCCGGGCTTCCTGACCCTGATCGGCACCGGCCGCTTCGTCGCCGCCTCCAACGGGCCGGTGCACTTCGTGGAGCCGCCGGTCCGGGTGGACCCGCAGGCCCTGGTCGGCTGGGCGGACTGCCCGGCGCCGTGCCACCACTACGACCACGACTACCTGCACGGGGTGGTCGGCGGCCTGCGGCGGCTGACCGGCATCGGCGGCGCCTCCGGCGAGGAGCACCAGTTCGAGTTCATCGGTGCCGGGCAGGTGCTGGTGCAGTCCAGCGAGACGCTGCTGGCCGAGCGCTCGGTCGGCCGGGTGGACGCCGAGGCCGGGGTCCCGGGCGGCGGGGTGCCGATCCAGCCGGGCCACGGCGGCAACCAGCCCAACGCACCGGGCCTCGGTAACCTGGGCGAACTCGGGCGACGTTTCGGCCTGTAAACTTGTACAAGATTGAACTAAATCGGCTATGCTGGATCCCATGGATACGCACACGATCGACACTGCGGACAACCCTCCGCCGCAGCCCGAGGAGGAGACTCCCTGGCTGACCGCCAGGGAGCAGCGGATGTGGCGCGCCCATCTGGAGGTCGCCAAGCTGCTGGACTACCAGCTCAGCCGTGAACTCCAGCCCCACAACCTGGCGATCAACGACTACGAGATCCTGGTCGTGCTCTCCGAGGCCCCCGACCACCGGATGCGGATGACGGACCTCGCGACCGCCACCCTGCAGTCCAAGAGCCGGCTCTCGCACCAGATCACCCGGATGGAGAACGCCGGGCTGGTGCTGCGTCAGGAGTGCCCCGGCGACCGCCGCGGCCTCTACGCCCACCTCACCGAACAGGGCTGGGAGACCATGCAGCGGGTCGCCCCCGACCACGTGCGCAGCGTCCGGGCCCACTTCATCGACCGCTTCACCCCGGAGCAGCTCGACGCCCTCTACGCGGCCCTGGCCCCGGTCGCCGAACACCTCCGCGGCCTGCGCGGCAAGCCGTAGGCGCTACGACGGCGGCCCCGCCGAGAGGGCGGGGCCGCCGGATGCGGTGCGCAGGACCGGTCAGCGGTCGAGGTCGATCGTGAAGCGCCTCGTGCCCGGACCGATCGTGTCGGCGTGGATCTGGCCACGGGCCCGGTCGAACTCCCCGGTGCCGCCGGTGATCGCGTTGTCGAAGGACGGCGGCGGGCCCGGGTTGAGGTTGCCGAAGACCATCCCCTGCGCGGAGATCTGGCCGTCCGCGAGGGTGTAGGTCACGACGCACTCCTCCGCTCCGCCGTTGTCGACGGTGGTGGTGGTGCAGGTGCCGTCGGTCTCGCCGACCTGATTGATGCCGTCCTTGTCGAAGAGGATCGAGCGGAAGACGGTCCGGTCGCCCTGGGCCGGGGCGCCGCCGGGATTGACCGGGAAGTGCGACTGCTGCGCGAGCCGGCCGACGAGGGTGATGACCCGGTCCCTGCCCATGGCCTGGGCGGAATCGGCGGTGGCCGCCGCGGCGGCCGCGACGGGGGTGCAGGCGAAGAGGGTGACCAGCGCTGTGGCCGTGCCGAGACGAGCTGCTCTGGTGGGGCGCATCGGGTGACTCCTGAGGTTGGTGCTCACGGGTGGTCCGGCGAGCAATTCATAACCTCGGTTCTGCCGTCGCCGGATCGTCCCGGCACGACCCACCGGAAGGTCCGTCCGGTCGGAGCAGCCGGGGAGGGCACCGGCTCACCCGACCGGGCCGTACGGGCGGGTGCCCAGGCCCTGCGCGGGAAGTCGGCCGGGCCGACTTCCTGCGCACCGGGCGAAGCCGCTCAGCCCGTGGTCAGGCCCGCGACCAGTTCGTCGGCCGCGCCGTACGGGTCCAGCTCGCCGTTGACCACCCGTTCGGCCAGGCCGGCCAGGTGGCGGTCGCCGGAGAGGTCGCCGATCCGGGCCCGCAGCTCGGCCAACGCGATCGCCTCGATCTCCTGGGCGGCCCGACGGCGGCGGCGCGCCGCCAGCTCGCCGGTCTCCTCCAGCCAGGCGCGGTGCTTCTCCAGGGCCTCGACCACCTCGTCCACGCCCTCGCCGCGGGCCGCGACGGTCTTGACGATCGGCGGGCGCCAGTCCCCCGCCTCGCGGGCCTCGCCCAGGCCCAGCATGTGGTTGAGCTCCCGGGCGGTGGCGTCGGCGCCGTCCCGGTCGGCCTTGTTGACCACGAACACGTCGCCGATCTCCAGGATGCCCGCCTTGGCGGCCTGAATGCCGTCGCCCATCCCGGGGGCCAGCAGCACCACAGCGGTGTCCGCCTGGGCGGCGACCTCGACCTCGGACTGGCCCACGCCGACGGTCTCCACCAGGATCACCTCGCAGCCGGCCGCGTCCAGCACCCGCAGCGCCTGCGGCGCCGCCCAGGACAGCCCGCCCAGGTGCCCGCGGGTGGCCATCGAGCGGATGAACACCTCGGGGTCGGTCGCGTGGTCCTGCATCCGGACCCGGTCGCCCAGCAGCGCCCCGCCGGAGAACGGCGAGGACGGGTCCACGGCGAGCACCCCGACCCGCTTGCCGAGCCGCCGGTAGGCGGAGACCAGCGCCGAGGTGGAGGTGGACTTGCCCACCCCGGGCGAGCCGGTCAGGCCCACCGTGTACGCCTGCCCGGTGTACGGCGCGAGCGCGGCCATCGCCTCGCGCAGCTGCGGGGCGGCGTTCTCGACCAGCGTGATCAGCCGGGCGACCGCCCGCGGCCGGCCCTCCCGGGCCTGCTCGACCAGCGTGGCGACATCGATCATCAGGAGCTCCTTGCGCGGATGCCGGCGGGTGGCGGCGGCGTACGGCTGCGAACGACGGCGGATGCCGAAGGGGCCGCGGGCCACTTGTGGCGGTCCGCAGCCCCGGGGTCACGTCTACGGCCT
The DNA here is from genome assembly GCF_044760155.1 of Kitasatospora sp. NPDC098652. NCBI lineage: Bacteria > Bacillati > Actinomycetota > Actinomycetes > Kitasatosporales > Streptomycetaceae > Kitasatospora > Kitasatospora sp. NPDC098652. The sequence goes on from NZ_JBIWAQ010000004.1 coordinate 217,179, forward strand.
GTCCGGCCGCAGCGCGGGTCAGGCCTTCGGCACGCGCACGATCAGCGCGTCGCCCTGGCCGCCGCCGCCGCACAGCGCGGCCGCGCCGACCCCGCCGCCGCGGCGCTGCAGCTCCAGCGCGAGGGTCAGCACCACGCGGGCGCCGGACATCCCGATCGGGTGGCCGAGCGCGATCGCGCCGCCGTTGACGTTGACGATGTCGGCGGAGACGCCGAGGTCCTTCATCGACTGGTGGGCGACGGCCGCGAAGGCCTCGTTGATCTCGATCAGGTCGAGGTCGGAGACCTCCAGGCCCTCCTTGCCCAGCGCGTGCCTGATCGCGTTGGACGGCTGCGACTGGAGCGAGTTGTCCGGGCCGGCCACGTTGCCGTGGGCGCCGATCTCGGCGATCCAGGTCAGGCCCAGCTCCTCGGCCTTGGCCTTGCTCATCACGACCACGGCGGCGGCGCCGTCGGAGATCTGCGAGGAGGTGCCGGCGGTGATCGTGCCGTCCTTGGTGAAGGCGGGGCGCAGCTTGGCCAGGCCCTCCACGGTGGTGTCGGCGCGGATGCCCTCGTCCTGGCTGAACAGCACCGGCTCGCCGCGGCGCTGCGGGATGGCGACCGGGACGATCTCGGCCTCGAAGACACCGTCGGCCTGCGCCTTGGCGGCCCGCTGGTGGGAGGCGGCCGCGATCTCGTCCTGCACCTCGCGGGCGATGCCCAGGCGGGTGTTGTGCTTCTCGGTGGACTCGCCCATCGGGATGTTCTCGTAGGCGTCGGTCAGCCCGTCGTACGCCATCGCGTCGAGCACCTCGACCGCGCCGTACTTGTAGCCCTCGCGGGACTTCGGCAGCAGGTGCGGGGCGTTGGTCATGGACTCCTGGCCGCCGGCCACCACGATGTCGAACTCACCGGCCCGGATCAGCTGGTCGGCCAGGGCGATGGCGTCCAGGCCGGAGAGGCAGACCTTGTTGATGGTCAGTGCCGGGACGTTCATCGGGATGCCGGCCTTGACGGCCGCCTGGCGGGCCGGGATCTGGCCGGCGCCGGCCTGCAGCACCTGGCCCATGATCACGTACTGGACCTGCTCACCCGTGATGCCGGCCCGCTCCAGCGCGCCCTTGATCGCGAAGCCGCCGAGGTCGGCACCGGAGAAGCCCTTGAGGGAACCGAGCAGGCGGCCCATCGGGGTCCGTGCACCGGCAACGATCACAGAGGTGGTGTTGGTCATGGGACGGGCCCCTTCGCACGTCGTGGCCAGGTGGTGAGGATGCGCTCAGGGTACTGACCTGTGTTCCGCCCGTCACCGGAGCGACGGTGTGATCGAGCGCACTGGCACCGTCCAGTCAACACCGTGTCAATACGATCCGGGTGAACGTCCGGGTGATTCCCGGTGTGTGAGCAGGCTCGCACGTCCGGCACTGGCGCCGCCTCCGCGCCGTACGCTGCACTGGGTGCCACCTGTCCGTCCACCGCCCCTGGAGGCGCCGTGCTGACCCGCATCGACCACATCGGCATCGCCTGCCGAGACCTCGACAAGACGGTCGAGTTCTACCGCGCGACCTACGGCTTCGAGGTGTTCCACACCGAGGTCAACGAGGAGCAGGGGGTCCGCGAGGCCATGCTCCGGATCAACGGCACGGACGACGGCGGCGCCTCGTACCTCCAGCTGCTGGAGCCCACCCGCCCGGACTCCACCGTCGCCAAGTGGCTGGAGAAGAACGGCGAGGGCGTGCACCACATCGCCTTCGGCACCGCCGACGTGGACGGCGACTCCGAGGCGATCCGCGACAAGGGCGTCCGGGTGCTGTACGACCAGCCGCGGATCGGCTCGATGGGCTCGCGGATCACCTTCCTCCACCCCAAGGACTGCGGCGGCGTGCTGACCGAGCTGGTCACCTCGGCCCAGCCGGGCGAGCACGAAGGGCACTGAAACGACCTCCGAACCACCCGCGGTGCCGCCCGCTCCCGGGCGGCACAACGGAATCGGGCCCTAGCGACCCGTCAGTAACCTGGTCCGGCGGCCGGAAAACCCCTACGCGGCCATTCCCCCGTGGTGCGCGCCCACTACAATGCCCAGGTGCGCGACGACTCCGGGGGACGGAGGCGGCGGGCACGGCCGATGACAGGCCTGTCCGCCCTCCGGTGGTCGGCCCGTCGCAGGGGAGTCCAGTACGCGGGCACGGCTGAACAGTCGCAAGACGGATCTGTCACCATTCTCCACAGGCAAGAGTTCGCCCAGGAGTCCACCCGGACGGGGGAACGCGGCACATCCGCGCTCCCGCGACCAGGACTCCGACGACCGCGGCGGACGGCTCCGGCTTGGCAGCGGGTCGTCCGGTGACCGCGGATGCAAGGACCAGTCGGACCAGGGCCCCGGACACGGGTGGCCGGGACCGGCCGGGTCGAGGACGCGACCAGGAGATGGATGGGACCGCGGAGTGCGGGGCAACGACCGCTACGAGGTTGATGATCACCTCTCCCAGTTCGAGGCCGAGATGGGTCGGACTCGGAAGGAGCGGGACAAGGCCGTCGAGCATGCCGAGGACCTCGCCTACCAGGTGGAGGTGCTCCGGGCCAAGCTGCACGAATCCCGGCGCATGCTCGCCCAGCCGCGCGCCTTCGACGCCGTCTCCGGCCAGGCCGAGCAGATGCTCCGGACCGCCGAGATGCAGGCCCAGCAGATGCGCGCCGACGCCGAGCGCCAGCTGCGCGACTCCCAGGCCGCCACCCAGCGGATCATGGCCGAGGCCGCCGAGCGCACCGCCCGGCTGGAGGACGAGCTCACCGAGCTGCGCCGCTCCGCCGAGCAGCACGTCAACGGCTGGGCCGAGCAGACCCGGTCCGGCTCCGAGCAGGAGGCCCAACGCCTGCTGCAGGAGGCCCGCGCCGAGGCCGAGCGGATGGTCGCCGCGGCCCGCGCCGAGGCCGCCGCGCTCTCCGACCACGCCCGCGCCCAGACCGCCGCCGACGTGGACGCCGCCCGCGGCGAGGCCCAGGCCGCCGCCGAGGCCGCCCTCCAGAAGGCCCAGAACGACGCCGAGCGACTGCTGCGCGCCGCCTCCGAGCACGCCCAGCAGGCCGGTGCCCAGGCCGCCGCCGACGTGGACGCGGCCCGTGGCCAGGCCCAGCAGGAGCTGGCCGCCGCGCACGCCGCCGCCGAGCAGCAGCTGGCCGCCGCCCAGGCCGAGATCGGCCGGCTCAAGGAGCAGGCCGCCGCCGAGCAGGCCCGCGCCGAGCAGCAGCTGGGCGCCGCGAAGGCCGAGATAGAGCGGCTGCGCGACGCGGCGCTCGCCGAGGCCGAGCGCGCCCGCCGGGAGGCCACCGAGCTGCGGATCCAGGCCGAGCAGGCCGCCGAGCAGCTCCAGGCCGACGCCGAGGCCGCCGCCGAGCGCAAGGTCGCCGACGGCGAGGCCGCCACCGAGCAGCGCTCGCAGACCGCCCGGGCCGAGATCGCCCGGCTGGTCGCCAACGCCACCAAGGAGTCCGAGGCCATCCGGGCCGAGGCCGAGGCGATCCGCAGCGAGGCCGCCACCCGGCAGGCCGAGGCGGACGCCGCCAGGGCCGCCGCCGCCGAGGAGAGCGAGCGGCTGCGGGCCACCGCCGAGTCGGTCGCCGCCCAGTTGAAGGCCGAGGCCGAGGCGGCGATCGCCGAGCTGCGCGCCCAGGCCGACCGGGACGTCGCGGAGCTGCGGGCCCAGGCCGAGGCCGACGCCCAGCGGCTGCGCGGCGAGGCCGAGGAGGCGGGCCGCGCGGCCGGCGCCAAGGACGCCACCGTCCACCTCGCCAAGGCCGCCAAGACCGCCGAGGAGGTGCTCGGCCGGGCCAACCAGGACGCCGAGACCGCCCGCGGCGAGGCCGCCGCCGAGGCCGAGCGGATCCGCGCCGAGGCGCAGGCCGAGGCCCAGCGGCTGCGCGAGCAGGCCCAGGCCGCCGTCGAGCAGGCGCAGAACGCCGCCCTGGACGACGCCGCCGCGATCCGCGAGCGGATCGAGCAGATGCAGGACGAGGCGGCCCGGCTGCGCGCCGAGGCCGAGGAGCTGCGCGCCCAGGCCGCCGCCGAGGCCGACCGGGTCCGCAGCGAGGCCCGCCGCCAGGCCGTACTGCAGATCGAGGAGTCGGCGAAGAACGCCGAGGAGCTGCTCACCAAGGCCAAGGCCGACGCGGACGAGCTGCGCGCCGGTGCCGCCGGGGAGGTCGAGCGGCTGCGCGCGCAGGCCCAGGAGCAGGCCGCCGAGACCCAGGGCAGGGCCGAGCAGACCCTGGCCCGGGCCCGTACCGAGGCCGAGAAGATCACCTCGGCCGCCGAGCAGCAGGGCCAGGACGCGGTGGCCGCCGCCAAGGCCGCGGCCGCCGAGAACCGCGCTGCCACCGAGCGCGAGACCGCCGAACTCCGGCGCAACGCAACCGAGTTCGACCAGCGGGTACGTGCCGAGGCGGCCGCCGCCGCGGAGGCGCTGGCCGCCGAGGCCCAGGCCGAGGCGAACGCCGTCCGGGACGCCGCGGTCGCCGACGCCGAGCGGGTGCGCACCGAGGCCGACACCGAGGCCGCCCGCACCAGGGCCGAGGCCGAGACCACCGCGAACGCGCTGCGCGAGGAGAGCCGGCGCGAGCGCGAGGAGGCCGCCGCCGGGCTGCAGCGCGAGCGCGAGGAGACCGCCGAGCAGCTGGCCGCCGCCCGGGCCGCCCGTGAGCAGGCCGAGCAGGGCGCCGCCGAGCTGACCGAGCGCACCGCCCGGGAGAGCACCGAGGTCCGCGCGGCCGCCGACCGGTACGCCGCCGAGCAGCGCGAGAGCGCCGACCGCGAGACGGCCGAGCAGCGCGCCGAGGCGGAGCGGTACGCCGCCGAACACCGCGCCGAGGCCGAACGGGCCGCGACCGAGCTGCGCGCCCTCGCCCAGCAGGAGACCACCCAG
>NZ_JBIWAQ010000004.1:222173-514514 GCF_044760155.1 Kitasatospora sp. NPDC098652
AGCAGCGCGAGAGCGCCGAGGCCTACGCCGACCGCGTCCGCACCGAAGCCGAACAGCACGCCGCCGAACTGCGCACCGAGGTCGAGCAGTACGCCGTCGACCACCGCGCCGAGGCGGAGCAGTACGCCGCCGAGCAGCGCGCCGAGGCCGAACGGGCCGCGGCCGAACTGCGCGCCCTCGCCCAGCAGGAGACCACCCAGCAGCGCGAGAGCGCCGAGGCCTACGCCGACCGCGTCCGCACCGAAGCCGAACAGCACGCCGCCGAACTGCGCACCGAGGTCGAGCAGTACGCCGCCGACCACCGCGCCGAGGCCGACGAGCTGCTGGCCCAGGCCGACGCCGCCGCCGAGCAGCGCCGGGCCGAGGCCGCCCAGGACGCCAAGGCCACCCGCGAGAAGGCCGCCGCCGAGCTGGCGCTGGCCGAGGAGCAGGCCGAGACGGTCCGGGCCGAGGCCGGCCGGGAGCTGTCCGAGGCCCGCGCCACCGCCGACGCCATCCGCGCCGAGGCCGCCGCCGAGCTGGAGCAGGCGCGTGCCGACGGCCAGGACGTGGTGGCCGCCGCCCGGGCCGAGGGGGCCGAGCTGGTCTCCGCCGCCGAGGACGAGGCCGCCGAGGTCCGCCAGTCGGTGGCCGGCCTGCACGAGGCCGCCGCCGAGCAGATCGCCGCGCTGCGGGCCACCGCCGAGCAGGAGGCCGCGGACACCCGCGAGCGGGCCGAGCAGGACGCCACCGAGCTGCGCGAGCTCGCCGAGCGGGAGACCACCGAGCAGCGCGAGGCCGCCGACCGGTACGCCGCCGAGGTGCGCGAGCTCGCCGACCGCGAGACGGCCGAACAGCGCGAGCTGGCCGACCGCGAGACGGCCGAGCTGCGCGCCCGGACCGAGGCCGAGACCACCGCCCTGCGCGAGCAGACCGAGCTGGAGCTCACCGCCGAGCGCGAGGCCGTCGAGGCCGAGCTCGGCCGGCAGCGGGCCGAGGCCCAGGCCTACGACGAGCAGCTGCGCGCCGAGGCCGAGGCCGAGCTGCGGGCCGCCCAGGAGGCCGCCGAGCAGCTGCGCGCGGACGCCGAGGCGCAGGCCGCCCGTACGGTCGCCGACGCCGACGCCCAGGCCCGGCGGACGATCGCCGAGGCCGAGGAGCTGGCCGCCGGGCTGCGCGCCGAGGCCGAGGAGTACGCACTGGCCACCCGCACCCTGGCCGACGAGTACGACGCCGCCACCCACGCCCGCGCCGACGCCTACGACGCGCAGACCCGGGAGGCCGCCGAGCAGTTCGACAAGGCCACCCGGGACCGCGCCAAGTCCGTGCTGGAGAAGGCCTTCGCCGACGCCGAGTCGCTCGGCGAGGACGCCCAGACCACCGCGCTGGCCACCACCGCCGCCGCCGAGGAGCAGGCGGACGCGATGGTCGCCGCCGCCCGCAAGGAGGCCGACCGGCTGGTCGCGGCCGGCGAGGCGGCCGGTCAGGCCGAGGTCGAGAAGGGCCGCGCCGACGCCGACACGCTGCTCGCCGAGGCCCGCCGGGACGCCACCGCGATCCGCGAGCGCGCCGAGGAGCTGCGCGAGCGCACCGACGCCGAGGTGGAGGCGCTGCACGAGCGGGCCCGCAAGGAGAACGCGGCGGCCATGAAGTCGGCCGGCGAGCGGGTGGACGCGCTGGTGACGGCCGCCCAGGAACAGCTCACCGAGGCCGAGGAGCAGGCGGTGGCCACCGTCGCCGAGGCCGAGGACCGTGCCGCCGCCCTGGTCGCGGCCGCCGAGGAGCGGGCGTCCGAGCTCACCTCGGAGGCGTCCGCGGAGGCCAGCAAGGTCCGGCTGTCCGCCGTCCGCAAGGCCGAGGGGCTGCTCAAGGAGGCGGAGACCAAGCTCGCCAACTCCACCGAGCGGGCCGAGTCGCTGATCGCGAAGTCCGAGGCCAAGCTGCGCGCGGCCGAGGCGGAGGCCGAGGAGCGCCTCGACGGCGCGGCCGCCGAGGCGGAGAAGCGGCTGCGCGACGCCGACCGCACCGCGGACGAGCAGATCGAGCTGGCGAAGGCGGAGGCCGAGCGACTGATCGCCGAGGCGAAGGCCGAGGCCGAGCGGGTCACCGAGGAGGGCCGGCGCGAGCTGGACGAACTGGTGCGCCGCCGCAAGGACATCAACACCGAGATCTCCAGGGTCCAGGACGTGCTCTCGGCGCTGGAGGCGTTCGAGGCACCGACACCGGTCGCCCAGGTCAACGGGGGAAGCAACACCAAGAAGGACGGGGGCGCCAAGGCCGGTGCCGGAGTTGGCTCCCCCCGGTCGGGTGGCAATCGTTCCAAGAACGCACCACCCGATTGAGCGGACATTGGCGGTCATTGTCCGTGAGACAACGGCATTTCGCCGTCGACACTCCGGTACCGTGTCAGGATTCCCTCAACCACCTCAGCGGTTTGACGACAGGAAGCCCAGAGTCCCATGAGCGACAGTCACTCCCCTCACGGCTTCGACCTGGTACGCCGTGGGTACGAGCGCGCCCAGGTCGACGAGCGGATCACCAAGCTGGTGGCCGACCGTGACAGTGCCCTGACCCGGATCAGCGCACTGGAGAAGCGCATCGAGGAGCTCCACCTCGAAACCCAGACCGCCCAGGCGGCGGTCGCCGAGCAGGAGCCCTCCTACGCCGGCCTCGGCGCCCGGGTCGAGAAGATCCTGCGGCTCGCCGAGGAGGAGGCCAAGGACCTGCGCGACGAGGCGCACCGCGCCTCCGAGCAGCACCGCGAGCTGGCCGAGGCCGCCGCCCAGCAGGTCCGCACCGAGGCCGAGAACTACGCCAAGGACCGCAAGGCCAAGGCGGAGGACGAGGGGCTGCGGATCGTCGACAAGGCGAAGAGCGACTCCGCCCAGCTGCGCGCCGAGGCCAACAAGGACGCCCAGAACAAGCGCGAGGAGGCGGACGCCCTCTTCGAGGAGACCCGCACCAAGGCCGCCCAGGCCGCCCTGGAGTTCGAGACGAACCTGGCCAAGCGCCGCGAGCAGTCCGAGCGCGACCTGGCCGCCCGTCAGGCCAAGGCCGAGAAGCGCCTGGCCGAGATCGAGCACCGGGCCGAGCAGCTGCGCCTGGAGGCCGAGAAGCTGCGCACCGACGCCGAGCGCCGGGCCCGCCAGACCGTCGAGACGGCCCAGCGCCAGTCCGAGGACATCGTGGCGGACGCCAACGCCAAGGCGGACCGCATCCGCAGCGAGTCCGAGCGCGAGCTGGCGGCGCTGACCAACCGTCGCGACAGCATCAACGCCCAGCTGACCAACGTCCGCGAGATGCTGGCGACGCTGACCGGCGCGGCCGTGGCCGCCGCCTCGCTGCCGAACGACGACACCATGGGCGTGCCCGCCCAGCAGTCGCGCTGACGCAGCCGCTGACGCGGTCGTCCGACAGGCCCTCACCCGCCCGGGTGAGGGCCTGTCGTGCGTCCGCCCGTCATCACCTCGGGGGCAATTACCGGGGGTACGCCCCGTCGGGCCGCTGGTGCCCGCTGCTGAGCTGGTTCCCCTCGTCGTCCGACACGGTGCCGTACCAGGAGGTGCACCAGACCGACACCGAGTCGGGCCAGTACTGCACCTCGAAGGGGTGCCCGGAGCCGTAGTCGCCGTACGAGGTGACGATGAAGGTCTCGCCGGGGCGCATCCAGTAGTCCTCGCCCAGCGGCTCCAGGGTCAGCTCCACCAGCCCCTCGCCGCGGTTGGTCACCGGCATCCGGCCGGTGACCTCCAGCGCGGAGAAGTCCCAGCCCGCCGCGTCCGGGCTCATCCGGCGGCCACCCGGGCGAGCAGCCGGCGGACGGCGGCGTCGAACGCGCCCGGGGACTCCAGGGCGCTCAGGTGGCCCACGCCGGGGACGACGGTCAGCTCGGCGTCCGGGCGGGCCCGGTGCATCAGTTCGGCCTCCTCGGGCGCCACCAGGGCGTCCTGGGCGCCCGCGAGGAACGCCACCGGCACCCGGAGCCCGGCCAGCACCTCCAGGGAGTCCGGACGGGCCGCCATGGCCCGCTGGGCCCACGCGACGGAGGCGGGCGGCGCGGCGGCCACCATCGCCTGCACCCGCTCCACCAGGTGCTGGGAGTCGGGCCCGAGCTGCCCGGCCGCGACCTGCTCGTCCAGCAGCAGCTGGACGCTGCCCCGGGCGGTCACGGCGGCGGCGATCCGCTCCCGGTTGGCCCGCACGGCGTCCCGGTCCGCGGTGGCGCGGGTGTTGGCCAGCAGCAGGCCGGACAGCCGGTCCGGGTGGCGGCGGGCGAAGGCGAGCGCCACGTAGCCGCCCATGGAGAGTCCGCCGACCACCGCGCGGTCGATCCCGGCCGCGTCCAGCAGCAGCGCCAGGTCGTCGGCGACGAGGTCCAGCGAGGGTTCGTCGGTGCCCAGCTCGGTCCCGCCGAAGCCCCGCTGGTCGGGGGCGAGCACCCGGACCTCGTCCCCGGTCAGTCCGGGCAGCGCGTCCAGCTGGGCGGACCACATCGAGGCGTTCAACGGGAAGGCGTGCAGCAGCACGAGGGGTGTTCCGGTACCGCTCTCGCGGACGGACACTGCGGAGGGGAGCTGGCTCATGCAGCCACCGTATTGCGGCGCGCCCGACGGGCCCACTCAGCGGGCCGCGATATCCGCTTTGTCCTAGCCTGCCAGAGAGCAAGGGAGCGCCAATGATCGAGTTGCACGACCTGACGAAACGTTACGGCAAGACGCTCGCGGTGGACCGGCTCAGCTTCTCGGTCCCCCAGGGAGTGGTCACCGGCTTCCTCGGGCCCAACGGCGCGGGCAAGTCCACCACCATGCGCATGATCCTCGACCTGGACCGCCCCACCAGCGGCCGGGTCACCATCGACGGCAAGCGCTACGGGCAGCTCAGCGAGCCGCTCAAGTACATCGGCGCCCTGCTGGAGGCCAAGGCCGTCCACCCCGGCCGCACCGCCCGCGACCACCTGCTCTGGCTCGCCCAGAGCAACCGGATCCCGGTCGGACGGGTGGACGAGGTGCTCGCCCTGGTCGGCCTCACCCCGGTCGCCCGCAAGCGCGCCCGCGGCTTCTCGCTCGGCATGGGCCAGCGCCTGGGCATCGCCTCCGCCCTGCTCGGCGACCCGGAGATCGTCATGTTCGACGAGCCGGTCAACGGCCTCGACCCGGAGGGCATCCTCTGGATCCGCAACCTGATGAAGCGCCTGGCCGGCGAGGGTCGGACCGTCTTCGTCTCCTCCCACCTGATGAGCGAGATGGCCGTCACCGCCGACCACCTGGTGGTCATCGGCAAGGGCCGGCTGCTCGCCGACCTGGCGATGCCGGAGTTCATCCGGCGCAACTCCCGCTCCGCCGTCCGGCTGCGCACCCCGCAGCCCGAGCGCCTGCTCGACGTGCTGGCCAGCGCCGGCCTGCGGTACGAACCGGGCCCCGACGGCTCGTACGAGGTGGTCGACGGCGACATCGCCCGGCTCGGCGAACTGGTCGCCGCGCACGGCGTGGTGCTGCACGAACTCAGCCCCCAGCAGGCCTCGTTGGAGGAGGCGTTCATGCAGATGACGGCGGACTCGGTGGAGTACCACGCGGGCGACGGCCCCGGCCGGGACGCCGCCGGCGCACCCGGCGAGTGGGGCGCGGGCTGGAAGGCGGACGGCGCCCGGCCGGCCGCGGCGGCGCGGCAGGAGGAGAACTGAGATGACGTCCTTCCCGGCGATCCTGCGCTCCGAGTGGACGAAGATCCGCAGCGTCCGCTCCACCGTCTGGACCCTCGCACTGGCCTTCGTGGTCACCGTCGGCATCGGCGCGCTGCTGTCCCTGCTCACCAACAACAACTTCACCGAGTTCAGACGCCACGAGGTGACCCCGTTCGACGCCACCGGCACGGCCTTCTCCGGCATCATGCTCGGCGAGCTGGCCATCATCGTCTTCGGGGTGCTGGCGATCGGCAACGAGTACAGCAGCGGCATGATCCGGGTCACCCTGGCCGCCGTCCCCCAGCGCGGCACCCTGCTGGCCGGGAAGGCGCTGGTGCTCGGCGGGCTGGCCCTGGCGGTCTCGCTGGTGACCGCCTTCGTCACCTTCTTCGTCGGCCAGGCGCTGCTCGGCTCGCACTCCACCACCCTGGGCGAGCCGAACGTGCTGCGCGCGGTGCTCGGCGCCGCGCTCTACCTGACGATGCTCTGCCTGTTCTCGGCCGGCGTCACCGCCATGCTGCACAACCAGACCCTCGCCCTGGGCGTGCTGGTGCCGTTCTTCTTCCTGCTCTCGCCGATCCTCTCGGCGGTGCCGAAGGTCAAGACCCTGGCCCACTACTTCCCCGACTACGCCGGCTCGCGGATGCTGCTGGTCTACGAGCAGAACGGCCAGCCGTACGGGCCGTGGGCGGGCTTCACGATCTGCCTCGCCTGGACCGCGGCCGCGCTGGTCGGCGGCGCGCTGGTGCTCAAGAACCGGGACGCGTGACGGCGCGGCGGACTCAGTAGCGCGGAGCGCCGCGGCCCCGCAGCAGGTTGGAGGCCCGGCGCTCCCGCGCGCCCCAGCACGCCCGGTGCCAGTGCCGCCGGTCGTCCACCCCGCCGCCGTGCATCGGCCAGGCCACCACGTGGCCCACCCCGGGCGGGATCTCCTGGTCGCAGCCCGGGCAGCGGTAGAACCGCCCCGAGGTCCCGGCGACCGTCTGCACCACCCAGTCGTCGCCCTGGTAGTTCTCGGTGCGGCGCAGCGAACCGCCGAGCGGGGCGGCGGCCGGCTCGGCGTTCTCGCGGTCGGCGGCGCTCTTGATCCGGTTGCGGCGGGGCACGGCGGTCTGCCTCTCTTCCGGGGGCTCGAAGTCGCTCCAGCCTAAGGGTGTCAAACCCTTTTATCGGCCTCTATCACGGCTTCGGCCGACCCGTCCGGGGTTTTTGCCGAGATCCACCCGATCATCGGGGAAATCGGGGGTTCCGCGTGCCATTGGCACATGACATCGGATACCCACGAGTGGACAGGCGGGGCCCGCAGACCCTGCGTGCACCCGAGGAGGCCCCCAGGATGACCAAGACCAGCCCGCGCGCCGAGACCCGCCGACCCGTCGGCGTGCGCCCGCCCGCCCCGGGCCCGGCGCTCACCTCCGTACCGCCGCTGGCCGTCACCGGCGAACCGCTGACCGCCGCCCAGCGCACCGCCGCACTGCCGCCGGACACCGCCCCGGTACGGGTCGGCGCGTTCCTGCTGTCCGCGCAGTTCCCCGGGCAGAGCCACGGCGAGGTGCTGGAGCGCACCGTCCGGGCCACCGTCGAGGCGGAACGCGCGGGCCTGGACAGCGTCTGGCTGGCCGAGCACCACTTCGTCCCGTACGGAGTCTGCCCCGATGCCGCGACGCTCGCCGCGCTGCTGCTCGGCCGCACCCGCCGGATCGGCATCGGCACCGCCGTCAGCGTGCTCTCCACCAGCCACCCGGTGGCACTCGGCGAGCAGGCCGCGCTGCTGCACCTCACCTCCGGCGGGCGCTTCACGCTCGGGGTGGGCCGCGGCGGGCCGTGGATCGACCTGGACGTGTTCGGCAGCGGGGTGGACGCCTTCGAGACCGGCTTCCCGGAGCGGCTGGACCTGCTGCTGCGCTGGCTGCGCGGCTCCCGGGTCGGCGCGGACGGACCGCAGTTCTCCTTCCCCGAGGTCGCGGTGGTGCCGCGGGCCACCGAGTCGGTGCGCCGACCGGGCCTGGGCAGCTGGCTCGGCCTGGACGAGCCCTCCGGCCCGGTGCGCTTCCCCCGCCAGCGCCAGGACGCCGACGGCCTCGCCGAGGAACGAGACCGCACCGGACGGCCGCTGGCCGGCCCGCCGGTGGTGGTCGCCTGCACCTCCCCGGGCGGGGTGCGGCTGGCCGCCGAGCGCGGCCTGCCGATGCTGCTCGGCATGCACTCCGGCGACGACGACAAGATGCGGATGCTGGAGCTCTACCGCGCCGCCTGGCTGGCCGCCGGGCGGGGCGAGGAGCAGCTGCGCCGGGTGACCCGCCAGCACGTCGCGGCGGGCGTGGCCCAGGTGGACGACCGCACCTCGGCGGCCCGGGCCACCCTGCTGAACGCGATGCCCGGCTGGTTCGAGTACGGGCTCGGCGCCCACCGCACCGTGGACGGCCGCGAACGCAAGATGCGCGACCCGCACCAGTACACCGAACTGCTCTGCGACCTGCACGCGGTGGGCACGCCCAAGCAGTGCGCCGACCGGCTGCTGGCCACCGCCGAGCGCACCGGGATCCGCCGCTTCGCCCTGCTCGCGGAGGGCAGCGGCGACCGCGAGGCAACCCTGCACAACATCGCCCGGCTCGGCTCCGAGGTACTGCCGCAGCTGGGCTGACCCTCCGGGCCCGGACCGCCGCCCCTCCCCCCGCACCGGGGGACGGGACGGCCGGCTCCGGCCGGATCAGCAGTCCCGCAGCTCCTCGGACTGGTTGAGCAGCTGCTCCCGGACGGAGGTGAAGCGGTCGTACCGCGCCTCGTTGGCCTCCGACGGCACGAACACCGCCACCCGGTGACAGTTCTGGAAGGCCAGCCGGACGCCGAAGTGGCGCTGCAGGGCGCCCCGGATGGCATCGCTGGCCAGGGCGCGCAGCAGCTGGCCGCGGGCCTGCTCGCTGGGCGGCGGCACCTGGTTGTCGGCGAAGTCGGTACCGTCGACCTTGGCCTGCGCGACCAGCGAGCTGATCAGGTCCCAGGCGTACGGCAGCGAGACGCGGACGCAGTCGACGAATTCCCGCTCGTCGACCTCGCCCCGCTCGGCCTTTTCCAGCAGGGCCGGTGAGACGTCGAGCGACATGGATTCTCCTCTCGCGGTCCACCCGCGCGGCGCCCGGGTGGTCGTGCGTAGTCCAAGCTCACAGGGAGGGTGGGCGAAATCGCAGGCGGTGTCCGGAACACCGTCGAACGGGGGTTTCCGGCACCTGTTGCGAAGGCGGCGGCGCCACGGGACGTGACGTCCTGAACACCGACCGCGTCAGAACAGCGTGGCAGTCAACGGCGGAGCAGGCCGGTCGTTCCTACGGATTGCTCCGGAAATACGCCGTGGTGCACCAGATTGGCCTGATCCCGTCGGATCGTTCATCTGAAGTCTCCATCCCCGTTGACAGCGACCCCGCATCCGTAGCGTCACACACCGTAGCGACCCCAGGGGGCGTACGCCAGAGCGCGGCGAGCGGCGTCGGGTCCGCCGAACCTCCATGTTCGCGGGGTTCGCGCTTTCTTCACCCGGTCGTCTCGGAATCGCATCAACTGGCCCCGGTGGGCTAGCGTGGTCGACCGTGCGTCTCGTAATTGCCCGCTGCTCAGTCGACTATGCCGGTCGGCTCTCCGCCCATCTGCCCTCCGCCACCAGGCTGATCCTGGTCAAGGCCGACGGCAGCGTCAGCATCCACGCCGACGACCGCGCCTACAAGCCGCTCAACTGGATGTCCCCGCCGTGCGTCCTCAAGGAGGCCGACGGGGTCTGGACGGTGGAGAACAAGGCCGGCGAGAAGCTCATCATCACGCTGGAGGAGGTGCTGCACGACTCCTCCCACGAACTCGGGGTGGACCCGGGCCTGATCAAGGACGGCGTCGAGGCGCACCTCCAGGAGCTGCTCGCGGACCGGATGGAGGTGCTCGGCACCGGCTGGTCGCTGATCCGCCGCGAGTACCCGACCGCGATCGGCCCGGTCGACATCCTCTGCCGCGACTCCGACGGCGCCACGGTGGCCGTGGAGATCAAGCGCCGTGGCGAGATCGACGGCGTCGAGCAGCTCACCCGCTACCTCGAACTCCTCAACCGGGACCCGCTGTTGGCCCCGGTCAAGGGCGTCTTCGCCGCGCAGGAGATCAAGCCCCAGGCCCGCGTCCTGGCCACCGACCGGGGCATCGGCTGCGTGGTGCTGGACTACGACGAGCTGCGCGGCATCGACGACGACAAGCTCAAGCTGTTCTGACCGGTCAGCCCGACGTGCTCGACGTCGGGCTGGGCTGACCGGTCGGACTGGGGGACGCGGTCGACGTCGGGCTCGGCTTGGCCGTCGTCGCGGACGGGCTCGGCGACGGCGAGTTGCCGGTCCCGCCACCGGTGCCGCCACCGGTCTGACCGCCGCCTCCCCCGCCGTTGCCGCCCCCGCCCGACCCGCCGGGCTTCGGCCCCGGCGGCTGCTCCGACGGCTGCGGCTGCTCCGGGGCGGGCTGCTGCGACTGCTGCGGGGCCGCCGAGCCGGTGGCCCCCGGCGAGGAGCTCGACCGCTTCGACGGTGTGGCGCTCGGCGAGTGCGAGGCGCTCCCGCTGGCCGAGGGCTCCGCACCGGCCCCCGTCGCCGGGCCGCCCGGCTCGGTGCCGCCCGCCCCGGCCGTGCCCGGGGAGGCGTCGGCGGAGGGCACCGGCATCGGCGCGTTGCCGGTGTCGCCGACCTGGTCCAGCTGACCGTGCGGGTCCTTCGCCTTGTGCTCCTCGGGCCCGGTGAGGCTCATCGCCACCGCCGTACCGAGCACCCCGAAGGTGAGCAGGGCCGCGGAGGCCACCACCACCTTGCGCCGCCGCCCGGCCCTGGCCTTGAGGCCGGCCGGCACCCGGGCGGCGATCTTCCGGATCACCGGCCCGCGGCCCGACGCCGCCGCGGCGGTCGCGGCGGCCGGCAGCTGACGGCCGTCGGCACGCAGCAGGTCGAGCATCCGGCCCGCGGCGGCGACCCCGCGCGGCTCCCCCGCGGTGGCCCGCAGGGTTAGGGCGGTCTCCAGTTCGGCGATCGCCCGGGAGGGCTGCTGGAGGCAGATCGCGAGCACGCCCGCCTCGTGGTGGAACCAGGCCTGGTCGACCGTCGATCCGGTCCGCCGGGCCGCCTCCAGGCCGAGCTGGAGGACCCGCTCCCAGGCGCCCCAGCGCAGCGCCAGCGCCAGGGCGGGGGCGGCCGCCCTGGCCAGTCGGACGACCGCCTCGTGCCGCCCGGCCGTACGGTCCGCGAGCAGCACGCCGATCAGGACCTCGGCCTCGGCGGCGATCTGCGCCAGCGACACCGAGCTGTGCCCGACCCACCAGGCGAAGTGCTGGGCGGCGCCGTCCACGCAGCCGCGGGCCGGCCAGTGCGGGGCGAGCAGTTCGAGCGCCCCGGCGGTCAGCCGGTGGTGCCCGCCGATGGACACCGCGAGCCCGGCGTCGGCGAGTTCGGCCAGCGCGCTCTCGCCCTGGCCGACGTCGATCAGCGCGGGCAGGTGCGGCGCGGTGGGGCATTCGCCGCCGAGCGCGACGGCCAGCCGCAGCACGGCCTGCGCGGACTCGCCGAGCCCCTCGGCGAGCCGGACGGCGGGCGAGGCGGTCTCGGCGACCGAGGGCAGCGGCACGGTGCGCCGCAGCGCGTTCTCCCGGATCGCCGGGTCGGGGTCGTGGGCGGGCTCGTCGACCGCGCCGAAGACGTCCAGCCGGTCCTCCTCGGCGGCGACCAGCGCGTCCACCGCGACGTCCCGCTGCCGCAGCAGCGCGGCGGCCTGGACGAAGCGCAGCGGCAGCCCCTCGGACTCGAACCAGAGGTCGACCGCCCAGGCCTTCTCGGCGGCGTCCAGCGGCCGTCCGGCGAGCCGGGCGGTGAGGGCCAGGCAGGCGGGCCGGGAGAGGCCGGGGACGAGGTGGTCGCGCAGCCGGGAGTCGGCGGGCAGCGGCGGGCAGCCGGGGGCGACCGAGATCAGGAAGGCGCAGCCGGGGGCGGCGGCGAGCAGCTGCTCCAGCTCGTCGCCGGCGGGCTCGGCCTCGTCGATCACGACGACCGCGGCGACCCCGGCGAGGTGGGCGGCCAGCCGGGCCGGGTCGGGGCGGTAGCCGGGGGCGTGGTGGGTGGCCGCGAAGAGGTCCTGGAGCAGGTCGGCGGCGGTGCGGCGGTGGCCGCAGAGCTGGACGACGCCGCCGGGGGCGAGGTCGGCGGCGGCCTCGGCGACGGCCGACAGCAGGGTGCTGCGGCCCGAGCCGGCCTGGCCGACCAGGCGTATCGAGCGGCCCTCGGCGAGCAGGCCGAGGAGTTCGGCGATGTCGGCCTCGCGGTCGAGCAGCGGCAGGTCGGTGGGGCCGGCGCCGAGGGCGAGCGGGCCGACCGCCCGGCCGACGCCGCCGACCGGGCCGCGGGCGGGCTCGCTGCGTTCGATCCGGCGCGGGCGGGGCCGCCACTCCTCCGGACAGGGCCGGGCCTCGGAGCCGTCCGGGGCGCCGACGCCGACCAGCAGGGCGCCGGAGACCAGTTCGCCGCCGCGGGTGCGGGCGGCCTCCTGCCGGAACTCCCCGGATGGCTGTGCCACGTTCTGCTCCGCATCGTGTTCGGCCGCCGGCGCCCCGCGCCGGCCGGCACACGTCTCGGTCGCGGCCGCGGGCGGGCTGTGGGCAGCCGGCCCCGGGCGGCCGTCGTCTGACGGGCAGACTCTTGCACATCCGGGCCCGGCCGTGCAGTGCGGTCCGGTGCGGGGAAGGTGAAGGCCGGCGGGGCCGGTCGGGCCCGGCCCGGTCGCGGCGGGCGGCCCGAGGGCGCGTGAACAGGCGTACGGAACGTTCCGCGAGCCGCTCCGTACGCCCCCGGAACGGGCGTCAGGAGGCCTGGACCTCGGGGATCCCGCCGTCGACGGTGAGGATGCGGTGCAACTTGGTGGCCACCAGCAGCCGCTGGAGCTGAGCGGGGACGGCCCGCAGCACGAGCCGGCGGCCGATCCGGCCGGCCCGCCGGTGGGTGCCCATGATCACGCCGAGGCCGGTGGCGTCCCAGAACTCCAGCCGGCCGAGGTCGAGCACGAGGTCGCCGAGGCCGCCGTCCACGGCCTGGTGCAGCCTTGCCCGCGCGTCGGCGGCGGTGCGCACGTCGAGGCGGCCTTCGATGGCCAGCGCCGTGTGGTCGCCGGTGATGCGCATGCTCTCCTCCTTCGCCTGGGTGGCCTGGTGCGGGGCGGGTCCGGCCCCGGCCGGCACGGACCGGGAGGCGGGACGGCCGCTGGATCGGAGTGGGACGGCCCGGGCGGAACGCCTGCGTCGGCTCGGCTCGCGCCCGGCCCCGGTCGGAGTGCCGGGTTCCCTCATCTGACGGTGGAGCAGCGCCGCAGGTTGCTGTTTTCCGCCCTGATCTGAAGCAACTTCACTCGTCCGAGGGAATATACGCAGGAACTCTCCACACCTACGCTCGATTACCGCCCAAATCACCCGTCTGCGGCACCCGGCGTGAGGAAACTCACCCGCCCCGGTACGGCGGGCCGTACGATGCCCCGATCGCACGGCCCACCAGGGCGTTCAGCCCCGCGGGCTCACTTGCCCTCGTACGGGTAGAAGCCCCGGCCGCTCTTGCGGCCGAGGTCACCGGCGGTGACCATGCGGGCCATGATCTCCGGGGCGGCGAACTTCTCGTCCTTGGTCTCGGTGTAGATGTTGTGGGCGGCGTGCAGCAGGATGTCGACGCCGGTCAGGTCGGCGGTCTGCAGCGGGCCCATCGCGTGGCCGAAGCCGAGGCGGCAGGCGGTGTCGATGTCCTCGGCGGTGGCCACGCCCGACTCGTACAGCTTGGCGGCCTCGACGACCAGCGCGGTGATCAGGCGGGTGGTGATGAAGCCCGCCACGTCCCGGTTGACCACCACGACGTCCTTGCCGACGCCCTCGGCGTAGGCGCGGGCGGCGGCCAGCGTCGCGTCGCTGGTCTTGTAGCCGCGGACCAGCTCGACCAGCTTCATCATCGGGACCGGCGAGAAGAAGTGGACGCCGACGACCGACTCCGGCCGCTGGGTGACGGCCGCGATCCGGGTGATCGGGATGGCGGAGGTGTTGGAGGCGAGGACGGCGCCGTCCTTGGCGAGCTTGTCCAGCTCGCGGAACACGCCCTCCTTGACGTCCAGGTTCTCGAACACGGCCTCGACCACGATGTCGGCCTCGGCGACGGCGCCCAGGTCGGTGGTGGTGGTGATCCGGCCCAGCGCGGCCTCGGCGTCCTCGGCGCTCAACTTGCCCTTGGAGACGAACTTCTCGTACGAGGCGCGGATGCCGGCCAGGCCCCGCTGCAGCGCCTCCTCGGTCACGTCCCGCAGCACCACCGGGTGACCGGCCTGCGCGGACACCTGGGCGATACCGGCACCCATCAGGCCGGCACCGATCACGGCGATCTGCTTGCTGGACGCATTGCTCATGGCTGGGTCTCCCGATGCCGTCGCCGCCCTGCGGGCGGGCCCTGAAGGCGGCTCAGGGCAGGGATCACCCACCGGCAGCCGCTTTGCTCTGGCGGGGACTCTAGTGCCCAGACCGTCCGTGCCATAGCAATCGGGAGTGTGATCTGCAACCGACCTGGTCACCCGACCAGGATGGTCGTCAGATGGTCAGACCGAGGTCCTGGGCGAGGATCGCCGCCTGCACCCGGCTGCGCAGCCCGAGCTTCGCCAGGATCCGGCTGACGTGGGTCTTGGTGGTCGCCTCCGCCATCTCCAGCCGGCGCGCGATCTCCCCGTTGGACATCCCCGCCCCGACGCAGGCCAGCACCTCCCGCTCCCGCCCGGTCAGGCCCGCCACCGCCGTCCGGGCCTCCGGTCCGACCGGGCGCCCGGGCCGGGCGAAGGCGCCGATCAGCCGCCTGGTCACCGAGGGCGCCAGCATGCCGTCCCCGCGCGCCACCGTGCGGATGCCCTCGACCAGGGTGTCCGCCTCCAGGTCCTTGAGCAGGAAGCCGGCCGCGCCGGCCCGCAGCGCGCCGTAGACGTACTCGTCCAGGTCGAAGGTGGTCAGCACCAGCACCTGGGCCGCCCCGGCCTCCACCACCTGACGGGTCGCCGAGACGCCGTCCAGCCGGGGCATCTGGACGTCCATCAGCACCACGTCGGGCCGCAGTTCCAGGGCCAGCCGGACGCCCTCCTGCCCGTCGGCGGCCTGCCCGACCACCTCGAACCCGGGCTCCGCCCGCAGGATCATCACCAGCGCCGCCCGCACCGCCGCCTGGTCCTCGGCCACCAGTACCCGGATCGTCATGCCCGTCCCTCGCTCTCCCGGCGGCGCGGCAACTCCGCGCGCACCCTCCAGTACCCGTCCCGCGGCCCGGCCTCGAAGCTGCCGCCCAGCAGCGCGGCCCGCTCCGACATCCCCACCAGCCCGGCCCGGGCGCCGGGCAGTTCACGGCCCGGTTCGCCGCGGAACGGGCTGTCGACCGCGATCCGCAGCGCGTCCGGGCCGAACTCCAGCCGCAGCGCGACCAGTCCGGGCCCGGCGTGCTTGAGCGCGTTGGTCAGCGACTCCTGCACGATCCGGTAGGCGGCCAGCCCGACCGGCACCGGGAGGTCACCGCGCTCGCCGTCCTCGGTCAGCTCGAAGTCCAGTCCGACGCCCTGCCCGGCGGCCCGGGCCTTCTCCAGCAGGGCGTCCACCGCGGCGAGGTCGGGGGCCGCGTACGACTCGTCGGCCTCTCCCCCGCCGCTGTCCCGAAGCAGTCCGATCATGCGACGCATTTCGGCCAATCCCTGGACGCTGTTCTCCCGGATCACCGCCAGCACCTCGACCAGCGGATCGCCCTCGGGCAGGCTCCGCCGCCGGGCTGCCGACTGCGCGCCGGTGGCGTGGATCGCGATCGCCGACAGGTGGTTGGCCACCACGTCGTGCAACTCCCGTGCCATCCGGGACCGTTCGGCGACGACCGCCTCGCGCCGGTCCATCTCCGAGAGCAGCGCGGTCTGTTCGGCCCGTAGCCGCTCGTTCTCCGCCTGCTCCCGGTGCTTGCGCACCAGGTCCCCGGTCCACACCGGCGCCAGGAACACCAGCGAGCTGACCACCACGATCAGCAGCCCGGCCGAGGTCCCGGCCACGTACCAGGCCAGGCTGGACAGCACCAGCACGGTCGCGCCGCCGCTCAGGTGCAGCACCCGCGACATCCGGCTGGTGCCGTAGAGCACCGCCGCGTACAGCAGGTCGGTGTACATGATCGTCGTCGCCAGCAGGCTGCCGGCGAAGATGCTCCCCGCGAAGGCCAGCCCGCCCAGCGACACCGCCAGCACCGGCCGGGTGCGCCGGACCAGCTCCAGCCCCGCCGTCACCAGCAGCGGCGCCACCACGGCCCACAGCGGCACCCGGTCCGCTCGGTCGTACACCTTGAAGACGATCAGCACCGCACCGCCGAGCACCCCGCACAGGGCGATCAGCCGGTCCAGTTGCCGCGGGGGGAGGGACGGTACGAGCACGCCCCCATCTCACCATCCCCGGCCGCCCGCCCGGCTCCGATCCGCGGAGGAGCCCACTACATCGAAAGGTGCAGGCCGGGACGGCACCGGGCGACGACGACAACACCGCGCCCGCGCACGAGGCTGGGGGCACCGCCGAAAACGACCGGGAGCAGAAGTGATCGTCACCCTCATCGTCGCGGCCGAGATCTCCTGGTGGATCGTGCTCGGCCTCGCCCTCTCCGCCCGCTACCTGCTGCGGTGGCGCCGCGCCAGCACCGTGCTGCTGATCGGCCTGCCGGTGGTGGACCTCGCCCTGTACGCCCTCACCGTGCTGAACCTGCGCGGCGGCGCGCAGGCGAGCTGGATGCACGCCCTGGCCGCGAGCTACGCCGGCTTCTCGGTCGGCTACGGCCCCTCGCTGGTCGCCTGGGCCGACCGGCACTTCCTGCACCGCTTCGCCGGCGGCCCCAAGCCGCTGCCCTCCCCCAAGTACGGCCCGGAGCGGACGGCGTACGAGTGGCAGATCGCCAAGCGGACGGTCGTCTCCGCCGTGATCACCCTGGCGCTG
Organism: Kitasatospora sp. NPDC098652; assembly: GCF_044760155.1. NCBI lineage: Bacteria > Bacillati > Actinomycetota > Actinomycetes > Kitasatosporales > Streptomycetaceae > Kitasatospora > Kitasatospora sp. NPDC098652. Next base: position 238,844 of record NZ_JBIWAQ010000004.1, read on the forward strand.
ATCAGCCTGCTCGTCCCGCTGTCGGCCGGCTCCGCCCACTTCGGCACCTTCGCCCAGTGGTACTGGAGGCTGGGCATCGCGGCCGTGGTCAACGTGGTCGTGGCCGGCTGCTTCTCGCGCTGGCCCAAGGAGCCGCCGGCGGGCGTCACCGTGGTGGACGGCCGGGTGGTCGAGCAACCCGCCCCGGAGAAGGTGTCCCAGGACGCCTCCTAGCGGTTCTCCCCCGGCACCCAGAGCACGTCGCCGCGCTCCTTGTTGGCCACCCGGGCCAGGATGAACAGCAGGTCGGACAGCCGGTTCAGGTACTTCGCGGTCAGCGGGTTGACGGAGTCCCCGTACGCGTCGATCGCCGCCCAGGTCGAGCGCTCGGCCCGCCGCACCACCGTGCAGGCCAGGTGCAGGTGGGCCGCGCCGGGCGTGCCGCCGGGGAGGATGAAGCTGCGCAGCTTCTCCACCTGCTCCAGGTAGTGGTCGCAGTCCCCCTCCAGCCGGTCCACGTAGGACTGGAGCACCCGCAGCGGCGGGTACTTCGGGTCCTCGACCACGGGCGTGGAGAGGTCGGCGCCGACGTCGAACAGGTCGTTCTGGACCCTGACGAGCACGGCCGCGACGTCCTCGGGCAGTGCGCCGACCGCGAGGGCCACCCCGATCGCCGCGTTCGCCTCGTTGGCGTCGGCGTACGCCATCAGCCGCGGGTCGGTCTTGGTGGTCCGGCTCATGTCGCCGAGCGCGGTGCTGCCGTCGTCCCCGGTACGGGTGTAGATGCGCGTCAGATTGACCATGCGGCCAGCCTAGCCGGGGAGGTCAGGCGACGTTGACCCTTTGCCCGGGCGGGGCCGCCTCCAGCCAGGCCAGGAAGCCGGTGAGCGCGTCCTCGCTCATCGCCAGCTCCAGCGGCGCCCCGTTGTGCAGGCAGCGCAGCACCACCGAGCCGGAGAGCAGCGCCAGCTCCTCCTGGCCCTCCGGGTAGCGCCGGCCCAGGACCTCGATCTCCCGGCGGGGCAGGACCTTGCGCGGGCGCGGGGCGTACGAGAAGACCCGGAACCACTCGATCGAGTCGCCGCTGTACCGCCCGATACCGAAAACCCACCCCTTGCCGTCGGTCGGGGGGACCGGGGCTGAGGTGGGTTTGCCGTTCTCGTCGAGGTCGGGCTGCGTCGAGGCGTCGGCGGGCATTTTGAGCCGGTAGCTGCAGTCGAACGTGCCGCCGACCCGCTGGATCAGGCGGCGGCGTACGGCGAAGGCCATCAGGCCGATCACTCCCAGCGCCACGACCGCCGCACACACCACAAGCGCGAGGACCATGCTCACCTACCTCCTCGCTACCCGCGTTCCCCGTTTGCGGCCGTCCCGGACGACCGCGCTGACCTACCAACTACGACGACAGTCCCGGGGTCACGCTCAGGCGTCCCCGGGACCGTCGGTCGACCCCGCGAAGTCGGGGTCCGGCACACTCAGGCGTGGGCCTTGAGGCCGCGCGCCGCGAACAGCCGGACCTCGGCGCGACGCTCGGCGTGCGCGTCCAGGTCGGACTTGGCCGCCTCCAGCGCGCGCTCGGCACGCGCGACATCGATCTCGTCCGCCAGCTCGGCGATCTCCGCGAGCAGAGACAGCTTGTTGTCGGCGAAGGAGATGAAGCCGCCGTGCACCGCGGCGATGACGGTGCCGCCGTCCACCGTGCGGATGGTGACCGGACCGGTCTCCAGCACGCTCAGCACCGGGGTGTGGCCCGGCATGATGCCGGTGTCACCGGAGGCCGTACGGGCGACGACGATGGTGGCCGCACCGGACCACACCTTGCGGTCGGCTGCGACCAGCTCGACGTGCAGCTCAGCCAACGTGGGCTCCTAGGCTCATGCAACCCCCGATTACTCGGGAGTTTCGGTAAGAATAACGGCCCCGCGCCCCCGGCATGAAACCGGCGGCACGGATTTGACCGGAATCACAGCCGATGTGCCGCGAGGGGTGGTCCCCAGGCTCGGGGGCCACCCCTCACGGTCACTCAGCTGCTACCGGCCGCGACTACTTCTTCGCCAGCTCGGCGGCGTTCTTCTCGAGGTCCTCGATGCCACCGCACATGAAGAAGGCCTGCTCCGGAACGGAGTCGTACTTGCCGTCGGCGATCGAGTTGAAGGCCTCGATGGTCTCCGACAGCGGCACGGTCGAGCCCTCGACACCGGTGAACTGCTTCGCCACGTAGGTGTTCTGCGAGAGGAAGCGCTCGATGCGACGGGCGCGGTGCACCGTGATCTTGTCCTCTTCGGACAGCTCGTCCATACCGAGGATGGCGATGATGTCCTGGAGGTCCTTGTACTTCTGCAGGATCCCCTTGACGCGGATGGCCGTGTCGTAGTGGTTCTGCGCGATGTACCGCGGGTCGAGGATGCGGGACGTGGAGTCCAGCGGGTCGACGGCCGGGTAGATGCCCTTCTCCGAGATCGGGCGCGACAGAACGGTGGTCGCGTCCAGGTGGGCGAAGGTGGTGGCCGGGGCCGGGTCGGTCAGGTCGTCCGCGGGGACGTAGATCGCCTGCATCGAGGTGATCGAGTGACCGCGGGTCGAGGTGATGCGCTCCTGGAGGAGGCCCATCTCGTCGGCCAGGTTCGGCTGGTAGCCCACCGCGGAGGGCATGCGGCCGAGCAGGGTCGACACCTCGGAACCGGCCTGGGTGAACCGGAAGATGTTGTCGATGAAGAGGAGCACGTCCTGCTTCTCGACGTCACGGAAGTACTCCGCCATGGTCAGCGCGGAGAGCGCGACGCGCAGACGGGTGCCCGGCGGCTCGTCCATCTGGCCGAAGACCAGCGCGGTCTTGTCCAGAACGCCCGAGTCGACCATCTCGTCGATGAGGTCGTTGCCCTCACGGGTGCGCTCGCCGACGCCGGCGAACACCGACACACCACCGAAGTTCTCGGCGACGCGGTAGATCATCTCCTGGATCAGAACGGTCTTGCCGACACCGGCACCACCGAACAGACCGATCTTGCCACCCGTGACGTACGGGGTGAGCAGGTCGATGACCTTGATGCCGGTCTCGAACATCTCGGTCTTGGACTCGAGGTCCTTGAAGTCCGGCGCCTTGCGGTGGATCGGCCAGCGGACCTCGACCTGCTTGTCGAACTCCGCCTTGTCGACGTTCAGCACGTCACCGAGGGCGTTGAACACCTTGCCCTTGGTGATCTGGCCGACCGGCACGGAGATCGCGGCACCGGTGTCGGTGACCTGCGAACCGCGGACCAGGCCGTCGGTCGGCTGCATCGAGATGCCGCGGACCAGGCCGTCGCCGAGGTGCTGGGCGACCTCGAGGGTGAGGGTCTTCCTGCCCGTGCCGTCGGGGTTGTCCACCTCGACGTGCAGGGCGTTGTACATCTCCGGAATCGCGTCGACGGGGAACTCCACGTCGACGACCGGGCCGATGACCCGCGCGACGCGGCCCGTCGCCGTGGTCGGCTCAACAGTGGTGGTCATTCTCATTCGCTCCCGCGGCTAGCGTCGGCGAGGGCGTTGGCGCCGCCGACGATCTCGCTGATTTCCTGGGTGATCTCGGCCTGACGGGCCGAGTTGGCAAGCCGCGTGAGCGACTTGATGAGCTCGCCGGCATTGTCCGTCGCGCTCTTCATCGCGCGGCGGCGGGCGGCGTGCTCGGAAGCGGCCGACTGCAGCAGCGCGTTGTAGATCCGGCTCTCGACGTACCGCGGCAGCAGCGCGTCGAGCACGCCCTCCGCCGACGGTTCGAAGTCGTACAGCGGGAAGATCTCCGACTTGGCCGGCGACTGGTCGCTGAGCTGGACCTCGTCCAGCTTGAGCGGCAGCAGCCGCGCCGCGACCGCGTCCTGCGTCAGCATGGACACGAACTCGGTCGAGACCACGTGGAGTTCGTCCACGCCGCCGGTCTCGGCCGTGAAGGCCTCGATCAGCTCGGCCGCCACCATCTTCGCGTCGCCGTAGGTCGGCTTGTCCGAGAAGCCCGTCCACGAGTTCCCCACCGCCAGGTTGCGGAAGGTGTAGTACGACAGACCCTTCCGACCGACGACGTAGGTCACGACGTCCTTGCCCTCGCCGCGCAGGCGCTCGGAGAGCGTCAGCGAGGCCTTGATGGCGTTGGACGAGTAACCGCCGGCCAGGCCGCGGTCCGCCGTGATCAGCAGGACCGCCGCGCGGGTGGCGTTCGGGTTCTCGGTGGTGAGCGGGTGCTTGGCGTTGGACCGGGTGGCCACCGCCGTCACCGCCCGGGTGAGCTCGTCGGCGTACGGAGCGGAGGCCGCCACCGCGCGCTGCGCCTTGCCGATGCGCGCCGCGGAGATCATCTCCATCGCCTTGGTGATCTTCTTCGTCGCGGTGACAGAGCGGATCCGGCGCTTGTAGACCCGAAGCTGTGCTCCCATGGGTCGTTACGTCCTTTCCCTCGCTACCGGACTCAGGCCTGCTCGGAGAGCAGCTTGCCGTCGGCGGTCTGGTAACCCTGCTTGAAGGCCTCGATCGCGCCGGTCAGGGCGTCGACGGTGCCGTCGGCCAGCAGACCGGTCTCGACGATGCCGGCGAGCAGGTCCTTGTGCTGCAGGCGGACGTGGTCCAGGAACTCGCGCTCGAAGCGACGGATCTCGGCGACCGGGACGTCGTCCAGCTTGCCGGTGGTACCGGCCCAGATGGAGACGACCTGCTCCTCGACCGGGAACGGCTGGTACTGGCCCTGCTTGAGCAGCTCGACCATGCGCGCACCGCGCTCCAGCTGGGCCTTGGAGGCCGCGTCCAGGTCGGAGCCGAAGCCGGCGAAGGCCTCCAGCTCACGGTACTGGGCGAGGTCCAGGCGCAGACGGCCGGCGACCGAGCGCATGGCCTTGATCTGGGCGGAGCCACCGACGCGGGAGACCGAGATACCGACGTTCACGGCCGGGCGGATGCCGGCGTTGAACAGGTCGGACTCCAAGAAGCACTGGCCGTCGGTGATGGAGATGACGTTGGTCGGGATGTACGCCGAGACGTCGTTGGCCTTGGTCTCGATGATCGGCAGACCGGTCATCGAGCCGCCGCCCAGGGCGTCGTTCAGCTTCGCGCAGCGCTCCAGCAGGCGGGAGTGCAGGTAGAAGACGTCACCCGGGTAGGCCTCGCGGCCCGGCGGGCGGCGCAGCAGCAGGGAGACGGAACGGTAGGCCTCGGCCTGCTTCGACAGGTCGTCGAAGATGATCAGGACGTGCTTGCCGTCGTACATCCACTCCTGGCCGATGGCCGAACCGGTGTACGGGGCCAGGTACTTGAAACCGGCCGGGTCGGACGCGGGAGCGGCCACGATGGTGGTGTACTCCAGCGCGCCGGCCTCCTCCAGGGCGCCGCGGACGGACGCGATGGTGGAGCCCTTCTGGCCCACGGCGACGTAGATGCAGCGGACCTGCTTCTCCGGGTCGCCCGAGCGCCAGTTGTCGCGCTGGTTGATGATCGTGTCGACGGCCACCGCGGTCTTGCCGGTCTGGCGGTCACCGATGATCAGCTGACGCTGGCCACGGCCGATCGGGGTCATCGCGTCGATGGCCTTGATACCGGTCTGCAGCGGCTGCTTGACCGACTTGCGGGCCATGACGCCGGGGGCCTGCAGCTCAAGGGCGCGACGGCCGGTGGCGGCGATCTCGCCGAGGCCGTCGATCGGGTTGCCCAGCGGGTCCACGACGCGGCCGAGGTAGCCGTCGCCGACCGGAACCGAGAGGACCTCGCCGGTGCGGCGCACGGTCTGGCCCTCTTCGATACCGCCGAACTCACCGAGGACGACGACACCGATCTCGCGGGTGTCGAGGTTCAGCGCGAGGCCGAGCGTGCCGTCCTCGAACTTCAGCAGCTCGTTCGCCATGACCGAGGGCAGGCCCTCGACATGCGCGATGCCGTCCGCCGCGTCAGTGACCGTGCCGACCTCTTCCACAGAAGCGGCGTCCGGCTGGTACGACTGGACAAAGTCGGCCAGCGCGTCCCGGATCTCCTCCGGACGGATCGTAAGCTCCGCCATCAGGCTTCCCTGCTCTCCTAGTTTGCGATCCTCGGCCCGCCGTTGAGGGCCGGCCGCAAGTACTCGACTCTCGGCCGGGTCGTATGAACCGGCCGTACGTTTTGCCGACTCCATGGGGAGCCGGTTTCCCGACCGAGGGTCGGATGGGCTGCTCGGTGCTGCTCGGTGCTGCTCAGCCTTCGAGCGACTGACGAGCGCCTTCGAGGCGGCTCGACACGGTGCCGTCGATGATCTCGTCGCCGATCTGCACCCGCACACCGCCGACGACCTCGGGGTCGACGTCGATGTTCAGGTGGACCTGGCGGCCGTACATCCGGCCCAGAGCACCGGTGAGGCGCTCCTTCTGGGTGTCCGACAGCGGCACCGCGCTGGTGACCAGGGCCACCATGCGGCCGCGGCGCGCGGCGGCGAGCTTCGAGTAGGACTCGAGGCCCTGCTCCAGGCTACGGCCGCGCGGCGCGTTGACGAGGGCGGTGACCAGCCGGACGGTGCCGGCGTTGGCGCGGCCGCCGAGCAGCTTGTTGATCAGCCCGGCCTTCGCGCCGGTGCCGGCCTTCGGCTCGGTGAGCGCGGCGCGCAGCTCGTGCGAGCCGCTGACCACCCGGCCGAAGCGGAACAGCTCGTCCTCGACGTCGTCCAGGGCGCCGGCCTTGTCCGCGGCGATGACCTCGGCGTAGGCGGCGAGCTCCTCGACCGCGTCCACCAGGTCACGCGCACCCGACCAGCGGGATCGGACCAGGCCGGAGACCAGGTCGACGGTCTCGCCGGAGACCTGACCGGTCAGCAGCGAGGTGACCAGCTGGGCCTTGTCCTGCCCCGACCGGGACGGGTCGGTCAGCACGCGGCGCAGCGACACCTCGCGGTCCAGCACGGCCGTGACGGCGGTGAGTTCCTCGGCGAGCTTGGCCGCGTCCACCGAGGTGGAGTCGGTCAGGCTGTCCAGGTTCTGCCGGCCGGCGGCAAGCGCCTCGCGGCTGGCGCCGATCACTTGGCCGCACCCTGAGCCACGGCGGCCTTGGCCTCGAGCTCGTTCAGGAAGCGGTCGATCACGCCGCTCTGCCGGGCGTTGTCCTCGAGGGACTCGCCGACGATGCGGGAAGCCAGCTGGGTGGCCAGCGAACCCACGTCCTGACGCAGGGCGGCAGTCGCCTGCTTCTTGTCGGCCTCGATCTGGGCGTGGCCGGCGGCGACGATGGCCTCGCGCTGACGCTGGCCCTCCTCGCGCATCTCGGCGAGCTGGGCGGCGCCCTGCTCGCGAGCCTGCTCGACGATGCGGGCAGCCTCGTGGCGCGCCTCGGCGAGCTCGGCGCGGTACTGCTCAAGCAGGGCCTGGGCCTCCGCCTGGGCGGCCTCGGCGCGCTCCATGCCGCCTTCGATGGCGTCCCGGCGCTCCGACAGCACCTTCTCGATGCTGGGGAGGAGCTTCTTGCCGAGCAGACCGAAGACGATGAAGAAGCAGAGCAGGCCGATGATGATCTCGGGCCACGCGGGAAGCAGGGGGTTCATCTTCTCCCCCTCCTCCGCGAGCTGTGCCGCGAAACTCATATCTGGACCTTCCTCGAAAGGGTCTACGGCGTGGGAATTACTTGCCGGCGCCGAAGACGAACGGCATGACGATGCCGATGAGGGCGAGCGCCTCGGTCAGCGCGAAGCCGATGAACATGTTGGTGCGGATCAGACCGACAGCCTCGGGCTGACGGGCCATGGCCTGGACACCGTTACCGAAGATGAGACCAACACCGATGCCGGGGCCGATCGCGGCGAGGCCGTAACCGAGGGAGGCGACGGAACCGTAGACCTCAGCGAGGTTCTGCATTTCAGCTTGTCCTTTGCGGGGTGGTGGACCGGTGGTGGTTGGCCACCGGGCGTTCGGGAGGGGTGGCAGCCGGAGCTGCGTGGCTCAGTGCGCCTCTTCCAGGGCACCGGCGATGTAGCTGCTGGCCAGCATCACGAAGATGTAGGCCTGCAGGAACTGGACCAGCAGCTCGAAGGCGGTGAGGCCGACGGCGACCACGAAGGAGGCCGAGCCGTACAGCGCGCCCAGGGTCGGGCTGAGCAGGTACCAGGAGGCGACGGAGAACATCACGACCAGCAGGTGGCCGGCGAACATGTTCGCGAAGGCTCGGACCGCCAGGGTGAAGGGGCGCACGAAGATGTTCGAGAAGAACTCGATCGGGACCAGGATGAACATGACCCAGCCCGGGATGCCCGACGGCCAGCAGAGGTTCTTCATGCCGCCGACGAACCCGTGGGTCTTGAAGGTCAGCGTCATGTAGGTGATCCACACGACCGCGGCCAGACCGGCCGGGAACGCGATCGCCGCCGTCACCGGGAACTGGGCGAACGGGATGATCGACATGATGTTCATCAACCAGATGAAGAAGAACATCGAGACCAGCATCGGGACGTACTTCTCGCCCCGCTTGCCGATCGTCTCCAGCGCGATCGAGCGCTTGACGAAGTCGTAACCGATCTCGGCGACCAGCTGCAGCTTGCCGGGGACCAGGCGCGGCTTGGCGAAGGCGGCCCAGAAGAACACGACGATCAGGAGCGCGACGATGATCGACAGCAGCATCGGCTTGTTGAAGTCGACGCCGCCGACCGAGAAGATCGGCTTGAACTGGAACTCGTTCAGGCCCGGGGCCGGGAAGCCGCAGCCAGCGTCCCCGAAGTGGCAACTGCCTGAGGCGAGCGAGGACGTGAGTTCAGCACTCACCACGGACTCCTTCGTCGTGACGCATGGTTACGGCAACCTCGGTGTGTCGGCGTGGCCTGCGACCACGGAGCGGCACTGGAACTTGATGGGTTTCTCGCCGACCCCGCGCGACGGCGCGCTGCGCGACCACGGGATCATCGAAGACTGCGCGGGTCCGGGGGGCGATCCGTCCAATGTCCGGACAGACCTGGCCTCTTCCCGTACTCCGTTGTTGCGACGGACGATAGCAGCCCGTCAGTGCGGCATAAACACCGCCCCCCTCGTTGGGGGGACAGCTGGGCCTCGTCACTGTTGACGACCCTTGTCGGAGGGCTTGTCACCCTTGCTTTCCGAGGCGTGGGGGTCGACGTAGAACATCTTGGCCTTGAGTGCGCCGCGCACCTGGAAGCCGGTGAAGACCAGCACGCAGCCGATCAACGTGAAGGCGAAGGTCTGCCGGTTGAAGAGCTCGGTGTCCTTGAACACCGCGAGCACGATGCCGACCAGCAGGATCTGGGTGGTGTACACCATCAGCGCCGCGGCCATCATGATCTGCGGGTTCGACCTGGTCAGCCGCTCGAGCGCGAACTGGCCGGAGCTGAAGAAGGCCAGCACCAGGAGGGCGCCGAAGAAAGCGCCGAGCAGGCCCTTCCCACCGGCGACGGCGAAGGAGATCGCCATGGCGATGATCCCGGCGACCGCAGTGGGAATCGCGGCGCCCCGGAGGATCTGGGCGTCGGTGGACGGCATGTCGGCAGCTCCGGCGGCATGTCGATGTGGCGGGGGACGGGCACAGATGGTGGCGGGGTGACACCGGACCGAGTGGCCGCCGCCGGACCGCCCGCGGTGAGCGGCGGATCCGTCGAGGGAGACCGACCAGGGACGGAAGTCCTCCACCTGTCAGGTCTTTCGGCGTGTTCTCGGTACTCGTGAACGGTATCACAAACTATTTGATGAGAGCTTTACCATGAATGTGTGGCTCCTGTCACACCGACGGCGCAACGAATCCGCCGTACGGGTGAGCCCACCTGGCGGATCGTCAACTTCGCTGTCACCGGCGGCCGGTGGCCTTGTGGTGGTCGGTGGACGCGGTGGACCCCCGGCTGGCTTCACCCAGAAGTTGCTTGTCCTTCGCCGACAGTTCGGCCATCGGGGCGGACGGCGAGCGCCGCCGGTACCGCGGCGGGACGAAGGACTGCACCGCCCGGGGCGCCCGCGGCCGGAACCGCGGCGTCAGCAGGACCACCAGGCCGACCAGGCAGAGCCCGGCGAGGGTCAGCACCACCGTGCGGCCGGTGTTGGTCACCGAGAAGGCGACCGTGCCGAAGGCGATCAGCGCGGCCCAGAAGTACATGATCAGCACGGCCCGGCTGTGCGAGTGCCCGACCTGGAGCAGCCGGTGGTGCAGGTGGCGCTTGTCGGCGGCGAACGGGGACTGGCCGGCCCAGGTGCGGCGCACCACCGCGAGCAGTAGGTCGGCCAGCGGCAGCGCGATGACCGTCAGCGGCAGCAGCAGCGGGATGTAGATCGGCACCAGGGTGTGCACGGTGGCGGTCTGCGAGCCGGTCTCGCTGTTGATCAGGTCCGGGTCGACCCGGCCGGTGATCGAGATCGCCGCGACGGCCAGCATCAGGCCGAGCATCATCGAGCCGGAGTCGCCCATGAAGATCCGCGCGGGGTGCATGTTGTGCGCCAGGAAGCCCAGGCACATGCCGATCAGCAGCACGCTGAACAGCACGGCGGGGGCCGCGTCGGAGATCGTGTAGCCGTACCAGAGCCGGTAGCTGTACAGGAAGAAGGCCATCGCGGCGATGCAGACCATGCCGCCCGCCAGGCCGTCCAGTCCGTCGATGAAGTTCACCGCGTTGACCATGACGACGACCAGGGTGACCGAGATGACCATGCCCTGGGTCGGGCTCACCGCGACCGAACCGACGCCGGGCACCGGGAGGCTGATCACCGTGACGCCCTGCCAGACCATCACGCCGGCGGCGATCATCTGGCCGCCCAGCTTGACCAGGGCGTCCACGCCCCACTTGTCGTCCAGCACCCCGAGCAGGAACATGATCCCGGCGCCGGACAACAGCGCGCGGATGTCACTGCCCCCGTTGAACACCTTGCTCAGGTTGTCCAGCTGGGAGGCGACCAGGATGCCCGCGCACAGTCCGCCGAACATCGCGATGCCGCCGAGCCGGGGAGTGGGCTCGCGGTGCACGTCGCGGGCGCGGACCGGGGGCATCGCGCCCGCCGCGATGGCGAACTTCCGGACCGGGCCGGTCAGCAGGTAGGTGACGGCGGCGGTGCAGAACAGCACCAGCAGATACTCACGCACCACTGGCCTCCTGCATCACTGTCGAACGGGGAGGTACCGAAGGTACTCCCCTGCCTTCCCGGGGTTCGAGGTGCGTCGCCACGGCACACACCTTATTGAGTCGGACGCCCGGGACGTGCATCGCGGTTCGCTCTCCCGGGTAGGAGATCCGAATCCCCGCGGACGCCCGGGCCTCAGGCCCGCCCCGCGAAGGCCGCCGCCAGCTCCCGGACCTGCGCCGCGACCGGCCCGGGGGGCTCCCCGGCGAGCAGCCGGCCGATCAGTGCGGCGATCCCGGCCAGCTCCGCCTCCCCCATCCCCTGGCTGGTCACGGTGCCCGTGCCCAGCCTGATCCCGGAGGCGTCGGCGGGCGGCGCCGGGTCGTACGGCAGCGCGCACTTGCCGAGCAGCAACCCGGCCGCCGCGCAGCGTCGTTCGGCCTCCGCACCGGTCACGCCGAGCGGGCTGACGTCGGCGGTCACCAGGTGGGTGTCGGTACCGCCCGTCAGAGGGCGCATTCCGGCCTCTGCGAGCCCCCTGGCGAGCGCCTGCGCCCCGGACACGGTCCGCTGCGCGTACGCCCGGTAGGCGGGCGTCCCGGCCTCCGCGAGGGCCACCGCCTTGCCGGCCACCTCGTTCATCGCCGCGCCGCCCTGGCTGAACGGGAACACCGCCCGGTCGATCCGCTCGGCCAGCTCCGCGGTGGACAGCAGCAGACCGCCGCGCGGGCCGCGCAGCAGCTTGTGGGTGGCGGCCACCGTGACGTCCGCGTACGGCACCGGGGAGGGCGCCACACCGGCCGCGATCAGGCCGGTGGTCTGCGCGACGGAGGCGATCAGATAGGCGTCCACCTCGTCGGCGATCTCCCGGAAGGCCGCCCAGTCCGGGTGCCGGGGGTAGGAGATCGAGCCCGCCACCACGGCCTTCGGGCGGTGCCGCCGGGCCAGCTCGCGCACCTGGTCCAGGTCGATCAGGCCGTCGTCCTCGCGCACGCCGTAGCCGGTGAACTCGAACCAGCGGCCGGAGAAGTTGGCCCGCGAGCCGCAGCTGAGGTGGCCGCCGTGCTCCAGCGACATCGCCAGCACCCCGTCACCGGGCCGCAGCAGCGCCGCGTAGGCCGCGAGCATCGCCGAAGTCGCCGACCGGGGCTGGACGTTGGCGTGCGGCGCGGCGAACAACTCGCGCGCCCGGTCGATCGCCAGCAGCTCCGCGGCGTCCGCCAGCGCGCAGCCGGTGTGGTGCCGGCGGCCGGGGTAGCCCTCGGCGTACTTGTCGATCAGCGGCCCGGTCAGCGCCGCCAGCACGGCGGGCGTGGTCAGGTTCTCCCCCGCCAGCAGCTGGATCGTTTCGGCGCGCCGCTCGGACTCGGCGGCCAGCAGGTCGGCGATCTGCGGATCCGCCCGGTGCAGCGCCTCGGACGCCCACGGGCGCCCCGTCGTCGCGGTCGGGCCGGTCGCGGCATCGGTGACGGTCATGGCAGGGCTCCCGGGCGCGGCAGGGACGGTGCCCCCAGCGTAGGACGGTCGCCCCCGTCCGGCCCGCCGAGAAGGGGCCGTTCGGCCGTCAGCGCGGCGCGGGCAGGCGTCAGCGCGGCGCGGGCACGCCCGTCAGCGCGGTGACCACCGGGTCGACCGCGTGGAATATCTCCTCGCCGCAGTTGCGGAACATGCCGATCGGAGCGCCGTACGGGTCGTCCACCTCGTCGGACTCCGGGGTCGCGGCCAGCAGCCAGCCGCGCAGCGCGGCGGCGGCCCGCACCAGGGCGCGGGCCCGCTCGGTGACGTCGGCGCCGCGGCGCGGGTCGGGCAGGGTGCCCGGGTCGATCGTCCGGACCAGCCGGGTGAACTCCTTCATCGTGAAGGTGCGCAGGCCCGCCTCGTGGCCCATCGAGATCACCTGGGCGCGGTGGTCCAGGGTCGCGGTCAGCACCAGGTCGGCCTCGACCACGTGCTCGTCCAGCAGTTCCCGGCCGGTGAAGCCCCCGCTGTCGGCGCCGTACTCGTCGAGCACGGTCGCCGCGTGGTCCTCCATCGGCGCGCCCACGTGGCCCCAGGTGCCGGCGCTCTCCACCAGGATCCGCCCGGCCACCCGGGGGCTGAGCCGGGTGTCCAGCTCACGCCGGGTGAGCCGCTCGGCGATCGGCGAGCGGCAGATGTTCCCCGTACAGACGAACAGGATCCGGAAGTGGTCCAGCGGCCTGGGACCCACGCTCAGGTACGGCGCTATGCCGGGCCCGTCATGGAGCGAGGCGGTGGGTGTCAACTTCCGGCCTCCAGGTCGGGGACGACCTCCCTCAGCTGCTCGATGCTGATCGCCCCGGCCCGCAGGAGCACGGGCACCTTGCCGGTGACGTCGACGATGGACGAGGCGGTGGCGTGGTCGGCGGTGCCGCCGTCCAGGTAGACCGAGATCGCGTCGCCCAGCTGGGCCTGCGCCTCGTCACAGGTCGCCGGGGACGGGCCGCCGGTCTTGTTGGCGCTGGAGACGGCGAGCGGGCCGGTGCTGTTCAGCAGCTCGATGGCGACCGGGTGCAGCGGCATCCGGACCGCGACGGTGCCGCGGGTCTCGCCGAGGTCCCAGCGCAGCGAGGGCTGGTGCTTGGCGACCAGGGTGAGCCCGCCGGGCCAGAACGCGTCGACCAGCTCCCAGGCCTGCTCGGAGAAGTCGGTGACCAGGCCGTGCAGGGTGGTCGGCGAGCCGACCAGGACGGGCGAGGGCATGTTGCGGCCGCGGCCCTTGGCGGCCAGCAGCTCGCCGACGGCCTCCGGGGAGAAGGCGTCCGCACCGACCCCGTACAGGGTGTCGGTGGGCAGCACGACGAGTTCGCCGCGGCGGATGGCCGATGCGGCCTCGCGCAGGCCGGTGGCGCGGTCCCCGGCGTCGGCACAGTCGTAGCGGCGGCTCATCGGTGCGGTCCCCTTCCGGAAAGGCTCATGACGTTCACGGCGGTGTTCACGACCCGGCCCCGCGGCCGGTCGTACGGTGCTCGATGTTCACGACCCGACCCTGCGGGCGGTCGTGCGGTGCTCGATGTTCACGACCCGACCCTCCGGGCCGTCGTGCGGTGCTCGATGTTCACGACCCGACCCTCCGGGCCGTCGTACGGTGCTCGATGTTCACGACCCGACCCTCCGGGCGGTCGTACGGTGCTCGATGTTCACGACCCGACCCTCCGGGCGGTCGTGAAGCGGGGCCGGTTGTTCAGGTCGCGGTGGTCGGCCGTGTCCGTCCAACCGCGCTCCTCGTTGAAGATCCACGGCACCTGGCCGCCCTGCTGGTCGGCGTGCTCGATCACCACCGCGCCGCCCGGGCGGAGCAGCCGGGCGGCCACCCGCTCGATGCCGCGGATGGTGTCCAGGCCGTCCTCGCCGGAGAACAGGGACATCTGCGGGTCGTGGTCGCGGGCCTCCGGCGCGACGTACTCCCACTCGGTGAGCGGGATGTACGGCGGGTTGGAGATCACCAGGTCGAAGCGGCCGTCCCAGGAGCGGTCGTCCTCGAAGGCCTTGGTGGCGTCACCGGCGTGCAGGGTGACCCTGGCCCGGTCCGGGCTGGCCTCGATGTTGCGCCGGGTGTACTCCAGCGCCCCCGCGTCCAGCTCGAAGGCGTGCACGGTCGAGCGCGGCAGCTCCTGGGCCAGGGCGAGCGCGATGGCGCCCGAGCCGGAGCACAGGTCGACCACCAGCGGCTCGGCGACGTCCATGTCGCGCACCGCGTCTATCGCCCACTCGACGACCGTCTCGGTCTCCGGCCGGGGCACGAACACCCCGGGGCCGACCGCCAGTTCGAGGTAGCGGAAGAACGCCCGCCCGGTGATGTGCTGCAGCGGCTCGCGGGCCTCGCGGCGCGAGACCGCCTCCCAGTAGCGGGCGTCGAAGTCGGCGTCCTGCACGGTGTGCAGCTGGCTGCGCTTGACGTTGTGGACGTAGGCGGCAAGTTCCTCCGCGTCGAAGCGCGGCGACGGCACGCCGGCCGCGGCCAACCGCTGGGTGGCCTGGGCCACCTCGGCGAGCAGCAGGTTCATCCGTACGACCTCATGTTTCTGCGCTCCGGCTTCGGTCTTGCGTCGGGCTGGGGCGCGCCGGTCTCAGTTCTCTTGGGCCGCGGCGAGCTTGGCCGCCGCGTCCTTGTCGACGCAGGACTGGATCACGGCGTTCAGGTCGCCGTCCAGGACCTGGTCCAGGTTGTACGCCTTGAAGCCCGTGCGGTGGTCCGAGATGCGGTTCTCCGGGTAGTTGTACGTCCGGATCCGCTCGGAGCGGTCCACCGTGCGGACCTGGCTGCGACGCGCGTCCGAGGCCTCCCGCTCGGCCTCCTCCTGCGCGGCGGCCAGCAGCCGCGAACGCAGGATGCGCATCGCCTGCTCCTTGTTCTGCAGCTGGCTCTTCTCGTTCTGGCAGGACGCCACGATACCGGTCGGCAGGTGGGTGATCCGGACCGCCGAGTCGGTGGTGTTGACCGACTGGCCGCCCGGGCCGGAGGAGCGGTAGACGTCGATCCGCAGGTCGTTGGCGACGATCTCGACCTCGACCTCCTCCGCCTCGGGGGTGACCAGCACGCCCGCCGCGGAGGTGTGGATGCGGCCCTGCGACTCGGTGGCGGGGACGCGCTGCACGCGGTGCACGCCGCCCTCGTACTTCAACCGGGCCCAGACGCCCTGGCCGGGCTCGGCGCTGCCCTTGGTCTTCACGGCCACCGAGACGTCCTTGTAGCCGCCGAGGTCGGACTCGTTGGAGTCGATGATCTCGGTCTTCCAGCCGATCCGCTCGGCGTAGCGCAGGTACATCCGGAGCAGGTCGCCGGCGAACAGCGCGGACTCCTCGCCGCCCTCGCCCGCCTTGATCTCCAGGATGACGTCCTTGTCGTCGCTCGGGTCGCGCGGGACGAGCAGCAGCCGCAGTTCCTCGGTCAGCTCGTCGCGGCGCGCCTCGGAGTCCTTCACCTCGGAGATGAACTCCGGGTCCTCGGCGGCGAGTTCGCGCGCGGCCTCGATGTCCTCGCCGGCCTGCCGCCACTGCCGGTAGACCCGGGTGATCGGGGTCAGCTCGGCGTACCGCTTGGCCAGCTTGCGGGCGTTGTTCTGGTCCGCGTGGACCGACGGGTCGGCCAGCCTCGTCTCGAGGTCGGCGTGCTCGACGAGGAGCTCTTCGACTGCCTCGAACATGGGGTGGCCTTCTTCCCGGGGACTCGGAACGTGCGGGGGGGGTGCGGAACGGGGCGGAGCTGCGCGGTTCGCGCTGGGACGCGAACGGCGCCGGCCCCCTGCGCCCCCGACAACGAGTAGGGGGCACCGGGAACCGGCGCCGAGGGAGCGCTAGGCCTTCGCGCTGTGCTGCTTGCCGAAGCGGGCCTCGAAGCGGGCCACGCGGCCACCGGTGTCGAGGATCTTCTGCTTGCCGGTGTAGAACGGGTGGCACTGCGAGCAGACCTCGGCGCGGATCTCGCCACTGGTCTCGGTCGAGCGGGTGGTGAACTCGGCGCCGCAGGTGCAGGTCACGCGGGTGACCACGTACTCCGGGTGAACGTTGGACTTCAAGGGGTTCTCCTAGTTTTCGGGAGGGCACCGGGTCGGCGGCTGGGAATGCCGCACGTGAACCGGGACCGACGGACCAGTCTGCCAGGACCGGCCGCATCTTCCCAAACCGGGTCCCGCCGCGGCTTATTCCGGGGGACGTCGGGCCGACGGCTCAGCGGGCCGCGGTGGGCTTCACGGACGGCTTCACGGTCGGCTTCACGGACTGCCCGGCGGCGCCCGTCGTCGGGGCCGTGGGGGCCGCCTGGGCGGGGTTCTCCGGCTGGGCCGAGACCACCGCCTGCGGGAGGGGCTGGTCCGCCCTGAGCGCCGCCCAGAGGCTCCCGGCCTGCGGCTGCTGCTCGACCACCCGGTTGGGGTCGCTGGGCGCGGTCACCACCGGCAGGGTGACCATGCTCAGCTGGTCCGGCCCGATCCCCTTGAGCTCCTGCACGAGCCCGACCAGGGAGTTCACCGAGCCGAGCGCGGAGTCGGTGGTGACGCTCTTGGTCATGGTGTCGCCGATCGACCACAGCTTGACCGGGTTGGAGAACAGCCCGAGCCCGCCGGCCTGCTGGAGCAGCGACTTGACCATCTGCTTCTGCAGCTCGATCCGGCCGAGGTCGCTGCCGTCGCCGACGCCGTGCCGGGTGCGCACGAAGGCCAGCGCCTGCTGTCCGTCCAGATGGTGCTGGCCCGCCGGCAGGTCGAGCCCGCTGTCCTTGTCGTGGATGGCCACCGTGGTGGTCACGGTGGCCCCGCCTATCGCGTCCACGACCCGGGCGAAGCCGGCGAAGTCCACCTGGAGGTAGTGGTCCATCCGCAGCCCGGTGAGCTGCTCGGTGGTCTTGACGGCGCAGGCCGCGCCGCCCGCCTCGAAGGCGCTGTTGTACATCGCGCGCTTGGCCGCCGGGACGGTCTTGCCGGCGCCGTCGGTGCACTGCGGGCGGTCGACCAGGGTGTCGCGCGGGATCGAGACGACCGAGGCCCTGGAGTGGTCCTGGTAGACGTGGACCACCATCGCGGTGTCGGAGCGGGCGGAGTCGCCGGTGTCCCCGCCGGCCAGGTCGCCGTTCTCGCCGACCCGCGAGTCGGAGCCCAGCACCAGGATGTTGAAGGAGCCGTCGGTGGCGGCCGGGGGCCGGGCGTCGCCGAGCCGGGAGTCGATGTCGACGCTCTTGATGTTGCCGTTGAGCTTCAGGTACGCGTACGCCCCCGCGCCGCCGCCGGCGACGACGAGCGCGGCGACCGCGCAGGCGGACCACCGCAGGACCTTGCGGCGGCGACTCGGGACCCTCTTGTGCTCGGCCATACGGTCCAGAGTAAATCGGACAAGAAGATCAAATAGTCCCAAGCTGTCCCAACTCTGGAACAAAGCGGCCACGGACGCACGGAACCCCGGACCGCTCGCGCGATCCGGGGTTCCGTGCTGTGCAGCCGGTCCGACTACGGTCAGTCGCCCGAGCCGGGGGTGGTCTTGGCGATCTGCATCAGGAACTCGGCGTTGCTCTTGGTCTGCTTCATCTTGTCCAGGAGCAGCTCGATCGCCTGCTGCGAGTCGAGCGCGTGCAGCACCCGGCGCAGCTTCCAGACGATGGCCAGCTCCTCGCTGCCGAGCAGGATCTCCTCCTTGCGGGTGCTGGAGGCGTCCACGTCGACGGCCGGGAAGATGCGCTTGTCCGAGAGCTTCCGGTCGAGCTTGAGCTCCATGTTGCCGGTGCCCTTGAACTCCTCGAAGATCACCTCGTCCATCCGCGAGCCGGTCTCGACCAGCGCGGTGGCCAGGATGGTCAGCGAGCCGCCGTTCTCGATGTTGCGCGCGGCACCGAAGAACTTCTTCGGCGGGTACAGCGCGGTCGAGTCGACACCACCGGACAGGATGCGGCCGGAGGCCGGCGCCGCCAGGTTGTAGGCGCGGCCCAGGCGGGTGATCGAGTCCAGCAGGATGACCACGTCGTGGCCCAGCTCGACCAGGCGCTTGGCGCGCTCGATGGCCAGCTCGGCGACGGTGGTGTGGTCCTCGGCCGGGCGGTCGAAGGTCGAGGAGATGACCTCGCCCTTGACCGACCGCTGCATGTCGGTGACCTCTTCCGGACGCTCGTCGACCAGGACGACCATCAGGTGGCACTCGGGGTTGTTGTGGGTGATCGCGTTGGCGACCGCCTGGAGCACCATGGTCTTGCCGGTCTTCGGCGGCGCGACGATCAGACCGCGCTGGCCCTTGCCGATCGGCGACACCAGGTCGATGATCCGGGTGGTCAGCACGCCCGGGTCGGTCTCCAGGCGCAGCCGCTCCTGCGGGTACAGCGGGGTGAGCTTGTTGAACTCGGGGCGGCCGCGGCCGGTCTCCGGGTCCATGCCGTTGACGGAGTCCAGCCGCACCATGGCGTTGAACTTCTCGCGGCGCTCGCCCTCGCGCGGCTGGCGCACGGCACCGGTGATGGCGTCACCCTTGCGCAGGCCGTTCTTGCGGACCTGGGCGAGCGAGACGTAGACGTCGTTCTGGCCCGGCAGGTAGCCGGAGGTGCGCACGAAGGCGTAGTTGTCCAGGATGTCGAGGATGCCCGCGACCGGGATCAGGACGTCGTCCTCGCCGATCTGGGTCTCGACCGGACCGGCCTCGAAGCCCTCGCGGCCACGACGGCCCCGACGGTCGCGGTAACGGCCCCGACGGCCGCGACGGCCCTCGCCGAACTCGTCGTCGTCGTAGCCGCCCTGCTGGGCCTGCGGCTGCTGGGCCTGCTGGCCCTGGCCGCCCTCGCGGCGCTGCTGGCCGTCGCCCTGGCCCTGCTGCTGGCCCTGCTGGCCCTGGCGGTCGGTGCGCTCGCGGCGGTTGCGGCGGTCGCGACGCGACTCGCGGCCGTCGGCGTCCTGCCCGGCCTGGGCCTCGCCGGCGTCCTGGCGCTCGGTGCGCTCCGTGCGCTCGCCGCCGTCCCGGCGGTCACGGCGCTCGCGGCGGTCGCGACGGGTCTCGCGACCCTCCTCGCGGCCTTCGAAGGCGCGGGTCTCGGCCGGACGGTCGGCCTGCTTGGGCTCGGCCACCGCGACGGTGGCGGCCTCGGCGACGGTCTCCGCGGCCGCGACGGGCGCGGTCGGGGCGCCGGCGGCCGAGGTGGCGCGGCGGCGGGTGCGCTCGGCACGGGCCGGCGCGGCGGTCTCGGCGGCGGCCTGGACCGGGATCTCGATCTGGGCCTGCGGCTCGGCGGCCGGGGCCGCGGCAGCGGCGGCGGCCTTGGTGCGGCGGGCCGGCTTCTCGGCCGGGGCCTCGGCGTCCGCCTTGGCGGCGGTGCGCTTGGCGGCCGGGGCGCCACCGGCGGCGAGCAGCGGGTCCCCGCCGCTCTTCTCCTTGATGGTCTCGATCAGCTGGCTCTTGCGCA
Organism: Kitasatospora sp. NPDC098652; assembly: GCF_044760155.1. Classification (NCBI taxonomy): domain Bacteria; kingdom Bacillati; phylum Actinomycetota; class Actinomycetes; order Kitasatosporales; family Streptomycetaceae; genus Kitasatospora; species Kitasatospora sp. NPDC098652. The sequence continues at coordinate 258,731 of NZ_JBIWAQ010000004.1, forward strand.
TGCGTCCGGTACCGGTGATGCCCAGGTCCGCGGCGAGCTTCTGCAGCTCGGCGAGGACCATCCCGTCCAGGCCCGCGGCGGCACTGCGGCGGCGGCGGGCCGGGGCAGCGGGGGCGGCGGTCGCGTCCGACGCTTCGGCGTCCGGGCGCGCGCCCATCAGATCGGTGGAGTCGCTCACTAAGGGTCCTTCCCTGGAGCGGACGTCGGCCTGTCTGGCTCGGCGACCGGTTGTGCTGTCCTGACCAACGCTCGACTGCGTCGGTCCGAGGCGGTGATCCCTCGAATGGCGGGAGCCCGTCGAGGGAGAGCTGCGAGGTGCGGTGCGTGAAGCACGGTGGTGCTGAGGTGGCGCGTGGGCCGGTCGTGGGTCGACCTCCCCAGAGGGCGTTGCGCCCACGCTGCCTGCGAATCCCGGGCCCCCGTCGCGTGACGGTGGCCCGCGCTCCGCCCGTCCTGGCCTCCAGGTGGGAGACCGCGGGTGGGAGTCAGGTGCCGTCACGGCTTCGGGATGCGACCGCTTGTCGCGCAGGCAGGCTGCGTACGCGCTGCGGTGGGCTCCCGGAGAATCGTCGCCCCGGACATCGCGGCGGTTCCACGGCAGTGGAACGCTGGGATCGGGACGCGGCGCACCTAGCCCCGGAGGGCACCTGGTGCAGCAATGAGGTTAACACTACCGACCCCCTCAGACATTCCCCGACCTCGAGCTTGCCAATCGTGTCCGGACGGCCCGGCTCCACGCCGGGCCGAACCGGCAGCTCAGACGCCCAGCGGAAGCACGGTGGCCCCGGTGCGGTCGACCTCGAGCCGGTGCGCGGCGAACGCCGGATCGCCGCCGTGGCCGTGGTGCCCGGCGAAGGAGAGCACCTTGTCGACGCCCGCCTCGTCGGTGAGCGCCAGCACGGTCGGGCCGGCCCCGGAGATGACCGCGGGGACGCCCTCCGCGCGCAGCGCGCCGACCAGCGCGGCGCTGTCCGGCATGGCGGAGGCGCGGTAGTCCTGGTGCAGCCGGTCCTCGGTGGCGGCGAGGAGCAGTTCGGGGCGCCTGGTCAGGGCCTCCACCAGCAGCGCGGAGCGGCCCGCGTTGACGGCGGCGTCGGCCAGCGGGACGGTCTTCGGCAGCAGGCCGCGGGCGGTCTCGGTGAGCACCTCGCCGGCCGGCACGAACACCACCGGGACGACCTGCCCGGAGGGCTCCAGGGCGACCGCCTTGGCCGACTCCTCGTCGGTCCAGGCGATGGTGAAGTTGCCGCGCAGGCAGGCCGCGACGTTGTCCGGGTGGCCCTCCAGCTCGGAGGCGAGGGCCAGCAGCGCGTCGTCGTCCAGCGCGGACGGGCCGCCGATGGTGACGGCGCGGGCGGCCACGATGCCGGCGCAGATGGCGGCCGAGGAGGAGCCCAGGCCGCGGCCGTGCGGTATCCGGTTGGCACAGACCACTTCGAGGCCGCGCGGCTGGCCGCCGAGCCAGTCGAAGGCGGCCCGCATCGAGCGGACCAGCAGGTGGCGCTCGTCCCGCGGCAGCGTCTGCGCGCCCTCACCGGCGATGTCGACGGAGAGGCCGGAGTCGGAGACCCGGACGACGACGTCGTCGTACAGACCCAGCGCGAGCCCGAAGGCGTCGAAGCCCGGGCCGAGGTTGGCGCTGGTCGCGGGAACCCGGACCCGGACGGCGGCGGCACGGAACGCAGGACCGGCCATGCGGTGGACTCTCCTGGGGAAATCGGGCGGCGCGGAGCGCGTCGTCGGTGCGAGGTGGGGAAAGGGCCGCGGGCCCCTCGGGCCTGGCGGTCGCTGTCGTCGGCGCGGCCCGTACCAGGACGGGCCCGGGGCATGTGCCACACGGCCGGACCCAGAGTATCGAAGAGAGGTTCCCCAGTGGTACACCCCGTGGGCCTTCGATCTGGTGTGTTGCCGGTTCTGGCCGGAATGCGCACCCCCCGCGGTCAGGGAACGGGGTGGAATCGGATCGGAATGCGCCGCGGAATTGACACAAAAGTGTCACCGGAGAACTTCGACGGGCCGACCCCCGAAAGGGTCGGCCCGTCGCAGTGTCAGGCCCCGCCGTCAGTCCAGCAGTCCGAGCCGCCGGGCCGCGGCCTCCGGGTCGACCGGGACGACCTGCGGCTGCGGCGCACCGGCCACCGCCCAGTCCGGGTCCTTGAGGCCGTTGCCGGTCACCGTGCAGACGATCCGCTGGCCCGGGTCGACCAGTCCGGCCTCCGCCTTGGCCAGCAGGCCGGCCACCGAGGCGGCCGAGGCGGGCTCCACGAAGACGCCCTCCTGTGCGGCCAACAGCCGGTAGGCGGCGAGGATCTGACGGTCCGTCACCTTGTCGATGAGGCCGCCGGACTCGTCCCGCGCGGCGAGCGCGAAGTCCCAGGAGGCCGGGTTGCCGATCCGGATCGCGGTGGCGATGGTCTGCGGCTTGAGGACGGGCGCGCCGTCCACGATCGGGGCCGAGCCGGCGGCCTGGAAGCCCCACATCCGCGGGGTGCGGGCGGCCATCCCGTCGGCGGCGTACTCCCGGTAGCCCTTCCAGTAGGCCGTGATGTTGCCCGCGTTGCCGACCGGCAGGACGTGGATGTCCGGGGCGTCGCCGAGCATGTCGACGATCTCGAAGGCCGCCGTCTTCTGGCCCTCGATCCGCACCGGGTTCACCGAGTTGACCAGCGCCACCGGGTACTTCTCGGACAGTTCGCGGGCGAGCGTCAGGCAGTCGTCGAAGTTCCCGTCGACCTGGAGGATCTTCGCGCCGTGCACCAGCGCCTGGCCCATCTTGCCCAGGGCGATCTTGCCCTGCGGGACGAGCACGGCGCAGACCATCCCGGCCCGCACCGCGTAGGCGGCGGCGGAGGCCGAGGTGTTGCCGGTGGAGGCGCAGATGACGGCCTGGGCGCCCTCCTCCTTGGCCTTGGAGATGGCCATCGTCATCCCGCGGTCCTTGAAGGAACCGGTCGGGTTGGCGCCCTCGACCTTGAGGTAGACCTCGCAGCCGGTGCGCTCGGAGAGCACCTGGGCCGGTACCAGGGGCGTGCCGCCCTCCAGCAGGGTGACCACCGGGGTGGCCGCGGTGACCGGCAGGCGGTCCCGGTACTCCTCGATCAGGCCGCGCCACTGGTGGGTGTGCGCGCCTCGGACGACGTTCTCGGCAACGGCGTTCATGGCTGGTTCCTTATTCCCCTTCGACCCGCATGATGCTGGCCACGTCCCGCACGCTGTCCAGCGCGCGGAGCTTGTCGACCGTCGCCGACAGCGCGGCGTCGGTGGCACGGTGGGTGACCACGACGAGCGAGGCGTCGCCGTCGCGGCCCTGCTGGCGCACGGTGTCGATGGAGACGCCGTGCTCGGCGAAGACGGACGCGACCTGGGCGAGCACACCCGCCCGGTCGTCCACGTCCAGGCTGACGTGGTAGCGGGTGACCACCTCGTCCATCGGCTTGGCGGGCAGCTGCGTGTACACGGAGTCACCGGGACCGGTGGCCCCGGCCAGCTTGTTGCGGCAGACCGCGACCAGGTCGCCGAGCACCGCGGAGGCGGTCGGCGAGCCGCCCGCGCCCGGGCCGTAGAACATCAGCCGGCCGGCCGCCTCGGCCTCGACGAACACCGCGTTGTACGCCTCGCGGACGGACGCCAGCGGGTGCGAGAGCGGGATCATCGCGGGGTGGACCCGCGCGGTGACGGACTCGCCGTCGGCGGCCCGCTCGCAGATCGCCAGCAGCTTGACCACGCAGCCCATCGCCTTGGCGGAGGCGATGTCGGCGGCGGTGACCTCGGTGATGCCCTCGCGGTAGACGTCCGCCGCGGTGACCTCGGTGTGGAACGCGATCCCGGCCAGGATGGCGGCCTTGGCGGCGGCGTCGAAGCCCTCGACGTCGGCCGTCGGGTCGGCCTCGGCGTAGCCGAGCGCGGTGGCCTCCTCCAGCGCCTCCGAGTAGCCGGCGCCGGTGGTGTCCATCTTGTCGAGGATGAAGTTGGTGGTGCCGTTGACGATGCCCAGCACCCGGTTGACCTTGTCCCCCGCGAGGGACTCGCGCAGCGGGCGCAGCAGCGGGATCGCGCCCGCCACCGCGGCCTCGTAGTACAGGTCCACGCCGGCCGCGGCGGCCGCCTCGTGCAGCTCGGTGCCGTCCTTGGCGAGCAGCGCCTTGTTGGCGCTGACCACCGAGGCGCCCTGCTCGAAGGCGGACAGGATCAGCGATTTGGACGGCTCGATGCCGCCCACCACCTCGACCACGACGTCGATGTCGCCCCGGGTGACCAGGGCCTCGGCGTCGGTGGTGATCAGGTGCTCGGGCACCCCGGGGCGCACCCGGCCGGCCCGGCGGACCGCGATCCCGGCGAGCTCGACCGGGGCACCGATGCGAGCGGCGAGGTCGTCGGCCGTCGTCGTCATGATGCGCGCCACCTCGGAGCCCACCACACCACAACCCAGCAACGCCACCTTCAGCGGGCGCGTACGCATCATCCGACTCCGCTCTGCATTCTTCGTGCTTCGGTATTTCCGGCGGTTTTCAGGGGCCGCCGGAGACTTCGGTCCGTACCAGTCTCGGGGACTTTCCGCACGGATCTACGGTCGTTCCATGATCTGAGACGAGAATTTCGTCATCCGATATCCAGGCGCAGGAGATCCTCCTCCGTCTCGCGCCGGACGATCACCCGGGCCGCGCCGTCCTTGACGGCGAGCACCGGCGGCCTGAGGGCGTGGTTGTAGTTGCTCGCCATCGAGCGGCAGTAGGCGCCGGTGGCGGGCACCGCGATCAGGTCGCCCGGAGCCAGGTCGGACGGCAGGAAGGCGTCCCGGACGACGATGTCGCCGGACTCGCAGTGCTTGCCGACCACCCGCACCAGCATCGGCTCGGCGTCGCTGGTGCGCGACACCAGGGCCACCGAGTACTCGGCGTCGTACAGCGCGGTGCGGATGTTGTCGGACATCCCGCCGTCCACGCTGACGTAGGTGCGCAGGCCCTCCAGCGGCTTGACGGTGCCGACCTCGTACAGCGTGAACGCGGTCGGGCCGACGATCGCCCGGCCCGGCTCCACGCTCAGCCGGGGGGTGTTCAGGTTCGCGGCGGCGCACTCCCGGCGGACGATCTCGGCCAGCGCGGCGGCGATCTCGGCCGGCTCGCGCGGGTCGTCCTCGCTGGTGTAGGCGATGCCCAGGCCGCCGCCGAGGTCGATCTCGGGCAGCTCGACGCCGTGCTCGTCGCGGATCCCGGCCAGCAGGCCGACCACCCGGCGGGCGGCGACCTCGAAGCCCGCCATGTCGAAGATCTGCGAGCCGATGTGCGAGTGGATGCCGCGCAGCTCCAGGCTGTCGTGGCCGAGCACCCGGCGCACCGCCTCGGCGGCCGCTCCCCCGTTGAGGGACAGGCCGAACTTCTGGTCCTCGTGCGCGGTGGCGATGAACTCGTGGGTGTGCGCCTCGACGCCGACGGTGATCCGGATCAGCACCTGCTGGCGCACGCCCTGGCGGGCGGCGATCGCGGCCAGCCGCTCGATCTCCTCGTAGGAGTCGACCACGATGTGCCCGACGCCGGTCTTCACGGCGTGTTCCAGCTCGTCCACCGACTTGTTGTTGCCGTGCAGCGCGATCCGCTCCGGCGGCATCCCGGCGGCCAGCGCCACCGCCAACTCGCCCACGCTGCACACGTCGAGGTTGAGGCCCTCCTCGTGCAGCCAGCGCACGACCGCCTTGGAGAGGAAGGCCTTGCCGGCGTAGTAGACGTCCGCGTCGGTGCCGAAGGCGTCCCGCCAGGCGCGGGCCCGGCTGCGGAAGTCCTCCTCGTCCAGCACGTAGGCGGGGGTGCCGAACTCGGCCGCCAGCCGCTTGACGTCGATCCCGCCGACGGTGGCCACGCCCTCGGCGTCGCGGGCGACGGTGCGCGACCAGACCTTGGGGTCGAGCGCGTTGAGGTCGGCCGGCGGGGCCTGGTAGTGGCCCTCGGGCAGGACGTCGCCGTGCCGGGGGCCTGCGGGGTGTGCGGAACGACTCATGTCCGGGTTCCTTCGAGACCTATGGCGAGGGGCGGCGACGGTCCCCGTTGACCGTCAGCCGCCCCCCGCTGAGCGCTTGGGGGTGGTGCCTACATCCGCTCGGGCGCCGTCACGCCCAGGAGCGTGAGGCCGTTGGCGATGACCGTGCGCGTGGCGTCGGCCAGCCAGAGGCGGGCGCGCGTGAGGTCCGTGACCTCCTCGTCGCCCCGGGGCAGGATGCGGCAGTTGTCGTAGAAGCGGTGGTACTTGGCGGCCAGGTCCTCCAGGTACACGGCGACCCGGTGCGGCTCGCGCAGCTCGCCGGCCGCGGCCAGCACGCGCGGGAACTCGCCGAGGTGGCCGAGCAGGTCGGACTCCCACTCGGTGGCCAGCAGCTCCGGTTTGAAGTCCTCGGCCACACCGCGCGTGATGCCCTGCTCGTCGGCGTTGCGCTGGACGGCGCACATCCGCGAGTGGGCGTACTGGACGTAGTAGACCCGGTTCTCGTTGGTCTGGCTGGTCAGGATGTTGATGTCCAGCGTGATCGTCGAGTCCGTGGAGGAGCGCGCCAGGGTGTAGCGGGCGGCGTCGACGCCGATCCACTCGACCACGTCGTCGATCGTGATGATGTTGCCGGCCCGCTTGGACATGCGGACCTCTTCGCCGTCGCGAAGCATCTTCACGAACTGGCCGATCTTCACCTCGATGTTGTGGCCCATGTCGTCGCCCGCGCAGGCCGCGATGGCCTTGAGGCGGTTGACGTAGCCGTGGTGGTCGGCGCCCAGCATGTAGAGCGCGACCTCGGCGCCGCGGTCCCGCTTGGACAGGTAGTACGCGGCGTCGGCGGCGAAGTAGGTCTTGTCGCCGTCGGCCTTGATCAGGACGCGGTCCTTGTCGTCGCCGAAGTCGGTGGTGCGCAGGAAGACCGCGCCGTCCTGCTCGAAGACGTGGCCCTGCTCGCGCAGCCGCTCGATGGCCTTCTCGACGGCGCCCGAGTCGTGCAGCGTCTTCTCCGAGAACCAGACGTCGAAGTGGGTGCCGAACTCGTCCATCGAGCGCTTGATCTCGGCCACCATGAGCTTGAGGCCCTCGGTGCGGAAGACCTCCAGCTGCTCGGCCTCGGGCAGGTCGAGCACGCCCGGGATCGCGTCGGTGAGCGCCTTGGCGATGTCGACGATGTACTCGCCGACGTAGCCGCCCTCGGGGACCTCACGGCCGTTCGCGGCGGCCTGCAGCGAGGCGGCGAACTTGCTGATCTGCACGCCGGCGTCGTTGAGGTAGTACTCGGTGGTGACGTCGGCGCCGGAGGCCCGCAGCACCCGCGCCAGCGAGTCGCCGACGGCGGCCCAGCGGACGCCGCCGATGTGGATCGGGCCGGTCGGGTTGGCGGAGACGAACTCCAGGTTGATCTTGAGGCCCTTGAGCGCCTCGTTGCGGCCGTAGGCCTCGCCCGCCTCGACGATGGTGCGGGCGAGCGCACCGGCGGTGGCGGTGTCCAGGGTGATGTTCAGGAAGCCCGGACCGGCGATGTCGACCTTGGCGACGCCGGTGATCCCTCGCAGGCGCTCGGCCAGGGCCTCGGCAACGGCTCGCGGCGGCTTGCCGGCCGCCTTGGCGAGCTGGAGGGCCACGTTCGTCGCGTAGTCGCCGTGGTCCCGGTTCTTGGGCCGCTCGACCGTCACGTGCTCGGGCACGGCGACGGCCAGCTCGCCCGCCTCGACGGCGGAGCTCACTGCGGCCTGGATTGCCTGGGAAAGGTCTGCGGGGGTCACGACGCCAAGCGTAGGCGAGACGGGGTGCCCGCCCGCCACTCGGTTTGCCGGTTGAGACGGCGCGGGACGGCGCCCCCTGGGGTGTCAGCCGTGATCCGTACGCTCTGTTCGCTCAGGGCGAAACCCGCCGGGCCGTTCCGCGGCCCGCATCAGTCGGCGGACCAGGGCCACCAGGTCGGCGGGGTCGAAGGGCTTGCCGAGGTAGCCGTCCACCCCGACCGCCTCCCCCAGGTCGAGGTCCGCCGGGGTGCAGGCGCTCACGATCGCGATCGGCAGCCCGCTGGTGTCCGGGGTCGCGCGCAGCCGGGCCGCCGTCCGCAGGCCGTCCAGCCGCGGCATCACCACGTCCAGCGTCACCACGTCGGGCTTCACCCGGCGGACGACCTCCAGGCACTCGGCGCCGTCGGCGGCGGTCACCACCTCGAAGCCCTCGAGCTCCAGGTTGACCCTGATCAGCTGGCGGATCACCTCGCTGTCGTCCACCACGAGGACCCGCCCGGACACTCCCGACACCTCACCGAGGGTATCGGCGGCCCCGCCGCCCCGTCCGGCCTTTGGACACTTCCGCCCGTCGGGCGGCCGCCGGCACTCCGACGATCTTTCCGGAAACCCGTGCACGGACCCCGCCGGAAGCCTGGTAGTGTTCATCCCGTCGGAACGCGCGAGTGACCGACAGGCCAACCGGCCCCCGTAGCTCAGGGGATAGAGCACCGCCCTCCGGAGGCGGGTGCGTAGGTTCGAATCCTACCGGGGGCACTTCGCAGGAAGTGCAACTGAGGCCCAGATCAGTGGAGTTGATCCACGGATCTGGGCCTTCGTCATGTCCGGGCACGGCTGCCCCGGAAGGGGTGCCGACGGGCCCGGGCCCCGGGGGGACGGGCCCGGACCCGTCGGGTCAGGGGGCGCTGCCCTCCACCTGGGTGTAAAGGGCCGCGATGGTGTGGTCGAAGTAGGCGCTGTACGAGGTGTCGTCGCTTTCGCCGCCCTGCTGGTAGCCGCCGATCGCGCCGACCACGTCCCCGGTCGCGGTGTTGATCCAGGGGCCGCCGCTGGTGCCGGCCGGGTAGGACGGGCAGTCGATCACCCGCTGGTAGGCGCTGTGCTGGGCGGTGGTGTTGGTGCAGAGGCTGGGCGTCTCGGCGTCGGCCGGGTAGCCGTACAGACGGACGGTGGCGCCGAAGGACTCGTCGGTGCCGAGCTTGTTGCCGCCGACCACGTCCTCGACGTTGCGGCCGTTGTTGGGGGCGGTCTCCAGGATCGCGAAGTCCTCGTCCACGTCGCCGTTCTGGGCCCAGCCGTCGGCGGTGTGGACCGCGGTCACCTGCCAGGTGCCGTACGGCGCGGAGCCGTCGCGGTAGCCGGGGGCGAAGGTCACGCCGCCGGCGCTGCTGACGCAGTGCGCGGCGGTCAGCAGCAGGTTGCCGGTGGCGCTGTGCAGCACGCTGGCGGAGCAGAAGTGGTTGCCGGGCCCGACCGGACCGCTGAACAGGGCGCCGACGGTGGAGGACTCCCGGTCGTCGGCGGGGGCGGCGGCCGTCCTCCCGAGCGCGACGCTGCGCACGTCGGGTGCGGCGGACGCGGTCGGCGACGGGGTGTCCGTGGCGGTCGGCGTCGGGGTGTCCGTCGGGGTGGGGGTGTCCGTCGGGGTCGGGGTCGGGGTCGCGCTCGGGGTGGTGTCCGCGGCCGGGCCCGGCGAGGCCGGCGCCGCGCTGGCGGTGGTCGGGGCGGGCACGACGGCCCGGGTGCTGCGGGCCACCTTCCCGGCGGCCGTCGCGTCCGACAGGCCGAACCCGTGCGTCCCGGCGACCACGCCGGCCACCAGGAGGGCGGACAGCGCGGTGAACAGCGAAGGGGCGAGCAGACGGTGACGGCGTGACCTCGCGCGGCGGTGCTGGCCCATTCCCTGACTCCCCTGCCCTGGTCGGTGGCGCCTCGTTCGGTCAATGACTGTGGCGCCTCAGCCTGGAAGGCTCGTTACCGTCGGCTTGGAGCTCGATGAGAAAGCGCCCACCGGAGCAGGAGCGTAACCGGAACGGGCTCCGCGATGAAGGCGGTGGAGGTCGAAGCCGGTGGATGTCGCGGCACGGCGGCGCCCCCGCGCTCCCCGGGCGGGTGGCCCGGGGAGCGCGGGGGCGCCGGGGTTGCGGTGCGCCGTCGCGGTCAGTCGGCCGGTGGCCGGTCCCGCCCCGCCTCCGCGCGGACCTCCGCGGCCGGCTTCACGTTGGCCTTCACGTCGGCCATGGCCGCGGCCCGCGGGCTCGGCCGGCCGTCCACGGCCGCCTGCGCGGCGGCCGGCGCCTGCGCGCCGCCCGGGACGGTGGTCGCCTCGGCGGGCGACGGCCGGTGGTCGATCATCAGGAAGGCGACCAGTGCAGCCAGCAGCAGCACGCCCATCGCGACCCAGGTGGCGACCACGTAGCCGTGCACCGCGCCCTGGGCCCGCACCAGCGGATCGCTGGTGATCCGGGTGGCCAGGTAGGTCGCGGTGGCACTGGCGGCGATCGTGTTCAGCAGCGCCGTACCGAGCGAACCACCCACCTGCTGGGCCGAGTTGATGGTCGCCGAGGCCGCGCCGGCCTCGTGCGGGGCGACCCCGAGGGTGGCCAGGCTCATCGCCGGCATGAACACCAGGCCCATGCCGAAGCCGATCAGCAGCACCGAGGGCAGCACCATGGCGGCCCACGGGCTGTCCACCTTCATCTGGGTCAGCCAGGCCATGCCGCCCGCGGCCAGCAGCAGCCCGGGGGTGATCAGGTTCCGGGACGGCACCCTGGTCATCAGCCGCGCCGCCACCCCGGTCGAGCTCAGGATGATGGCCGCCGTCATGGGCAGGAAGGAGACACCCGAGACCACCGGCGAGAAGTGCTTGATCGCCTGCATGTAGTAGGTGAGGAACAGGAACAGGCCGAACATGCCGACCATCGCCAGGCCCACCGAGAGGGCACCGCCGCCGCGGTTGCGCTCGGCCACGATGTGGATCGGCAGCAGCGGGTGCGCGGAACGCCTCTCGACCAGCACGAACACGGCCAGCAGGGCCAGGCCCAGCAGCAGCGAGCCGATCACAAGACCGTCGCTCCAGCCCCGGGTGACGGCCTCGGAGGTGCCGAACACGATGGCCAGCAGACCGCCGCAGCCGAGCAGCGCCCCGGGCAGGTCCAGCTTGATCCGGCGCCCCTTCTCGACGTGGTCGCGGTTGAGCACCCGGAATGCCGCGAAGGCGGTGACCGCGGCGATCGGAGCGTTCACGAACAGGCACCAGCGCCAGTCCAGGTACTCGGTGAGCAGCCCGCCGGCGATGAAGCCGATCGCGGCGCCGCCACCGGCGATCGCCCCGAAGATGCCGAAGGCCGTACTGCGTTCCTTCGGATCGGAGAAGGTGGTGGAGAGCAGCCCCAGCGCGGAGGGGGCGAGCAGGGCGCCGAACGCGCCCTGGAGGGCGCGGGCGCCGAACAGCATGGCCGGGTCGACCGCCGCGCCGCCGAGGGCGGAGGCGAGGGCGAAGCCCAGCAGGCCGAGGATGAAGACGCGCTTGCGGCCGAAGAGGTCGCCCAGCCGGCCGCCGAGCAGCAGCAGGCCGCCGAAGGCGAGGGTGTAGGCGGTGATCACCCACTGCCGGTCCGCGTCGGAGATACCCAGGTCCCGTTGGGCCGACGGCAGCGCGATGTTCACGATGGTGATGTCGAGGACGATCATGAGCTGGGCGATGGCGATGACCGTCAGCGCCCACCAGCGGCGACTGTCGGCGGTCCCATGACCGATGGCGGCGGGTTGAGCAGACACTGGTCGAGCCTTCCGGAGGGGGTACGGAGAGGTCACGCAGTCGCCTTCCAGCCAAACGCCGACGCCGGGGAATGGCAAGGAAAAACCTGACAAAATCGACTTTTGTCGGACAAAAGGACCAGGACCCCGGGACTTCTGACCGAGTCCCGGGGCCCTGATCCCCACCGCGCCGCCTCAGCGTGCCGGGAGCTCCACCCAGCGTGGCGAGAACCCCGCTGGGAACCCCGCTCGGAGCCCCACTCAGAGCCCCACTCAGAGCGCCGCTCAGAGCGCGGAGAGCTCCTCGACCAGGTCGTCCAGCCCCAGCGAGCCCTGCGAGAGCGCCGCCATGTGCCAGGCCTTGAGGTCGAACTCCTCGCCGCGCGCCTCGTGCGCCGCCCGCGCCGCCGCCCGGCCCCGCAGCCAGGCGCGCTCGCCCAGCTTGTAGCCGATCGCCTGGCCGGGCATGCCCAGGTAGCGGACCAACTCGCTGTCCAGGAAGTCGGCGGACAGGCCGCAGTAGCGGCCGAAGAACTCCCGGCCGTGCTCCGGGCTCACCGGCTCGCCCGGCCGGTACGGGGAGTCCGCCGGGAAGTCCAGGCCGACGTGCATGCCGATGTCGACGATGACCCGCAGCGCCCGCATCATCTGGGCGTTGAGGAAGCCCAGCCGGTGGCCCGGGTCGGTGAGGTAGCCGAGCTCGTCCATCAGGCGCTCGGCGTACAGCGCCCAGCCCTCCAGGTTGGCGCTCACCCCGCCGAGGCTCACCTGGTAGCTGGAGAGCCGGTCGGCGACGTACACCCACTGCGCGAGCTGGAGGTGGTGGCCGGGGACGCCCTCGTGGTACCAGGTCGACACCAGGTCCCAGACCGGGAAGCGCTCCTCGCCGAGGACCGGCAGCCAGGTCCGGCCGGGGCGGCTGAAGTCCAGGGCGGGCTGGGTGTAGTACGGCGCGGCGGCGCTGCCGGGCGGGGCGATCCGCGACTCGACCCGGGTGACCGGCTCGGCCAGGTCGAAGTGGGTGCCCTGGAGGTCCCGGATGGCCTGGTCCATCAGGCCCTGGAGGTACTCCCGGGCGGCCTCGGCGCCCTCGATCGCCGGGCCGTCCGTCTCCAGCCACTTCATCGCCGCCATCGGGCCGGCGCCCGGGCGGACCTTCTCGGCCTCGGCCTCCATCTGCGCGAGCAGGTCGTGGAACTCGCTCCAGGCCCACGCGTACGCCTCGTCCAGGTCCAGGTCCGCGCCCGTCCAGTAGCGCACCCAGCGGGCGTAGCGCTCCCGCCCGGCGGTGTCCGGGGCGTCGGCGGCGGCCGGGCCGTACACGTCGCGCAGCCAGTCGCGCAGCGCGGCCAGCGCCTCGGCGGCGGCCACCGCGTGCACGGACAGCTCGGCCCGCACGCGCTCCGGGGCGTCCTGGACGAACTCGCCGAACCAGCCGCCCGGGACGTCCCCGGCCAGCCACTCGCCGAACTGGCCGACCACCGTCTCGACCTGGCGCGGGCCGGACAGCAGACCGCGCTCGATGCCCTCGGTCAGCGTCCGCCGGTACTGCTCCAGCGCCAGCGGGACGCGGGCCAGCCGGCGGCCGATCAGCCGCCACTCGGCCTCGGTGCCGGTGGCCATCAGGGTGAAGGCCTCCCGCGTGTTGTGCACCGGGGAGCCCAGGTTGCGCACCGCGCGGTAGTCCTCCCCGGCGTCGTGCACGGCGAGTTCGGCGGTCAGCCGCTCGCGCAGCAGGCGGGCGCAGCGGCGCTCGGCCTCGTCGTCGGCGGCTCCGGCCCGCTCGGCCTCGTCCAGCCGGGCCAGGGTGCGGCGGGCGAGGTCGGCGATCCGCTCGGCGCCCTCCGGGGAGAGGTCGGGCAGCCGGTCGTCCTCGGGGTTGAGGCCGAGGTAGACGGCGGTCAGCGGGTCGAGGTCGGCCAGGGCCTGGACGTAACCGTCGGCGATGCGGCGGGGAGTGTCGCCGCCGGTGGTGATCAGTTCTTCAACCATTCGGACATCATGGCGGTGCCCGGGCCGATTGCAAGCCTCCGTCGTCGACCGTTGACGGGCTGGGGTCCACGGTCTGACCCAGCGTGAGCGAGGCAAACGCCCGTTCGGAGAGATCCGGTGCGCGACAGGCCCCGATCGGTACCACGCCCATTACGCTGACGGCCATGGAAGCCCGCCCCACCTCGGCAACCGACCCGGCCGCCCCCGGACCGCGCCCGCGCCGCGCCGGCTACCGGCGACTGCCGGTCGAACAGCGGCGCGAGCAGCTGATCGCGGTCGCCCTGGAGCTGTTCGCCGCCCGGCCGCCCGAGGAGGTCAGCCTGGACGACGTCGCCGAGGCCGCGGGCGCCTCCCGGCCGCTGGTCTACCGCTACTTCGCGGGCGGCAAGCAGCAGTTGTACGAGGCCGCGCTGCGCACCGCGGCGGACGAGCTGACCGACCGGTTCGCCGTCCCGTCGGCCGGGCGGCCCTCCGAGCAGCTGGCCGCGGCGCTGGACGGCTACTTCGCCTTCGTGGCCGAGCACGACGCGGGCTACTCGGCTCTGCTGCGCGGCGGTTCGGTGGTGGAGACGGCCCGGACCACGGCCATCGTGGACGACGTCCGGCGGGCGGCGCTCCGGCGGACCCTGCGGCACCTGGGGGTACGGGAGGCCGGGCCGCGGCTGACCCTGCTGGTGCGCTCCTGGATCGCGGTCGTCGAGGGCGCGGCGCTGAGCTGGCTGGACGAGGGGCGCGCGCTGCCGGTGGAGGGGCTGCGGGACTGGCTGGTGGACCAGTTCACGGCGATGGCGGCGGCGACGGCGCTGCACGATCCGCAGACGGCGGAGGTGCTGGCGGGGCTGCTCGCGCTGGAGGGGCCGCGGGCGGAACGGGCCGAACGGCTGCGGGCGGTGCTGGGCGGCGCTCGCCCGGACGGGGCCTGACGGCCTCCCGACCCCCGTGCCAAGGGTCGGGCCTCGGGCCTCAGGCCGCGGGCCTCGGGCCGCGGGCCTCGGGCCGCGGGCCGCGGGCCGCGGGCCTCGGGCCTCAGGCCGCGGGCCTCAGGCCTTGCCGAGCACCTGGCGCTGCCGGCCGAGGCCGTCGATCTCGATCTCGACGACGTCCCCGGGGGCCAGGAACGACTTGCCCGGGTGGCCCAGGGTGACCCCGGCCGGGGTGCCGGTGACCATCACGTCGCCGGGCTCCAGCACCATGAACTGGCTGGCGTAGCGCACGAGTTCCAGCACCGGGAAGATCATCTCCGCGGTGCTGCCGTGCTGCCGCCGCTCGCCGTTGACCCAGAGCCGCAGCGTCAGGGCCTGCGGGTCGGCCACCTCGTCCGCGGTGACCAGCCAGGGCCCGAGCGGGGTGAAGGTCTCCGCCGACTTGCCCTTGTCCCACTGGCCGCCGCGCTCGAACTGGAAGGCCCGCTCGGTGACGTCGTTGGCGATCGTGTAGCCCGCGATCACGGCGGCGGCCTCGGCGTGCGAGTCCAGGTAGCGCGCGGTGCGGCCGATCACGATCGCCAGCTCGGCCTCGTAGTCGGTCTTCTCACCGCCGCGCGGCACCAGCACCTCGTCGTAGGGGCCGACCACGGTGGAGCTCGGCTTGAGGAAGATCACCGGCTCCTCCGGGATCGCGGCCCCGGCTTCGGCCGCGTGGTCACGGTAGTTGAGCCCGATGCCGACCACCTTGCCCGGCCGGGCCACCGGCGCGCCCACCCGCTGGCCGGCCAGGTCCACCACCGGCAACGCGCCGGCGGCCACCTCCCGGGCCAGCTCGGCGGTGTCCAGCCCGGCGAGGAAGGCCCCGTCGAGGTCGCGGGCCCGTCCGGAGAGGTCGTACGCGGTGCCGTCCTGGCCCAGTACGACCGGGCGCTCGGCGCCCGGGGGTCCGACGCGGAGGAGCTTCATCGATCCGTCACCAGCCTTTCGTCGCAGCTCACCGGGGCGGCGCGGACACCGCTCCCGAGTCTGGCAACGAGGTATATCAACGCGCCGGGCCGGTGGACCAGACCGTCCCGATGGGCGGATTTCCATCAAATCGCACGAAGCCACGGGGGCCCGAATAGGTGGCCCGTACGGTTGACAGACCTCCCGGGCCGCCGGATCCGCCGGACCGGGAGGTCGGATCCACCGGACCGGAAAGCACGCCCAGGGCGAACGTCCGTGTGGCGGGGCGCCGCGGGGCGCAGGATCCGGGGCATGGAGATCACCCGGGTACGCGACGAGTTGCACATGATCACCCTGGAGTTCGGCACCGTCTACCTCTGGCAGGACGACCACGGACCGACCCTGATCGACACCGGCATCGCCGGGTCGGCGGACGCGATCGAGAAGGCGATCCGCACCATCGGACCGGAGCCGACGGCCGTACGCCGGATCGTGCTCACCCACCACCACGAGGACCACACCGGCTCCGCCGCCGAGCTGGCCCGCCGCTGGTCCGCCGAGGTGGTGGCGCACCGGCTGGAGGCGCCGGTGGTGCGGCGCGAGCAGCCGGCGGTGCCGCCCGTGCTCAGCCCCTTCGAGCAGCAGCTGTGGGACGGGCTGCCGCCGATCCCGCCGGCCGAGCCCTGCCCGGTGCACCGCGAGGTCGAGGACGGGGACGTGCTGGACACCGGCGGCGGCGCCGTGGTCGTGCACGTGCCCGGGCACACCGACGGCAGCATCGCCCTGCACCTGCCCGGGCCCGGGGTGCTGTTCACCGGGGACGTGGTGTCCAACGTCCAGGGGCAGACCCGGCCGGGGGTGTTCCACACCGACCCGGCACTGGCCCTCGCCTCCTTCCACCGGCTCGCCGCGCTACCGGTGGAGACCGCCGTCTTCGGGCACGGCGACCCGATCGCCGCCGACGCCTCAGCCGCGCTGCGGGCCGCCGCCGAGCAGCACCCGCAGGTCTAGCGAGGGCCCCTGGCCCGGGCCGAGCCGCTCGGCCTCCCGCCGCCAGTACGCGAGGTCGCGGCGCAGGTCGGCCCGGGCCTCCGGGGCGGTGCCGGGCTGCTCGGCCAGCGCCTCCAGCAGGGCGACGGCGGCCGCCCGGCCGCCGTCCCGGGCCAGCCAGAGGGCCAGGTCGTGGCAGGTGCGCAGGGTGCGCGGGTCGGCCGGGCCGCAGGTCCGGGCGAAGTCGGGGACGAGCTGGAGCAGCATGTCCACCGCGTCCCCGGGCCGGCCCTCGGCGCCGTGCTGCCAGGCCTGGTCGGCTCGGCGACGCAGCTGCTCCGGGCTGGGCCCCGGCCCCTGCAGCCCGGGCCGGACCGCGCGCAGCAGCTCCAGCACCTCGGCGGCGTCGGCGGGCCGGTCCGCGGGCCGCTTGGCGAGCAGCCGGGCGACCAGCTCGGCCAGCGCCGGGTCCGTGCCGCGCAGCCGGGGCGGGGTCTCGTCCATGTGCTTGCGCATGTACTCGTACGGCGAGTCGGCGCGGAACGGCCGCCGGCCGGTGCTGACCTCGTACAGCATCACGCCGAAGGCGTAGAGGTCGGCCCGGCCGTCCACGGTGCCGCCGGACCAGCACTCGGGCGCCAGGTACGGGACGGTGCCGACCACGCTGCCGGTGGAGGTGAGCCCGACCGACTGGGTGAGCAGCCGGGCGATGCCGAAGTCCAGCACCTTGGCCCGGCCCCCGCCGTCCTGGATCATGACGTTCTCCGGCTTGATGTCCCGGTGGATCACCCCGCTGCGGTGCGCGACGTCGAGCGCCTCGCAGACCTGGGTCATCCAGGCCAGCGCGAGTCCGTGCTCCGGCAGGCCGTCCTTGAGCACCGCGGACAGTGGGCGGCCGCGGACCAGCTCCATCACCAGGTAGTGGACCTCCCCCTCGGCACCGGTGACCCGGCCGTAGTCGTGCACCGTGACGATGTGCGGATGGGACAGGTTCCCGGCCAGCTTGGCCTCGCGGACGAACCGGCCGACGGCCTCCCGGTCGGCCGCGTGCTCGGCCAGCAGCAGCTTGACCGCGACCGGCCGGTCCAGCACGGTGTCGGTCGCCCGCCAGACCTCGCCGAAGCCGCCCTTGCCCAGCCACTCCTCCAGCCGGAAGCGGCCGCCGAGCACCTCACCCTTGCGCATGCCCTCCCCCAACGTGCCCCCGCCCGACCGGCGTTCGCCGTCGGAGGGGTCACCATAGCGGCGGTCGGGGACGAACGGGTGAACGACGGAGGCTCCGGTGTCACGGCTTGGGCTTGGGCAGGCCCAGCGGGTTGATCTCGGAGGTCTGGACGGCCTCGTTCTCCAGGCCCCAGCGCTTGAGCACCTGCCCGTACGTCCCGTTCCTGATCAGCTCGTTGATGGCGCCGTTGAGCGCCTTGACCAGGCCGTTGTCCTTGTGGGTGGTGGCCGCGATCTTGCCGAGGACGTCCGCGCCGCCGCCCGAGTAGGTGCCGACCACCTCGGTCTCGCCGGTCTGCACGGCGTGGAAGGCCAGGCTGGGGTTGGGGCCGGTGTAGACGTCGATCCGGCCGGAGGAGAGCGCCAGGTAGTACTCGGTGCCGGAGAAGTACTTGATGTCGATCGGCTTGAGGCCGTTGCGGACGTTCTCCTCGCTCCAGGAGAGCAGCAGCTTCTCCTGGTTGGTGCCGGTGGCGACGCCGACGGACCGGCCGGCCAGGTCCTTGGCGCCGGTGACCTTGATCCCGCTGCCCTTCTTGGTCTCGAAGCCGAGGACGTCCAGCCGGTAGGTGGCGAAGTCGTACTTCTCCTTGCGCTCCTCGGTGACGGTGATGTTGGACAGGCCGGCGTCGTACTTGCCGCTGTCCAGGCCGACGAAGATGTTCTCCCAGGAGACCGGGTTGAACTCGACCTTGAGGCCGAGCACGTCGCCGATCAGCGAGGCGATGTCCGGCTCGATGCCGATGATCGTCTTGTCGTCGTTGGCGTAGAAGTCCAGCGGTGGGGTGGTGCCGATCGAGTCGACGACCTTCAAGGTGCCTCTCTTCCGGATCTCCTCCGGGACGAGTGCCGCGATCGCGTCGACCTTCGCCGTCGAGACCCGGTTCTGCTGCGGCGACAGGTTCACCACGGTGCCGTTCGGCGCCGTGCTGCCCTTGGCCGGGGCGAGTTCCGCCGAGGCGCCGTTCGCGCCGCTGCCGCAGCCGGCCAGGACGAGGGCGGCGGCGAGAGAGCCGGCGGCGGTCACGAGGGCGCGACGGGGTAGGGACATGGCGGAACTCCTGCTCGGGTGAAGGGGGTTCGATTCGGGGAGGTTCGGGCGGGGTGCTACAGCACCTTGGCCAGGAAGGCCCGGGTGCGCTCCTGCCGCGGACGGTCCAGGACCTCGGCCGGCGGGCCCTGCTCGACCACCACGCCGCCGTCCATGAAGACCACGGTGTCGGCGACCTCGCGGGCGAAGCCGATCTCGTGGGTGACCACGATCATCGTGGTGCCGCTGCGGGCGAGGTCCTTGATGACGTCCAGCACCTCGCCGACCAGTTCGGGGTCGAGCGCCGAGGTCGGCTCGTCGAACAGCAGCACCTTGGGCTCCAGGGCCAGCGCCCGGGCGATCGCCACCCGCTGCTGCTGGCCGCCGGACAGCTGCCGGGGGTAGGCGGCGGCCTTGTCGGCCAGGCCGACCCGTTCCAGCAGCGCCAGCGCCGCCGCCCTGGCCTCGGCCCGCGGGCGGCCCAGAGCGGCGATCGGCGCCTCGACCAGGTTCTCCAGCACCGTCAGGTGCGGGAACAGGTTGAAGTTCTGGAACACGAAGCCGATGCCGGTGCGCTGGCGCAGCACCTCGCGCTCCTTGAGCTCGTACAGCCGGTCGCCGGAGCGGCGGTAGCCGATCAGCTCGCCGTCGATGGCGACGTGGCCGCGGTCCAGCTTCTCGAGGTGGTTGATCGCCCGCAGCAGGGTGGACTTGCCGGAGCCGGACGGGCCGAGCACCACGGTGACCGAGCCGGCCGGGACGTCCAGGTCGACCCCGCGCAGCACCTCCAGCCGGCCGAAGCTCTTGTGCAGGCCGCGGACCTGCACCATCGGGGCGGCGCCGTCGGTGCGGTCGGCCGGAGGGGTCGGGTCGGCCTTGGTCAGCGTGGTCACGGGGTTCCTCCGGGGGTGCGAACGGCGGTACGAGCGTCGGTACGGGCGTCGGTACGGGCGGCAGTGCGCGCACCGGCGCGGACGTCGGCGCGGGCGTCGGTGCGGACGGGCAGGCTGCGCAGCAGCGTCCGCAGGCGGTGCAGCGGGCCGGGCGGCGGGGTGCGCCGGGAGCCGCGGGCGAAGTAGCGCTCGACGTAGTACTGGCCGATCGACAGCACCGTGGTCAGCACCACGTACCAGACCGTGGCCACCATCAGCAGCGGCACCACCCGGCCGGTCCGGCCGTAGATCACCTGGGCCTGGTAGAAGAGCTCGCCGATGGCCATCACATAGACCACCGAGGTGCCCTTGAGCAGCGAGATCACCTCGTTGGCGGCGGCCGGCAGGATGCCCCGCATGGCCTGCGGCAGCACGATCCGCCAGGCCTGCCGCCAGCGCGGGATGCCGAGCGCGGCGGCGGCCTCGCGCTGGCCGGCCTCCACCGCGATGATGCCGCCGCGGATGATCTCGGCGGCGAACGCGGCCTGGTGCAGCCCGAGTCCGAGCACCGCGGCGCCGAGCGCGCCCAGCACCCCGACCGTCTCGAACTCGCCGAAGGTCGGGCCGAACGGGATGCCGAAGCCAAACCGCTTGTAGAGGTAGGAGAGGTTGAACCAGAACACCAGTTGGACGATCAGCGGGATCGAGCGGAACACCCAGACGTACGCCCAGGCGATGGTCCGCAGCACCGCGCTGCGGGACAGCCGCATCCCGGCCACCACGGCGCCGAGCGCGAAGCCCAGCACCGTGCCGTAGGCGGTGAGTTCGAGGGTGCGGCCGATCGCCTGGAGGATGGTGTCGGCGGTGAAGTAGAGCCGGAAGGTGGCCCAGTCCCAGCCGGGGTTGGTGGCCAGGCCGTGCAGGAACTGGAGCAGGACGACGAGGGCGGCCGCCCCGGCCGCCCAGCGCCACGGGTGCCGGGCGGGGACGGTCCGCAGGCCGGCCAGCTCGGCGGCGTCGAGGCCGGGGCCGGGGGCGGGGCCGGGGCCGGGCGCAGGGGCGGGTCTCGGCGGGGACGGCGGTGCCGGGGTACTGGTGGTCATCGGAGGACTCCTTCGACAGGCCCTGCGGTCACGGGTGTTCGGGCGGGCTGATCTGCGACTCCTTGATCGCCGAGTCGGTGAGCCCCCACTTCCGGAGGATCCGCTCGTACGTCCCGTCCTTGATCAGCTGGTTGACCGCCGCCTGGAAGGCCGGGGTGAGCGGGGAGCCCTTCTTGAAGGCGAAGCCGACGTCCAGGCGGTGGAACTCGTTGAGGAAGCGCACCCCGGCGGCCTCCTGCGCGGCCTGGTGGCGCAGTCCGTTGATGGTGGACATCTCGACGTCCACCCGGCCCTGCTGCAGGCCGGTCAGCAGGGCGCCGCCCTCGCTGAACGCCTTCACCTCGTACGGCTTCTTCCCGGCGTCGGTGCAGACGTTCTTCTTGCTGTTGAGCGTGGTCTCGAAGGTGGTGCCGGCGCCGGTGCCGATGGTCAGTCCGCAGAGCTGGGCCAGGTCGGTGACCGGCTGGACGGACGTGTTGTCCTTCTTCACCGCGAAGCCCTGGCCGTCGTCGATGTAGGTGACGAAGTCGATGGTCTTCAGGCGGGCGGTGGTGACCCCGAAGTTGCCGGTGCCGACGTCGAACTTGCCGCTGTCCAGGGCGGGCAGGATGGTCTCGAAGGCGGCGTCCTGGCGCTGGACGGTCAGGCCGAGGACCTTGGCGACGGCGTCGGTGAAGTCCACGTCGACCCCGACCGGCTTCTTGGTGGTCTGGTCGGCGTAGTAGGCGCTGGGCGGGGCGCCGAAGGACGAACCGAACTTCACCACCCCGGACTTGCGCACCTCCTCGGGCAGCAGCGCGGCGGCGGCCTCCGACTTGCCGAGGCCGGAGACGACATCCTCGGTGGCGGTGGCGGCCGGTCCGCCCGCCCCGGCCGCGCCCGCGATCTTCGGGTCCGAACCGCAGGCGGCCAGTGCCAGGACCGGCAGCAGCGCGGTGGTCGCGAGGAGACGGCGGCGGACGGTGGTGGTTCTCACGGGGGGCCTTTCAGTGGGTCGGGACCAGCGCGGGAAGGGGCTTCTCGAACGGGAGCGGGCCGATGGTCAGGGGGTCGGCGCCGACGTCGAACAGCGGGGTGTAGCCGGCGGCCAGGTAGAGGCCCTTGGCCTCGGGCTGGCGCGGGCCGGTGGTGAGGTAGATCCGCCGGTAGCCGACGGCCGCGGCGGTCCGCTCCAGCTCGGCGAGCACCCGGCGGGCCAGGCCCCGCCGGCGGTGCGCGGAGTGGGTCCACATCCGCTTCACCTCGGCGGTCCGCTCGTCGTACCGCTTGTACGCACCGCCGGCCACCGGCTCGCCGTCCTCCAGCAGGAGCAGCAGCGCTCCGTGCGGCTCGGCGAAGGCGTCGTCCGGGTAGCGGGTCATCTCCTGGTGGGCCTCGGGGCCGTAGCGGGTGACGTACTCGTGGGTGAGCTCGCGCAGCAGCGGCTCGACCAGCGGATCCGCCAGGGCGACCCGGCGGAACTCCCACCCAGGGGTCGGGCTCACGCCTGCACCGCGATCAGCTGGTGCCGGTCCCGCTCGGCGCGGGCCGCCGCCTCGGCCGCTGCCTCGGCCTTGGCCGCGTCGCGCTTGGCGACCTCCTCGCGGACGATCGGGATCACGTACCGGCCGAAGTCGATCGCGTCGTCCAGCAGGTCGTAGCCGCGCGCGGAGAGGATGTCCACGCCCAGGTCGTAGTAGTCCAGCAGCGCTTGGGCGACCGTCTCCGGGGTGCCGACCAGCGCGTTGGAGTTGCCGGCCCCGCCGGTGGCCGCGGCGGTCGGGGTCCACAGCGCGCGGTCGTAGCGCTCGCCGGCCTCGGCGATCTCGATCAGCCGCTGCGATCCGGTGTTTTCCGGGGCCCCGCCGACCGGGCGGCGCCTGGTCACCGGCTCCCCGCTCTCCCGGCGGGCCCGGATGGCGGCCACCGTGCGGTGCGCCTTCTCCCAGGCCAGTTCCTCGGTGGGCGCGATGATCGGCCGGAACGCCACCTGGATCCGCGGCAGGTCGGTCCGCCCGGCGGCCCGGGCCGCCTCCCGTACCCGCTCGATCTGCTCGGCGGTACGGGCCAGCGGCTCGCCCCACAGGCAGTAGATGTCGGCCTCGGCCCCGCCGGCCGCGTAGGCGGCGTCCGAGGAGCCGCCGAAGGAGACCGCCGGGCGCGGCTGCTGGACCGGGAAGACGTCGGAGACGAAGTCGTTGAAGCGGTAGTGCGGGCCCTCGTGGTCGAAGGGCTCCCGGCTGGTCCAGGCCTTCTTCACGATGCCGATGTACTCGCGGGTGCGCTCGTAGCGCTGTTCCTTGGTGAGGAAGTCGCCCTCGCGCTGCTGCTCGTGGTCGGTGCCGCCGGTGATGAAGTGGACGGTCAGCCGGCCCTCGCTGATCTGGTCGAGGGTCGCGAAGGTCTTGGCGGCGAAGGTCGGGTAGGAGACGTTCGGCCGGTGGGCGAGCAGGATCTGCAGCCGGTCGAGGTGCGAGGCGAGGAAGGCCGCCGCGGCCGCGGGCTCCGGGGAGCCGGAGCCGTACGCGAAGAGCACCCGGTCCCAGCCGTGGTCCTCGTGCGCCCGGGCCAGCCGCAGGGTGTAGTCGCGGTCGAAGGCGGCGGTGGTGCGCGGGTTGGTCTCCGAACCGTCGCCGGTGGCGGCGATGCCGAGGAATTCGACGGGCATGGCGGAACCTTTCGGGTGGGCTGACTCCGGTGGGCTGCGGGTGGGCAGGCCGGAGGCGGCCGCGGCGGGGCGCGGCCGTCGGGCACGGGGCGGTGACGCGGGCGTACAGGCGTACGGGCGTACGGGCGTACGGACGTGCGGACGCGGGAGGAGGGACGCGGAAGGAGGGCGGACGCGAGCGGGAACTGCCGGAGCGCAGAACGAGGGCGGTGGAGGGCGAGGCGGCAGCGTGCGCCTGATGATCCGTCAACTACCGTGACGGACCATGGTTCCCGGCCCGCGACGGGGCACACCGAGGGAGGTCTCCCCGAAGGGATTCAGGGCCGGACGGGCGGCCCGCTGCCGGGTCAGCCGCGACACGCCGCGGACCACACCCGACCGAAGTCGATGTGGTCGCGGGTGACCAGGGGCTGCTCGGCGTACATGGCTCCAAGTTGAGCAGTCGGCCGAGCGGTACGTCAACCGTGCATCATTGCCGCACTGTTGCGATCTCCTGTCGCTTCTCCCGCCGCCCGCGAGCGGCCCCGACCGCGCCCCTACCGCCCCCCGATCACCCTTGACAGCCGTCGATCGCGCATGCGTACGATCGACATGGAGTGCAGTGCGTTGCGCCGGCCGCGTTGAGGGACGCGAGCCGGTGCGCGAGGGCCCGTACGTGATCACACCCGTACCTCTCCCCGCCCGCACTCCGCCCAGGAGCCGCCGCCATGGCCACCCCGCAGGACGTCCTGCCCGCCCCCGCACCCGCCGCCGCGCCCACCCTCACCGAGAGCCCGCCGGCGCCCCCTGAGGCCCGGATCGTCGCCCGCCGCAGGCCCGGGCAGTGGATCGCCGCGGCCGCCGCCCTGCTGCTGGCCGCGATGGCGGTCGGCTCGGTGGTCCGCAACAAGGCCTTCCAGTGGGGCGTGGTCGCCGAGTGGTTCACCGCCCGGTCCGTCCTCAACGGCCTGACCCTCACCCTGTGGCTGACCGCCGTCACCCTCGCCCTCGGCTTCGTCCTCGGCACCGTCCTGGCCACCATGCGGCTGTCCACCAACCCGGTGCTGCGCACGCTCAGTTGGGGCTACATCTGGATCTTCCGCTCCACCCCGCCGCTGGTGCAGCTGCTGTTCTTCTTCAACATCGGCGCGCTCTACCCGACCCTCGGCCTGGGCATCCCCTTCGGCCCCGAGTTCGTCACGGTCAGGACCGTCAACCTGATCGGCCCGACCCTGACCGCCGTCATCGGCCTCACCCTGCTGGAGAGCGCGTACGCCGCCGAGGTGATCCGCGGCGGCATCCTCTCCGTCGACCGCGGCCAGCTGGAGGCGGCCGCCGCGCTCGGGCTCGGCCGGTGGCGGGTGCTGCGCCGGATCGTGGTGCCGCAGGCGATGCGCGCGATCGTGCCGAGCGCCGGGAACATGCTGATCGGGGCGCTCAAGGGCACCAGCATCGTCAGCGTGCTGGCCGTCTCCGACCTGCTCTACTCGGTGCAACTGGTCTATCTGCAGTCCTACCAGGTCATCCCGATGCTGATGGTCGCCACCCTCTGGTACCTGGTGGTCACCACCGTGCTGTCGCTCCTCCAGTACTACGTCGAACGCCACTTCGCCAGGGGCGCGACCCGGGACGGCCTGCCGCCCACCCCGCTGCAGCGCGCCCGCGCCGCCCTCGCCCGGGTGGTCCGGGCATGACGACGACGCTCGTGATCGTCGGCGCCGGGCCGCGCGGCACCGGACTGCTGGAGCGGATCGCCGCCAACGCCGCCGAACTCCTCCCCGCCGACCAGCCGTTGGAGATCCACCTGGTCGACCCGTACCCGCCCGGCGCGGGCCGGATCTGGCGCCGCGACCAGTCCCCGCTGCTGCGGATGAACTCGATGGCCGAGGACGTCACCATGTTCACCGACGAGCGCTCCACCATCGAGGGCCCGGTCCGCCCCGGCCCCTCACTGGCCGAATGGGCCCTGCGGCAAAGGGAGTTCGCGCCCTACCGGGAGGTCGCCGACCCGGCCGTACGGGCCGAGCTGGCCACCCTGGCGCCCACCGACTTCCCCACCCGGCGCGCCCAGAGCGCCTACCTGGACTGGGTGTTCCGCCGCGCCGTCGCCGACCTGCCGACCCACGTCACGGTCACCGTCCACCGGGGCACGGTACGGCGGATCGACGGACCGGCCGACGGCCCGCAGACCGTCCACCTGGACGGCACCACCCTCACCGCCGACCATGTCGCCCTCACCCTCGGCCACCTCGACTCCGCCCCGCACCCCCGGTACGCCGCCGACGCCGCCTTCGCCGCCCGGCACGGCCGCTTCCACCTCCCGCCCGCCTACTCCGCCGACGTCGAGGCCGAGTTGGCCCGGATCGCCCCCGGCGAGCAGGTGGCGCTGCGCGGCTTCGGCCTGGCCTCCGTCGACCTGGTCGCGATGCTCACCGAGGGGCGCGGCGGCCGCTTCGAACCCACCGGCGAGGGGCCCGCCCTGCGCTACCTCCCGTCCGGCCGCGAACCGGTACTGCACCTGGGCTCCCGGCGCGGCGTGCCCTACCACTCCAAGACCGACTACCGGCTCCAGGGGCCGCCCGCCCCGCTCCCCCGGTACTTCGACGCGGCCGCCGTGGACGCCCTGCTCGCCACCGGCCGGCCGCTGCGGCTGCGCCGCGACGTCTGGCCGGCGATGGCCAAGGAGGTCGGCTTCGGGCACTACCACGAGCTGTTCCACGCCCACCCGGAGCGCACCGCGCTGCCCTGGCCCGAGTTCCTCGCCCGGTACGACCGGCACGACTGGTACTCCCCCGAACTGGCCGCACTCGTCGCCGAGGCCGTCCCCGACCCGGCCGACCGGATCGACTTCGAACGGCTCGACCACCCGCTGGCCGGGCTCGAACTCGGCTCCGCCGAGGAGCTCCAGGCCCACCTGCGCGACTACGTCACCGCCGACGCCGACCGCCGCGCCGACCCGGCCCACAGCGCCGACCTGGGCGCCTTCCTCGCCCTGCTGTCGCTGTTCGGCCAGCTCCCGCGGATCCTCGCCTCCGGCCGGCTCACCGCCCGCTCGGTCGCCGAGGACGTCGACGAGTGGTTCTTCGGCTATTTCAGCTTCCTCGCCTCCGGCCCGCCCGGCTTCCGGCTGCGCCAGCTGCTCGCGCTCTCCGAGGCCGGGGTGGTGCGCTTCCTCGGCGCGGGCGTACGGATCGAGCGGGACGAGGCCACCGGCACCTGGCGGGCCTCCGGCAGCACCGTGCCGGGCCACGCCGTCACCGTCACCGCGCTGGTCGAGGCGTACCTGCCCAAGCACGCGCTGGCCCGCACCCTCGACCCGGTGCTGGACTCGCTGCACCGCGCCGGACGGGTGGCGGAGGAGGTGGTGAGCGACGCGGAGCACACCCACCGCTCCGGGCTGGTCACCATCGACCCCGCCGACAGCCGCCTGATCGACCCGGCCCTGGGCGGCGCCCCGCACCCGCGCCGCACCGCACTCGGCCCGCACACCAGCCTCCGGGCGGCCGCCGCCTTCGCCCGGCCCCGCACCAACGCCCCGGCCTTCCGCCAGAACGACGCCGCCGCCCGGGCCCTGCTCCGCGCCCTGGCCGCACTCCCGGCGGCGGCCCTGGTGGGGTGAGGCCGGGGGCGGGGCGTCACGGCCCGAAGACCTCCACCAGCAGGTCCTCGTCCGAGACGAAGGGCGGCGCCGAGGCCACCCGCTCCGCGAGGCCCTTGACGCCCGTCCCGCGCTCCAGCTCGCGGGACAGCTCCGGGACGGGCTCCCCGGCGGTCCGGATCCACCGGACCAGCCGCAGCGCCTGGTCACGGTCGATCCGCACCCGCCAGGCGCGGACGGCCCGGTGCGGCGCACGGTGGAACCGGGCCCGCTTCCGGTACTCCGCCAGGTCGGCCCCGGCCTGCACGCAGCGCCGATGGGCCGGGCCGAAGGCCTCCACCAGCTGGGGCAGCAGCTCCTCCAGGCGGGCCGCGGCGACCGGGAAGTCGCCCAGCTGCGCGGAGCACGCCGCGAGGTCGACCCCGGCCTGGAGGACGAGCGGGCCGCGCGGGCCCCGGGCGCTCCGCAGCGCGGGCAGCAGCGCGGTCAACAGCCGGACGGCGGTGGCCGGGTGGCCGCTCCTGCGGACCATCCCGGCCAGGTCGTACCGCACCTCCAGCACCTGCGGATCGAGCTGCCCGAGGACGGGCTGGAGGTCCGCCAGCAGGTCCTCCAGCAGCCCGACGGCCTGCGCCGGGCGGCGGTCCCGGTCGAGGTGCCGGGCGAGGTCCCGCCGGGCGGCGACGACCTCCGGGTCGGTCCCGCCGAGCGAGCGCACGGCCGCCTCGACCACCGGCCGGAGCCGGTGCACGGCCGCCGCGGGCCGCTCGTCCTGCACGGCCCCCACGGTCGCCGCCAGCCGGGCCCGGACGGCCACCGCGTCCTCGACCGGCCCGGGCGGTTCGACGGGGCGGCCGACCGGCCGGGGCGCCGGGTACAGCAGCGCGGGCCGGCCCACCGGCCGGAGCTTCGGCTGCCGGGTCGGGGCACGCCGCCGGACGGGGACGGGCCGCTTCGCCAACTCCGCTTTCGGGGCGGCCGGTTCGGGGGCCGTCGACTCCGGGGCGGCCGGCTTCGGGCCCGCCGGCTCCAGGCCCGTCGACTCCGGGCCCGTCGGCTCCGGGGCCGCCGGTTCCGCAGCAGCCGCGTCCGGCCCGACCCGGTCGACCGGTGTCGCCGTCGGCGGCGGCTCCCGGCCCTCCGCCAGGTCCGCGAAGCGCTGGGCGACCGTCCGGGCGTCGGCCGGCCGGTCCGCCGGCTCCTTCGCCAGCAACTGGACCAACAGGTCGGGGAGTTGGCGCGGAAGACCGTACTTCACCGGGTCCACCGCCGGGGGCGGCTCGTTGAGGTGCTGGTACATCAGCACCGGCGTCGAGTCCCCGGTGAACAGCCGCTTCCCGGTGAAGAGTTCGACCAGGACGCAGCCCAGCGCGTAGAGGTCCGCCCGGCCGTCCACCCGGCCGCCGGTCCACCGCTCCGGCGCCATGTACGGCGGACTGCCGATCACCGTGCCGACGGTGGTCAACCCGCTCGCCCCGACGTCCAGTTGGGCGATGCCGAAGTCCAGCACCTTGGCCAGGCCGTCCTCGGTGATCATCACGTTGTCCGGCTTGACGTCCCGGTGCACCATCCCCGCGTCGTGCGCGGCCGCCAGCGCCTCGCAGATCTGCCGGGCCCAGCGCAGACCCACCTGCGGATCCGGCCGGCCCTCCCGGATCACCTGGGTCAGGGTGCGGCCGGTGAGCAGCTCCATCACCAGGTAGGTGACCTGCTGGTCGTCGGCCTCGCTGTGGCCGAGGTCGTGCACGGTGACGATGTGCGGGTGCGACAGGTTGCCCGCCGCCGAGGCCTCCCGGGCGAACCGCAGCGCGGCCTTCGCCTGGTCGCCGTCGTCGTGCCGGATGACCTTGACCGCCACCGGCCGCCCGACCCGGGTGTCCTGGGCCCGCCAGACCACCCCGAATCCACCTTGGCCGAGCTTCTCCCGGAGCTCGTACCGGTCGTCGAGGACGTCACCGACCCGCACCTGCCCTCCCCCCAATCGGCTGTGTACCCACCGACTCTAGCGAGCGGCCCGGGCAGCGGCGCGCCCCGCCCTCACGGGCCGAAGATCTCCTCCACCACGTCCTCGTCCGAGACGTGGTCCGGCGCCTCGAACACCACGTCGGCAACGCCCTTGAGGCCGATGCCCCGCTCCAGCGCGCCGACGCAGGCGGCCGCCTCCTGGTCGGTGGCGAAGTCCCACACCCGCAGCCGGCGGACCAGCACCAGGGCCTCGATCGGGCTCATCCGCGGCGCCCGGCGGCGGTGGTGGCCGCCCTTGCGGCCGGACTGGGCCAGCCGCTGCTGGTAGCCGGCCAGGTCCTGCCAGGCCTGGACGGTGTTCGGGTGGTGGTCGCCCAGCGCCCGGGCCAGCTCGGGCAGCAGCGCGTGCAACTGCACCACCGCGCCCTGGAGGTCGCCGCGGTTGGCCTGGTGGACGGCGAGGTCGTGCCGGGCCTTGAGGACCCGGCTGTCCTGCGGGCCCCAGGCCGCGGCCAGGTCCGGCAGCAGTTCGCGCAGCAGCCGGATCGCGGTGACCGCCGAGCCGCTCTCGCCGATGCACCAGGCGAGGTGGTAGCGGGCGCCGAGGGTGTCCGGGTCGGTCGGGCCGAGCGCGGAGCGCATGTCGGCCACCACGCTGGAGAGCAGCCGGATCGCGCCGTCCAGGTCCCCGGTCCGGCTGAGGTACCAGGTGAAGTCCCGCCAGGCTCCCAGGGTGTCCCGGTCGCTCGCGCCGAGCGCGGTGACGCTCTCCTGGGCGACCGCCTGCAGCAGGATCGCCGACTCGCCCGCCGTCGCGGCCCGGTACGCGGCCGCACGGCGCTCGCGCAGCCCGGCCCGGACGGCGTCCCCGGACGCGGGGGCCGCGACCACCGGCGGGGTGGTCAGCGGGGACAGCACGGAGGGCGCCGCAGGAGCCGCGGGCGGCGCCGAAGGCACGGGCGGCGCGAGCGGAGGCGGCGCGACCGGCGCTGGCGGAACAACCGGAGCAGCGGGCACAACGGGCACAGCAGGAGCCACCGGAGCGACCGGAACCGCCCGGTCCGCCCCCGCCGCCACCCCGTCGACCGGCCACCCGGCCAGCTCGGCGAGCCGCCGCTCGACCGTACGGGCGTCGGCCGGCCGCTCCGCCGGGTCCTTCGCCAGCAGCTCCGCGACCAGCCCGGCCACCTGCGGCGGCAGCCCGAACTGGGCCGGATCGAGCGCCGGGGGCGGCTCGTTGAGGTGCTGGTACATCAGCACCGGCGTCGAGTCCCCGCCGAACGGCCTTGCCCCGGTGAAGAGTTCGACCAGGACGCAACCCAGCGCGTAGAGGTCCGCCCGCCCGTCCACCCGGCCGCCGGTCCACCGCTCCGGCGCCATGTAGGCGGGGCTGCCGACGATCGTCCCGGTGGTGGTCAGCCCGCCGGCGCCGGTGTCCAGCTGGGCGATGCCGAAGTCCAGCACCTTGAGGTGCCCGGCGTCGGTGATCATCACGTTGTCCGGCTTGATGTCCCGGTGCACCATGCCCGCGTCGTGGGCGGCCGCCAGGGCCCCGCAGATCTCCCGCCCCCAGCGCAGGCTGAGCGCGGGCTCGGGCAGTCCGGCCCGGAGCACCTCGGTCAGGGTGCGGCCGGTGAGCAGCTCCATCACCAGGAAGGTGACCTGCTGGTCGTCGGCCTCGCTCTGCCCCAGGTCGTGCACGGTGACGATGTGCGGGTGCGAGAGGTTCCCGGCCGCGCAGGCCTCCCGGACGAAGCGCAGCGCGGCCTTCGCCTGGTCGCCGCCGTGGTGCCCGATGACCTTGACCGCCACCGGCCGCTGCATCCGGGTGTCCTGGGCCCGCCAGACCACTCCGAAACCGCCCTGGCCGAGCTTCTCCCGCAGCTCGTACCGGCCGTCCAGCACGTCCCCGACTCGCACGCGCCCCTCCCCCACCCGTTGTGACGCCCAGACTCTACCGACGGCCCTCCCCACCTGACGGGCCTCCCCACCCGACAGCCCTCCCCACCCGACGGCCCAGGTGGAAGGATGAGCGGAGAGCCCGCAACGGTGCGACGGCTCGGACCCGTACAGCCCCGAGGAGCGCAGTCATGGCCAAGCAGGCCCCGCAGAGCGACCCGGTGCAGGACGCCCCCGAGGTGTCCGCGCCCCAGCACGCGGCCGCCGGCCTGCCCGCCGTCGGTCACAGCCTGCGGATGGCCGCCGAGCAGATGGGCGCCCGGCGCACCCTCGCCACCCTGCTCAAGGTCAACCAGCCGGACGGCTTCGACTGCCCCGGCTGCGCCTGGCCGGAGCCCGGCAAGACCCACACCGCCGAGTTCTGCGAGAACGGCGCCAAGGCCGTCGCCGAGGAGGCCACCGAGCGCCGGATCCGGGCCGAGTTCTTCGCCGCCCACCCGGTCGCCGACCTGGCCGAACGCTCCGGCTACTGGCTGGGCCAGCAGGGCCGGCTCACCCAGCCGATGCTGCTGGACGAGGGCGCCACCCACTACACCCCGGTCTCCTGGGACGACGCCTTCGCGCTGATCGCCGAGGAGCTGCGCGCCCTGGACACCCCGGACGGCGCCGCCTTCTACACCTCCGGCCGCACCAGCAACGAGGCCGCCTTCGCGTACCAGCTGTTCGCCCGCCGGTTCGGCACCAACAACCTGCCGGACTGCTCCAACATGTGCCACGAGTCGTCCGGTTCGGCGCTCACCGAGACGCTCGGCGTCGGCAAGGGCAGCGTCAGCCTCAAGGACCTCTACCAGGCCGACCTGATCATCGTGGCCGGCCAGAACCCGGGCACCAACCACCCCCGGATGCTCTCCGCGCTGGAGCGCGCCAAGCGGGCCGGTGCCACCGTGGTGAGCGTCAACCCGCTGCCGGAGGCGGGCCTGGAGCGGTTCAAGAACCCGCAGAACGCCCGCGGCCTGCTCGGCCACGGCACCAAGCTGACCGACCTCTTCCTGCAGATCCGCCTCGGCGGCGACCTGGCGCTGTTCCGCGCGCTCAACCGGATGATCCTGGAGGCGGACGGCGTGGACCGCGCCTTCGTCGCCGAACACTGCCACGGCTTCGAGGAGTTCGAGGAGCAGGCCCGGAAGACGGACCGCGAGGAGGTGCTCGCGGCCACCGGCCTGCCCTGGGAGCAGATCGAGGAGCTCGGCCGGCTGGTGCTGGCCTCGAAGAAGATCATCGTCTGCTGGGCGATGGGCCTCACCCAGCACAAGCACGCGGTGCCGACCATCCGCGAGGTGGTCAACTTCCTGCTGCTGCGCGGCAACGTGGGCCGCCCCGGCGCCGGGGTCTGCCCGGTGCGCGGGCACAGCAACGTCCAGGGCGACCGCACCATGGGCATCTTCGAGCGGCCCGCCAAGGCCTTCCTGGACGCGTTGGAGAACGAGTTCGGCTTCGAGCCGCCGCGCGCGCACGGCCTCGACTCGGTGGACACCATCCGGGCGATGCGCGACGGCAGGGTCAAGGTGTTCTTCGCGATGGGCGGCAACTTCGTCGCCGCGACCCCGGACACCGAGGTCACCGAGGCCGCGATGCGCCGCTGCCGGCTGACCGTCCACGTCTCCACCAAGCTCAACCGCTCGCACGTGGTCACCGGCGCCCGGGCCCTGATCCTGCCCACCCTGGGCCGCACCGACCGGGACGTCACCGCCGCCGGCGCCCAGTTCGTCAGCGTCGAGGACTCGATGGGCCAGGTCCACTCCTCGCGCGGCGGACTGCGCCCGCCCGCGCCGGGGCTGCTCTCCGAGACGGCGATCGTCTGCCGCCTCGCCCGCACCGTCCTCGGCCCGCGGGACACCGTGCCGTGGGAGGACTTCGCGACCGACTACGACACCCTGCGCGACCGGATCGCCCGGGTGGTGCCGGGCTTCGAGGACTTCAACGAGAAGGTCCGCCGCCCCGGCGGCTTCACCCTCCCGCACGGCCCCCGGGACACCCGCACCTTCCCCACCGCCACCGGGAAGGCCAACTTCACGGTCAACCCGCTGACCGCCCCCGAGGTCCCGCCGGGCCGGCTGCTGCTGCAGACCCTGCGCTCGCACGACCAGTACAACACCACGATCTACGGCCTGGACGACCGCTACCGCGGGATCAAGGGCGGTCGCCGCGTCGTCCTGGTCAACCCGGCGGACGCCGCCGAACTCGACCTCGCCGAGGGCCGGTACGTCGACCTGGTCAGCGAGTGGACGGACGGCACCGAGCGCCGCGCCCCGCACTTCCGGGTCGTCCACTACCCCGTCGCCCGCGGCGGCGCGGCGGCCTACTACCCGGAGACCAACGTGCTGGTGCCGCTCGACTCCACGGCCGACATCAGCAACACCCCGACCTCCAAGGCCGTGGTGATCCGCTTCGAGCCCGACACCGGCGCGGCCGGGTAACGGCACCCCCGAACGGCACGGAGGCCGCCCGGCGTCCCTGGGACGCGGGGCGGCCTCCTCGTGCCGGAGCCGTACGCGGCACCGGAGCCGAACGCGGCGCCGAAGCAACGCGGCGCCGGAGCCGTACGCGGCGCCGGAGCCGTACGCGATCAGTGCAACAGGCCGCCGAGCGGCAGCGTGGCCGTGGGGCTGCCCGGCACGGGGGCGCCCGCCGAGCCGGTGCCGCTCGGGGTGCCGGTGCCCGACGGCGTCCCGGTGCCGGACGGCGTGCCGGTCGGGGTGCCCGTCGGCGTCTGGGTGGGCTTGTCGCTCGGCGTCTGGGTCGGCGTGCCCGTCGGCGTCTGGGTCGGGGTCCCGGTGGGCGTACCGGTCGGCGTGCCCGGGCCGGTCGGCGTCGTCGGCGTGCCGGTGCCGGACGGCGTCCCGGTCGGCGTGCCGGTGCCGCCCGGGGTGGGCGTGGCCGGGGTGCCGCCGGTGGCCGGCGGGGCCGGGGTCCGGTCGACCGGGCTGGGCGCGATCGGGGTGACGGTGTCCCAGCCCTTCGGCAGGTCCGGCACCTTCCAGGCGCCGCCGGCGTCGTCGGCCGTGCCGTCCGGGTCGGGGCGGACGGCGCCGAGGATCGCCATCGAGCCGATCGGCGAGACCTTGATGAACGCGCCCGGCCGCGGCGCCTGGACGATCAGCCCGCCGCCGATGTACATCGCGACGTGCGAGGCGTCCTGGAAGTAGACCACCAGGTCGCCGGGCCGCAGCTGGTTCAGCGGGACGTGCTGCAGCTGCGCCCACTGCTCCTGGCTGGTGCGCGGGATCGCCTTCCCCGCGTGCAGCCAGGCCTGCGAGGTGAGGCCGGAGCAGTCGTAGGAGTCCGGGCCGGTGCCGCCCCACAGGTACGGCTTGCCGAGCTGGGCGAGTGCGAAGGCCACGGCGCCGCGGCCGGCCAGCGAGGGGGTGCGCTCGCCCTTGCCGAGGGCGCCGGAGGCGAGGAAGGCGAGCTGGGCCTCGTCAGCCTTGGCCTTCTCCAGCTGTTCGAGTTCGGTGCGCTGGGCGCCGGTGAGCGAGGAGACCAGCTGTTCGACCGAGGCGAGGTCGGCCGTGACCTTGGCCTTGGCGGCGTCCTGCTGGACGACCAGCGCCTGCGAGGTCTTGAGGGCTTCCTCGGTCTGCTTCTTCAAGCCGTCGAGCGCGTCCCGGTCGGCCTTGAGCTTGTCCAGGAACTCGGACTGCGAGCGGCTGGCCGCGGCGAGCAGTTCGGCGATGGTGACGGCCTCGTACGGGTCCTTGGAGAGCAGCAGCTCGGCGTAGGCGGAGGAGGCGCCGTTGCGGTACTGGGCGGCGGCGAGCTGGGAGGCGATGTCCGTCCCGGCGTCGACCTGCTTCTGCTGCTTGTCGAGCCTGCCCTGGAGGTCGGTGAGCGTGGTCTGCTGCTCGGTGACCTTGGCGACCGCGCCGTTGTACTGCTCGGTGGCGGCCTCGGCGCTCTGGTAGAGCCCGTGCAGCTGGTCGAGCAGCGGGCCGAGGGTGGCCTTGGCCGCGGCGAGCGGGTCGGCTCCGGGGGCGACGACGGCACCGGCGCCCGGGTCGGGTGCCGCGTAGGCGGCCTGGGTGGCGACCGGCAGCGCCAGCGCGGCGGCCGCGAGGACGGCTCCGCACCGCAGGGCCGCCCGCACCCAGGGGCGTACTCCTGATGTCTCCGTGCGCTGTGCAGCCCCGCCCATGGGTGGTCCTCCCCGCCCTTGCCCTGTCCTGCCGGTGCGCCGCCCGCGGGCTCCCCCGGGAACGATCCCGCAGATCCTCCCACGGGTTACTCGTCGGAAACAGAGCGCACGCGGACCGGGAGGTTAATTCTCGATTGATCTGTCGATCCGCCGATCCGTTGATCCGCGCGGCAGCTGTGAGACAGGTCTCAGCAAACGGGGGCGAAACAGGACGTTCTCCGCCAATGCCCAGCTCAGCGGGGCCCAGGACACCCCTCCGAAAGCTCCCGGACACCGGCGGGTCACCGGCGGAACCACGATTCCCGGCTCAGTTCACCTTCCGTTTACCCAACAGACCTACGGTCGCGAGGTCATCAACGTCCGTGCGACAACTACGACGATTGTTTGGGTATGGAACACATCTCGTTCCTGGTAGCCGTTGTGATCATCACGGCGCTCGCCTTCGACTTCACCAACGGGTTCCACGACACCGCCAACGCGTCCGCCACCGCGATCGCGACCGGGGCCCTCCGTCCGAAGGTCGCGGTCACCATCGCGGCCCTGCTCAACTTCGCAGGCGCGTTCCTGTCGGTGAAGGTCGCCACCACCATCTCCGGTGGCATCGTCAACGAGAAGGCCGGCATCCACCCCGAGGTGATCTTCGCCGCCCTGGCCGGCGCGATCCTCTGGAACCTGCTGACCTGGCTGCGCGGTCTGCCGTCCAGTTCCTCGCACGCCCTGTACGGCGGCCTGATCGGCGCCACGATCGTCGGCGTCGGCATGAACGGCGTCAACTTCGACACCGTGATCACCAAGATCATCATCCCGGCGGTCGCCTCCCCCCTGGTCGCCGGCCTCGCCTCCTGGGGCGCCACCAAGCTGGCCTACGCGATCACCCGCAGGGGCAACGGCGCCGCCACCGACAAGGGCTTCAAGACCGGCCAGATCTTCTCCTCCTCGCTGATCTCGCTGGCGCACGGCACCAACGACGCCCAGAAGACGATGGGCATCATCACCCTGACCCTGGTCTCGGTCGGCGCCCTGCCGCACGGCGCGCTGCCCCCCACCTGGGTGATCGTCTCGGCGGGCGCCGCGATCGCGCTCGGCACCTACATGGGCGGCTGGCGGATCATCCGCTCGATGGGCAAGGGCCTGGCGGACATCAAGCCGCTGCAGGGCTTCGCCTCCGAGTCGGCTGTCTCCACCGTCATCCTGACCTCCTCGCACATGGGCTTCGGCCTCTCCACCACCCAGGTCTGCACCGGCGGCATCATGGGCGCCGGCCTCGGCGGCCCGAAGCCGGAGCTGCGCTGGAGCCTGGTCCGCCGCATGGTCTACACCTGGGGCCTGACCCTGCCGGCCGCCGGCCTGGTCGCCGGCGGGGCGGCCGTGCTGGCCCGCCAGGGCGCCTGGGGCGTCGCCCTGGTCGGCGCCGTGCTGGTGGCCGGTTCGGCCACCATGTGGGTCATCTCCCGCCGCCAGCCGGTCAGCGCGGACAACGTCAACGACATCCCCGAGGTCACCCCGGTCGAGGTCACCCCCGTCGAGGTCGCCGCCACCCCGGCCACCGCCGCCCCCACCCCCGCCTCGACCACGGTCGCGGCCTGAGCGCCGCAGACCGAGGAGCACTCCCATGCACATCAAGTGGAACGCCCTGGCCCAGACCGCCGGCATCAGCTTCGGCGTCACCGTCGCCGTGGTCGCCGTCTTCGCCCTCGGCATCCTGGCGCTGTCCCGCCGGGAGGCCGCGCTGAGTTCCCGCGCGGCGGGCGGTCAGGCGGCCGGCGGCGGCAAGCCCGCCCTGCTGGCCGGCGCGTACGCCTGCTTCGCGCTCTGCGCCTGCGCCGTGGTCTACGGCCTGGTGCTGATCGCCGCGCCGTAAGGCGTCGCGGCTCGGTGCCGCGCCGTAAGGCATCACGGCACCGAGCGACGCCGACGGGCCGGGGAGAGTCGAACTCTCCCCGGCCCGTCGGCGTTCGTGCCTGCGCGCTTCCCCGCCCCGGTCAGCTCTCCTGGGTGGTCCGCAGCGCGGTCTCCCGGATGAACAGCACGGTGACGAAGGACAGCGCCGCGAAGGGCGCGGCCCACAGGAAGACCGTGCCGACGCCGTGGCCGAAGGCGTCGGTGACCAGCGGCAGGATCGGGGCCGGCAGCTTCGCCAGGTCCGGGATGCCGCCGCCGGAGGCCGCGGCCCCGGCCGGGATGTGCGCCGCGGCGAGGTTCTCGGCCAGGTAGTGGCCGACCTTGTTGGACATCAGCGCGCCCAGCGCGGAGACGCCCATCGCGCCGCCCATGGTGCGGAAGAAGGTGACGACGGAGCTGGCCGCGCCGAGCTCGTGCCGGGGCACCGTGTTCTGCACCGCGAGCACCAGGTTCTGGCTGGTCAGGCCGAGGCCGATGCCGGTGAGCGCCATGTAGAGGGAGAGCAGCCCGTAGTTCGTGTCGACCCGGGCGGTGCCGAGCAGGCCGAAGCCGATCGCGAGCAGCGCGGTGCCGGCGACCAGGTAGGCCTTCCACCTGCCGTACTTGGTGATCAGCCGGCCGGCCACCGCGGAGGAGACCGCCAGGCCGATGATCATCGGCAGCGTCATCAGGCCGGCCGTCGTCGGGGACTTGTCCCGGGCCAGCTGGAAGTACTGGCTGAGGAAGGTGGTCGCGCCGTACATCCCGACGCCGACCAGCACGCTGGCGATCGCGGCCAGGGTGACGGTGCGGTACTTGAACAGCGACGGCGGGATGATCGGCTCGGCGGCGCGGCGCTCGACCACCACGGCCAGCGCGGCCAGCAGCACGCCGCCGCCGACCATGGCCGCGGTCTGCCAGGACAGCCACGGGTAGTCGGTGCCCGCCAGCGTGATCCAGATCATCAGCAGGCTGACGGCGCCGGTGATGACCAGCGCGCCCAGGTAGTCGATCTTCGCCGGGCGCTTGACCACCGGCAGCTTGAGGGTGCGCTGCACCACCAGGATCGCGGCCAGCGCGAACGGGATGCCGACGTAGAAGCACCAGCGCCAGCCGAGCCAGGAGGTGTCGACGATGACGCCGCCGATCAGCGGGCCGCCGATGGTGGCGAGGGCGAACACCGCGCCGAAGTAGCCGCTGTACCGGCCGCGCTCGCGCGGCGGGACCATCGCGGCCAGGCAGATCTGGCCGAGCGCGACGACGCCGCCGGCGCCGATGCCCTGGAGGGCGCGGCAGGCGATCAGCTCGCCGGTGTTCTGCGAGAGGCCGGCCAGCGCGGAGGTGGCGATGTAGATCAGCAGGGCTATCTGGAGCAGCAGCTTCTTGCTGGCCAGGTCGGAGAGCTTGCCCCAGATCGGGGTGGAGGCGGTCAGCGTGAGCAGGGCCGCGGTGATCACCCAGGTGTAGGCGGACTGGCCGCCGTGCAGGTCGGTGAGGATGTGCGGCAGGGCGTTGGAGACGACGGTCGACGAGAGCACGGCCACGAACAGGCCGAGCAGCAGGCCGGACAGCGCCTCCATCACCTGCCGGTGGGTCATCGGACGGTCGTCGACGGCGGCTGCGGCGCCGGTCGAGGCCTGGGTGGTCACGGTCATCTGGGTCCTTCGGCGAGGCGGACGGCTACGGGGCGGGGCACCGGGCGCGGCGTGCGGGGTACACGGGCAGGGAAATTCGTTGCCTTAAGCAACCATACGACTGATAGTTGAGTAAGGCAACCTTCTTCAAGCCCAAGTAAAGCCCCGCCCGGCGTGAGAGTTCCGCCACTTCGGCGCGGCCCGCCGGACCCTCACCCCGACCCGACACCCCGTCACCACCAGGCACTCCTCGTCCGCCGCGGCGCCGGCGCCACCCAGTAGCGGTGGCCGAGAACCGGCGCGGGAGGTAGGAAGAGCAAGTTAGTTCATGGTATTAAGTATCCGTTTTCCGCCGATACGCAAGGAGATGTGGATGACCGCCCCGGGGCAGGGATTCGTCGCCGAACTGAAGGGCGCGGTCACACCGCGTGCGGCACTGCTGGTGATCGGCGTGCTGCTGCTGCAGCTCGGGTTCATCACCTCGTACGTCGGGGCGCTGCACCACCCGACGCCGCACAAGCTGTCGATCGCGGTGGTCGCGCCGCCGCAGGTCACGCCCAAGCTGGTCCAGGCCCTGGAGTCGGTGCCGGACGAGGCGGTCAAGCCGGTCACCGCGCCGGACACCGAGACGGCGACCCAGCAGATCAAGGACCAGAAGATCTACGCCGCGCTGGTCGTGGACCCGAACGGCACCCAGGACACCCTGCTGACCGCCGGCGCCCGCGGCACCTCGGCCGCCAAGGCCGCCGAGAGCATCACCACCGCGCTGGACAAGTCCCAGGGCCGCACCGTCAAGGTCGAGGACGTCGTGCCGCTGGCCAAGGGCGACACCAACGGCCTCACCGGCTTCTACCTGGTGATCGGCTGGTGCGTCGGCGGCTACCTGGTCGCCTCCATCCTCGGCATCAGCGCCGGCTCCAAGCCGGCCAACGTCCACCGCCTGCTGATCCGCCTCGGCGTCCTCGCGCTGTACTCGGTCGGCGCCGGCCTCGGCGGCACGATCATCGCCGGGCCGGTGCTGGACGCGATGCCCGGCTCGATCCTGTCGCTGACCGCCCTCGGCGCCCTGGTGGTGTTCACCGTCGGCGCCTTCACCATGGCCCTGCAGTGCCTGTTCGGCATCATCGGCATCGGCCTCGCGGTGCTGGTCTTCGTGGTGCTCGGCAACCCGAGCGCCGGCGGCGTCTACCCGGCCCCGATGATGCCGCCGTTCTGGCGGGCGATCGGCTCGCTGATCCCGAACGGCGCCGGCACCAGCGCCACCAAGTCGATCGCCTACTTCGGCTCCACCAACCTGGGCATGCCGATCCTGGTCCTGGTGGTCTGGGCGCTGGTCGGCGTCGCCGTCGCCTTCCTGGCCGTGCTGCGCACCCCGCGCGAGGCCGGGCGCGAGCTCGACGCCGACGCCCCCGCTGCGGCCTGAGCCCCGGCGCACCGCCCACGGCACCGGACGGGCCCCCGACCGCAGTGGTCGGGGGCCCGTTGCTGTTCCGGGGGCCCGTTCCCGGGGCCCGCTCCTGTTCGGGGGCCGGTCGGCT
Organism: Kitasatospora sp. NPDC098652; assembly: GCF_044760155.1. NCBI lineage: Bacteria > Bacillati > Actinomycetota > Actinomycetes > Kitasatosporales > Streptomycetaceae > Kitasatospora > Kitasatospora sp. NPDC098652. The sequence continues at coordinate 298,647 of NZ_JBIWAQ010000004.1, forward strand.
CAGCCGCCCGCGAGCGGCCCCGGGTCGGCGACGATCGCGCGCACCACGCCCACCGCCGCCCCCAGCAGCGGCCCGCGCCGGCCGAGCCGGGAGACCGTGAGCCGGTCCTCCGCCCAGGGCCGGACCGTCACCCGGGCCGCCAGCTCGTGCCGCATCGCCGGCACCAGCCAGGGCGCCAGCCGGGCGTAGCCGCCGCCCAGCACCACCTCGGCCGGGTCCAGCAGGTTGACCGCCCCGGCGGCGGCGATGCCGAGCGCGGCCCCCGCCCCGGCCAGCGCCGTCCGGACCGGCTCGTCCCCGGCGCCGGCGCGTTCGGCGAGCAGCGCCACCCAGTCGCCGGGCACCCCGGCCAGCCCCGCCGCCCGCAGCACCGCCGCCTCTCCCGCGTACTGCTCCAGGCAGCCGTGCGAGCCGCAGGCGCAGCGCCGCCCCTCGGGGTGGACGGGCATGTGGCCCAGCTCGCCCGCGTAGCCGCGCGACCCGCGCAGCAGCCGGCCGCCGACCACCACGGCGGCGCCGACGCCGGCCTCGGCGGAGACGTACAGGAAGTCCTCCGGGCCCTCGCCCAGCCAGCGTTCGGCCAGGCCGCCGAGGTTGGCCTCGTTGTCCGCGTCGACCGGCAGCTCGGCCAGGCCTTCGCCGACCACGCGCAGCGCCGGGCGCAGTTCGGCGGCCAGCGGGACGTCCTGCCAGCCGAGGTTGGCGGCCCGCTGGAGCACCCCGCCGCTGCCGACCAGCCCGGGCACGGCCAGGGTCAGCCCGGCCGGGCGCAGGCCGGACTCGGCGACGGCCGAGCGCACCAGCCGGGCCAGGTCGGCCATCACGGCGGCGGGTTCCCGGCCGTGGTTGGCGCTCTCCTCGCGCCGCCAGGCCCGGACCTCGCCGCGCAGGTCGACCACGCAGACGCCGAGGTGGCGGACCCCGATCTCGGCGCCGAGGCCGCCGGGCCCGAGCGGGTTGAGGCCGAGCGCGGTGCCGGGGCGGCCGACCTTGCCGCTGGGGGCGGCCGGGCCCTCCTCGACGACCAGGCCGGCCGAGATCAGCTGTTCGGCGAGCGAGGAGACCGCGGCCCTGGTCAGCCCGGTTCCGGCGGCCACCTCGGCGCGCGAGCGGGGGCCGCGCGCGATCAGGCCGAGCACCAGGGCCAGGTTGGCCCGGCGCATTCCCTGCTGGCTGGCGGGCCCGGTCCGGACGCCGTCCGGCTCCCCGCGCATAACCCTCACCTCACGGTCTTTCCGGTACATCCCGTGGCATCTCGGGTGCAGCGTAACCGGGTTCCGGCTCCGCGTGCGTCCGGGCGGCGGGGCTGGTGAAGACCCAGCGCCGCATCGCCCAGAAGCGGAACAGCATGGCGACGAAGGTGCCGACCACCATCCCGCTGAGGAAGTCGGCAACCTCCTGCTGGAACGGGTCGACGTACGGCTCGCGCAGGTCGAGGGCGTACCGGGAGAGCGCCAGCGGGATGTCGTTGACCCCGATCGCCACCACGCTGACCAGGAAGAACAGCAGGGCCTCCGGCCGGCGCCCGTCCGTCCGGAAGGCCCAGCGGCGGTTGAGCACGTACGAGACGGCGGTGGCGATCACCGTCGCCACCGTCAGGGCGACCACCGGCTGGTGCTCCAGGACGGTGAACTTGAGCTCGACGTCGATCACCGTGGTGAGGACGAAGCAGCCGCTGCCGACCGTCAGGAACTTCACCAGCCGGCGGTGCCGCACCAGGAACGGCCGCAGCCTCGCCGGCACCCGGGCCAGGACGCGCTGCGTGGGGGACGGCATCTCCGCAGTGTGGCACGCGGCGGGCCGGTCCGGCGGATCCGCCGGACCGGCCCGGGCCGCCCGCCCCGACCGCGTCAGGCCGCGGCGACCAGCACTCCGGCCGGCTCCAGGGCCAGCTCCAGCACCTCCCGCACGTCGGCCACCGGGTGGACGGTGAGCCGCTCCAGCACCTCGGCCGGGACGTCGTCCAGGTCGGCCTCGTTGCGCTTGGGGATGATCACCGTGGTGACGCCGGCCCGGTCGGCGGCGAGCAGCTTCTGCTTCACCCCGCCGATCGGCAGCACCCGCCCGGTCAGCGACACCTCGCCCGTCATCGCCACGTCGGTGCGAACCTTGCGGCCGGAGAGCAGCGAGGCGAGCGCCGTGGTCATGGTGATGCCGGCGCTCGGCCCGTCCTTGGGGACGGCCCCGGCCGGGATGTGCAGGTGCACGCCGCGGTCGCGCAGCGAGGTGACCGGCAGTTCCAGCTCGGCGCCGCGCGAGCGGAGGTAGGAGAGCGCGATGTGCGCGGACTCCTTCATCACGTCGCCCAGCTGCCCGGTCAGGGTCAGCCCGGTGCCGCCCGTCTCGGCGTCGGCCAGCGAGGCCTCGATGTAGAGGACGTCACCGCCGGCGCCGGTGACGGCGAGGCCGGTGGCCACCCCGGGGACGGCGGTGCGGCGCTCGGCCGGCTCCTGGGCGGACTCCGGCACGTGGTGCGGGCGGCCGATCAGGGCGGGCAGGTCCGCCGCGCCGACCGCGGCGGGCAGCTCGCGCTCGCCCAGCTCGGCCTGAGCGGCGATCTTGCGCAGCACCCGGGCGATCGAGCGCTCCAGGTTCCGCACGCCCGCCTCCCGGGTGTACTCCCCGGCGAGCCGGCGCAGCGCCTCCTCGTCCACGCCGACCTGCTCGCCGCCGAGGCCGGCCTTCTCCAGCTGGCGCGGGAGCAGGTGGTCCCGGGCGATGACGACCTTCTCGTCCTCGGTGTAGCCGTCCAGCCGGACCAGCTCCATCCGGTCGAGCAGCGGCTCGGGGATGGCCTCCAGCACGTTGGCGGTGGCGAGGAAGACCACGTCGGAGAGGTCGAGCTCGACCTCCAGGTAGTGGTCCCGGAAGGTGTGGTTCTGGGCCGGGTCCAGCACCTCCAGCAGGGCGGCGGCCGGGTCTCCCCGGTAGTCGGAGCCGACCTTGTCGATCTCGTCGAGCAGGACGACCGGGTTCATCGAACCGGCCTCCTTGATCGCCCGCACCAGCCGGCCGGGCTGCGCGCCGACGTAGGTGCGCCGGTGGCCGCGGATCTCGGCCTCGTCCCGGACGCCGCCGAGCGCGACCCGGACGAAGCTGCGGCCCATGGCGCGGGCCACGCTCTCGCCGAGCGAGGTCTTGCCGACGCCGGGCGGCCCGACCAGGGCCAGCACCGCGCCGCCCCGGCGGCCGCCGACCAGCCCGAGCCCCTGGTCGGCCCGGCGCTTGCGCACCGCGAGGTACTCGACGATGCGGTCCTTCACGTCGGCCAGGCCGGCGTGGTCGGCGTCGAGCACGGCGCGGGCGCCGGCGATGTCGTACGCGTCCTCGCTGCGTTCGTTCCAGGGCAGTTCCAGGACGGTGTCCAGCCAGGTGCGGATCCAGGAGCCCTCGGGCGACTGGTCTGAGGAGCGCTCCAGCTTGTCGACCTCCTTGAGCGCGGCCTCGCGGACCTTCTCGGGCAGGTCGGCGGCCTCGACCCGGGCGCGGTAGTCGCCCTCCTCGTCGGCCGGGTCGCCGTTCAGCTCGGCCAGCTCCTTGCGGACGGCCTCCAGCTGGCGGCGGAGCAGGAACTCCTTCTGCTGCTTGGCCACGCCCTCCTCGACGTCCTTGCGGATGGTGTCGTTGACCTCCTCCTCGGCGAGGTGGTCGCGCAGCAGGGTGAGCGCGTACTCCAGGCGGGCGACCTGGTCGGCCTCCAGCAGCACCTTGAGCTTCTGCTCGGCGGTGGCGAAGGGTGCGTAGCCGATGTTGTCGGCGAGCTCGCCGACGCCCTCGATCTGCGCCACCCGGTCGACGATCTGCCAGGCGCCGCGCTTGCGCAGCCACTGGGTGGACAGCGCCTTGTACTCCTTGACCAGCTCGGCGGCCCGCCCGGCCACCGGCATGCCGACCGAGGACTCCTGGAACGGTGTGGTCTCCACCCAGAGGGCGGCCCCGGGGCCGGTGGTGCCGACCCCGATCCGGACCCGGCGCACGGCGCGCACCAGCGCCGCCGGCTGCCCGATCGTGCCCGGGCCGTCGGCCAGTCGGCCGACCTGCTCGACGGTGGCCAGCGTGCCGGCCGCCGCGTACGAGCCGTCCACCCGCGGGACCAGCAGGACCTGGGGCTTGCCGGAGCCGGCGGCCGCGGCACGGGCGGCCTCGACCGCGGCGCGCACCTCGGTGTCCTTGAGGTCCAGCGGGACGACCATGCCCGGGAGCACCACCTCGTCGTCGAGGGGCAGCACGGGCAGGGTGAGCGGTGTGGACGTCGATGCCATGATCTCTCCCCGGTCAGTGAACTTGAGTCGACCTGACTAAGGATTCACGAGCGCCAGTTGTTCCCCGCATCTTGTTCGCCGTGAGCGAACGGCGACGTCACCGGAACGGCCGGGAGGAGGCGCCGTCAAAAGGAAGCGGAAAGAACGGCCCAAGAGGGCCCCGGCGTCAGCGCGCGGTGGACGGCCGCCGCCCGGCCCGCACCGCCGCGGCGGCCAGGGAGACGACCGGGGAGACGACCGAGGAGAGCACCGAGGAGGCGGACGGGGAAGCGGCGGAGCCGACCGCCCGCAGCCGCGCCGGACGCGACCGCGGCCCGGGCGGGCGCCGCTCGATCCGGTCCAGCCGGCGCCCCAGCGCCATCCCGGTGAGCAGCGCGGCCGGGTGCCCCACCGCCGTGACCAGGTCCTTCTGGGTGGCGATCTGCTGGACGAGCATCAGCCCGACGCCGGCCAGCGCCACCGCCCGCGCGCGCGGCGGCAGCGCCCCGGCCGCCGCGCCCAGACAGGCGAGCACGCCGTAGCTGACGCCGATGTCCAGCTGGTCCATCGCGGCCGGGGCCAGCCGTCCGGTCTCCACCGCGGTGATCACCACGCCCTGGGAGAGCAGGGTGGCCGCGACGTGCCCGGCGGCGAGCACCGCCGCCGTCCGGGCCGGCCCGACCCGGCGCTCCAACGGGGCCAGGGTGAGGGCGAACCCCCACAGGTAGGGCAGCCACGATCCCCCGGCCACCCAGAAGCCGCTGAGCAGCAGGGCGCGCAGCGGGTGCTCGAGCAGGTTGTGGCCGTCCGAGCTGGAAGCTTCCTGCAAACGCCGGACGAGTTCCGGATCGGCGATCCCGGCGAAGGTCGAGGTGGCTCCGACGACCGCGAGATATCCGATCGTGAACGGAGTACGCCGCGGTGTCGGCACGCGTTCCAGCAGCCATTCGACGGCACCGCCGCGCAGCCGGCCCGGAAGCATTCCGTACGGCGCCCCCGAAGGCGCGCGCCCGCCGGCACCCCACCGCAGTCCAGCCATGACGCCTCCGCTCCCACACCCGCAGCCGCACGGCGCCCGGAGGCACCCGACGCCCCGGCGCGGAGGCCGGATTCCGCCCTGCGGGGCGTTGTCGCGGCCACGCTACGTCGAGGTTCTGAGAGGCACCTGAGAAAAGCCCGTGAAGACCGTCGACGGCGGGACCGGCCGGATTCCCGGCATTGGTCCAGACCTACTTCCGATTAACGCGTCAGTAGGGCCTCTGACCGGCGACTTGGCGTCAACTGAACTGCATACGTACCGTTACGCAGTGAAAATTCGCCGGGTAAGGTATCGGCCCGTGCCCACTCGTGCGGTGGGCCCAAGGGTGGCCGGACAGCCGGCCCAGCGGGCCGGAAACGTCCGGTCCGCCTGCCGGGAGGCATCCGCTGTCCGTACGCTGCGAAGTGCGTGGGAGGAGTGGACGGAAGACCATCCGTCCGCCACTCCCCGGTGCACGAACGGGACGGCGGACCCGGCACAGTCCACGACGGAACAAGACTACGAGCGGAGCCCCGCCATCCCCACAGGTGGCCGGCCCGCAGCCCTGGGGGCGGTGGCGTGACCGTGACAGAAATTCAGCAGGACAACCCCAACACCGGCGGCACTGTGAGCAGCCAGCGCAGAGTGCTGGTGGTGGAGGACGAACCCACGATCGCCGAGTCGATCGCGGCGCGACTGGGCGCCGAGGGGTTCAAGGTCGCCGTGGCCCACGACGGCCCCGGCGCGGTGGACGGCTTCCACACCTGGCAGCCGGACCTGGTGGTCCTGGACATCATGCTGCCCGGCTTCGACGGGCTGGAGGTGTGCCGCCGGATCCAGGCCCAGCGCCCGGTGCCGGTACTGATGCTGACCGCCCGCGACGACGAGACGGACCTGCTGGTCGGCCTCGGCGTCGGCGCCGACGACTACATGACCAAGCCGTTCTCCATGCGCGAACTGGCCGCCCGGGTCAACGTGCTGCTGCGCCGCGTCGAGCGTGCCCAGCAGGCGGCCCGCACGCCCGCGCTCGGCAGCCTGCGCTTCGGCGAGCTGGAGATCGACCACGTGCAGCGCCGGGTCCGGCTCGCCTCGGGCGACGTCCACCTGACGCCGACCGAGTTCGACCTGCTGGCCTGCCTGGCCGCCCAGCCGCGCGCGGTGCTCACCCGCGAGCAGCTGCTGGCCGAGGTGTGGGACTGGACCGACGCGTCCGGCACCCGCACCGTGGACAGCCACGTGAAGGCGCTGCGCCGCAAGATCGGCGCCAGCTGGATCCGCACCGTCCACGGCGTCGGATACGCGCTGGAGGCCCCGCTCTCCTGACGGGGGCTTCGGGCGACGGGCCACCGGGGGGCCCGTGTCCCGGCACCGCCGTGACAACACGCGGGGATCACAGGGGACCAATGACCTTTCCACAGCAACGCAACGGGGACGCCGACGGCGCTCGCCCGCAGACCCTGGCCGCCCGGGCGGCCAGCCGGGTCTGGGCCGACATCCGTCCGCTCGACCCGGTCCGCTCGATCAAGGGCAAGCTCGCCCTGCTGGTGATCGTCTCCGTGTTCCTGGCCACCGGGATGGTGGTCGTGGCGATCCGGTCCGAGACCCAGATCCGGATCATCATGGTCTTCTCCATGATCGCCTCGCTGCTGTTCATGCAGTTCCTCGCACACGGGCTGACCGCCCCGCTGCGCGAGATGACGGACGCCGCCCGCGCGATGGCCTCCGGCGACTACAGCCGCCGGGTCGAGGTGAACTCGCGCGACGAGATCGGCGAACTGGCGGCCGCCTTCAACGGCATGGCCGCCGACCTCCAGGCCGCCGACCGGCACCGCCGGGAGCTGGTCGCCAACGTCTCGCACGAGCTGCGCACGCCGATCGCGGCACTGCGCGCCGTGCTGGAGAACGTGGTGGACGGCGTCGTCCAGCCCAACCCGGCGACGCTGGGGGCCGCGCTGGAGCAGACCGAGCGGCTCGGCCGCCTGGTCACCCACCTGCTGGACCTCTCCAAGATCGACGACGGCGTGGTCGACCTGGACGCCCGCCCCTTCGAGGTGCGCGAGTTCCTGGACGGCGTGCTGCGCGGGGTCACCGTGGACGGCGCGACGGCCGGCGGGGCCTTCTCCCGGCGCGGCGACGTCCGGCTCGCCCTGGAGGTCAGCCCGGTCGGCCTGACCGCCGTGGCGGACCCGGAACGCCTCCACCAGGTGGTCGCCAACCTGGTCGACAACGCCTGCAAGCACTCCCCGCCCGGCGGCACCGTGACGGTGCGCGCCCGGCCCGACGGCGAGGACGGCGGCCTGCTGCTGGAGGTCCAGGACGAGGGCCCCGGCATCCCGCCGGCGGACCGCGGCCGGGTCTTCGAGCGGTTCAGCCGCAGCGGCACCGCGACGGCCTCCGGGCCGGGCTCGGACGGCGGCACCGGGCTGGGCCTGGCGATCGCCCGCTGGGCGGTGGACCTGCACGGCGGACGGATCGCCGTCGCCGAGTCGCCGCGCGGCTGCCGGATCGAGGTCCGGCTGCCCGGGCAGTCCTGAGCCGGCCGGGACATTTGTCACAGATCCGACACAGACGCATACGAAGATCGTCGACGGATGAACCCGGGTGTTTGTCCGCTTTCGCCCCGGTTTAGGGGGTGATCGGGCGCGATCGGTTCCCCTCAGATACGGCTTTCTAACGTGCTTTTTCAGCCAATCTGCAGGTCAGGACTGTGATCTGGGCGACGCCTGGGGCCCGGGGACTGCGCGATCACTGGTCAGGGGCGTAGCCTTAATCCCCGCTGTCCAAACATCCCAAAAGGAAGCGGAAGAGGGCGGTTGCCGCCGTGTCGCCACAGTCCCCTGAAACCCCCAACAGCTCGGCAAGCTCCACTGGCTTCGGCCCCAATGAGTGGCTCGTCGATGAGATCTACCAGCAGTACCTCCAGGACCCGAACTCGGTAGACCGAGCCTGGTGGGACTTTTTCGCCGACTACAAGCCCGGTACCGAGGTGACCCCAGTGACCCAGGCCGCGACCCAGGCCGGCCCCACGCCGACCCCTGCCGCTGCCCCCGCGCCCGCCGCAGCTGCTGCGCCGGCCGCACCCGCCGCCGCCCCGGCCGCTCCGGCCCCGGCCGCCGCCGCCCCGCTCGCCGCCGCGCCCGCCGCGCCCCCGGCCCCCAAGGCCGCCGCCCCGGCCGCGCCCGCCGCCCCCGCCGCGGCCGGCCCCGAGCTGGTCCAGCTGCGCGGCCCGGCCAAGGCCGTCGCCACCAACATGGACGCCTCGCTGGAGGTGCCGACCGCCACCTCGGTCCGCGCCGTCCCGGCGAAGCTGTTGATCGACAACCGCATCGTCATCAACAACCACCTGCAGCGCGCCCGCGGTGGCAAGGTCTCCTTCACCCACCTGATCGGTTACGCCCTGGTCCAGGCCATCAAGGCCGCCCCGGGCATGAACCACAGCTACAAGGTGGAGGACGGCAAGGCCTTCCTGGTCAAGCCGGAGCACGTCAACCTCGGCCTGGCGATCGACCTGGTCAAGCCGAACGGCGACCGCCAGCTCGTGGTCGCCGCCATCAAGAAGGCCGAGACCCTCGACTTCTTCGGCTTCTGGCAGGCCTACGAGGACATCGTCCGCCGGGCCCGCGCCAACAAGCTGACCATGGACGACTTCACCGGCGTCACGGTCTCGCTGACCAACCCCGGCGGCATCGGCACCGTGCACTCCGTGCCGCGCCTGATGCAGAACCAGGGCACCATCGTCGGCGTCGGCGCCATGGAGTACCCGGCCGAGTTCCAGGGCTCCGCCCCGGAGACCCTGTCCCGCCTGGGCGTCTCCAAGATCATGACGCTGACCTCGACCTACGACCACCGCGTCATCCAGGGCGCGGCGTCCGGCGAGTTCCTGCGCGAGATCCACCGCCTGCTGCTCGGCGAGAACGGCTTCTACGACGAGATCTTCGAGTCGCTGCGGATCCCGTACGAGCCGGTCCGCTGGGCCACCGACGTCGCCACCACCCACGACGACGAGGTCAACAAGACCGCGCGCGTCATGGAGCTGATCCACTCCTACCGGGTCCGCGGTCACCTGATGGCCGACACCGACCCGCTGGAGTACAAGCAGCGCAAGCACCCCGACCTGGACGTCACCACCCACGGCCTCACCCTGTGGGACCTGGAGCGCGAGTTCGCGGTCGGCGGCTTCGGCGGCCAGAAGATGATGAAGCTCCGCGACATCCTCGGCCTGCTGCGCAACACCTACTGCCGCACCGTCGGCATCGAGTACATGCACATCCAGGACCCGAAGCAGCGCAAGTGGCTGCAGGAGCGCCTGGAGAAGCCGTACTCGAAGCCGGAGCGCGAGGAGCAGCTGCGGATCCTGCGCCGGCTGAACTCGGCGGAGGCCTTCGAGACCTTCCTGCAGACCAAGTACGTCGGCCAGAAGCGCTTCTCGCTGGAGGGCGGTGAGTCGCTGATCGCGCTGCTGGACGCGACCATCGACTCCGCCGCCGAGCACCGCCTGGACGAGGCCGTCATCGGCATGGCCCACCGCGGCCGCCTGAACGTGCTGGCCAACATCGTCGGCAAGCCGTACGGCAAGATCTTCGGCGAGTTCGAGGGCAACCTCGACCCGAAGTCGATGCACGGCTCCGGCGACGTCAAGTACCACCTGGGCGCCGAGGGCACCTTCACCGGCCTGGACGGCGAGACCATCAAGGTCTCGCTCGCCGCGAACCCCTCCCACCTGGAGGCCGTGGATCCGGTCGTCGAGGGCATCGCCCGCGCCAAGCAGGACATCCTGGACCAGGGCGGCACCACCTTCCCGGTGCTGCCGATCCAGATCCACGGCGACGCGGCCTTCGCCGGCCAGGGCGTCGTCGCGGAGACCCTGAACATGTCGCAGCTGCGCGGCTACCGCACCGGCGGCACCGTGCACGTCGTGGTGAACAACCAGGTCGGCTTCACCGCCGCCCCGGCGTCCTCGCGCTCCTCGATGTACTGCACCGACGTGGCCCGCATGATCGAGGCCCCGATCTTCCACGTGAACGGCGACGACCCGGAGGCCGTGGTCCGCGTCGCGCGGCTCGCCTTCGAGTTCCGCCAGGCGTTCCACAAGGACGTCGTGATCGACCTCATCTGCTACCGCCGCCGCGGTCACAACGAGGCCGACAACCCGTCGTTCACCCAGCCGCTGATGTACGACCTGATCGACAAGAAGCGCTCGGTGCGCAAGCTGTACACCGAGGGCCTGATCGGTCGCGGCGACATCACCATGGAAGAGGCGGAGCAGGCGCTCCAGGACTTCCAGGGCCAGCTGGAGAAGGTCTTCGCCGAGGTCCGCGACGCCGCCCAGGCGCCGGCCCCGACCTCCGGCGGCAAGCCGCAGGCCGACTTCCCGGTCAACATCCAGACCGGCATCTCCCAGGAGATGGTCAAGCGGATCGCCGCCTCGCAGGTCAACCTGCCGGACTGGCTGACCGTCCACCCGCGCCTGCTGCCGCAGCTGCAGCGCCGCGCCGCCTCGGTCGAGGACAACACCATCGACTGGGCGATGGGCGAGACCCTCGCCATCGGCTCGCTGCTCATGGAGGGCCACCCGGTCCGCCTGGCCGGCCAGGACAGCCGCCGCGGCACCTTCGGCCAGCGGCACGCCGTGCTGATCGACCGCAAGACCGGCGAGGACTACACCCCGCTGCAGTACCTCACCGAGGACCAGGCCCGCTACACCGTCTACGACAGCCTGCTGTCGGAGTACGCGGCCATGGGCTTCGAGTACGGCTACTCGCTGACCCGCCCGAACGCGCTGGTCATGTGGGAGGCGCAGTTCGGCGACTTCGTCAACGGCGCGCAGACCATGGTGGACGAGTACATCGCCTCCGCCGAGCAGAAGTGGGGCCAGCACTCCGGCGTCACCCTGCTGCTGCCGCACGGCTACGAGGGCCAGGGGCCGGACCACTCGTCCGCCCGCCCGGAGCGTTTCCTGCAGATGTGCGCGCAGGACAACATGACGGTCGCGATGCCGACCCTGCCGTCGAACTACTTCCACCTGCTGCGCTGGCAGGCGCACAACCCGCACCACAAGCCGCTGGTCGTCTTCACCCCGAAGTCGATGCTGCGTCTCAAGGCCGCGGCGAGTGCGACCGAGGAGTTCCTGTCCGGCTCGTTCCGCCCGGTCATCGGTGACACCACCGTCGACCCGGCGCAGGTCCGCAAGGTGGTCATCACCGCCGGCAAGTTCTACTACGACGTGGCGGCCGCCCGCGCCGAGCGCGGTGTCACCGACACCGCGATCGTCCGGGTCGAGCGGCTCTACCCGCTGCCGGTGGCCGAGCTCCAGGAGGAGCTGGCCCGCTACGGCGACAACGTCCAGTTCGTCTGGGCGCAGGAGGAGCCGGCCAACCAGGGTGCCTGGCCGTTCATCGCGATGAACCTGGTCGACCACCTCCAGGTCGTCATCGGCCGCAGCGGCGGCGACGCCCGCCTGCGCCGGGTCGCCCGCACCGCGGCCTCGTCGCCGGCGGTCGGCTCCGCCAAGCGGCACGCGGCCGAGCAGCAGGCGCTGCTGGAGGAGATCTTCGCGCTCTGACGCGCGCAGGCTCCACCGCACCACCGACGCCCGCGGCCCCGTCCCCCGACCAGGGGGGCGGGGCCGCGGGCGTACCGGCCGACCGCCGCCGCACCGGTCGGCCGGCCCCGACTATCCTGACCGGGTCAATCCCCATCCGACCGGAGCGAACCGTGTACTTCACCGACCGAGGCATCGAGGAGCTGGAGAGCCGGCGCGGCGAGGAGGAGGTCACCTTCGAGTGGCTCGCCGAGCGCCTGCGCGAGTTCGTCGACCTCAACCCGGACTTCGAGATCCCGGTCGAGCGGCTGGCCACCTGGCTGGCCCGGCTCGACGACGAGGACGACGACGAGTGAGCCCCGGCGGCCGCTCGTAGCAGGGCCCGGGAGGCGACCGCCTCCCGGGCCCTTCGCACGTCTCCCGTAGGGGACGGCTCCGGGATGCGTCCGGGGTGGGTTCCGGGGTGGAACCGCTTGCTTTTCCCGGCACGCGATATATCGTCTTTGGAAGAGAACGCGATACATCGCGATCCGCTACGGGAGGCGGCAGAGATGAGCCAGTGGACGATCGAGGAGCCGGGCAGGACCACGTTCGAGGACGAGGTCCGCGCGCTGCACGTGCGCGTCATCGACGGCACGGTGAACGTGGTCGCGGCCGAGGGCCCGGCCCGCCTGGAGGTCACCGACCTCACCGGTGACCCGCTGCACCTGACGCTGGTCGACGGCGTCCTGACCGTCACCTACAAGGACATCAACAGCTGGGGCGAGTTCGGCAGCTGGATCAAGTCGGTCGGCTCGGTCCGCAGCTTCTTCGACTCCTTCAAGCGCAAGCGCTCGGTCGGCGTCACCCTGACCGTGCCGGCCGGCACCGAGGTCAAGGTCGGCACCGTGTCGGCGCACGCCACCGTGACCGGCATCGACGGCCAGGTCTCGGTGCAGAGCGCCAGCGGCGACACCACCCTGGCCGGGGTCACCGGCCGGATCGACGCGAGCACCGTCACCGGCGACGTGGACGCCCAGGCGGTCGGCGGCCAGCTCAAGGTCAACACCGTCTCCGGGCAGCTCACCGTGATCGCCGGCACCGCCGACCGGGTCCAGGCCAACACCGTCACCGGCGCCGTCACCCTGGACCTCGACGTGGCCGGCGAGACCGACGTCAAGGTCAACACGGTCAGCGGCCCGGTCGTGGTCCGGATCCCCTCGCTGGCGGACGCCACCGTCGAGGCCGGCTCCACCAGCGGCGACGTCTCCAGCACCTTCGACGAGCTCAGGATGAGCAGCACCTGGGGCGCCAAGAAGATCACCGGCCAGCTCGGCGAGGGCCGCGGCAGCCTCAACGTCACCACCGTCTCCGGCGCGGTCACCGTGCTGCGCCGCCCCGAGTCGGAGGACGACGCCCCGGTGGTGGTCCGGGAGCTCCCGGCCGGCCCCGCCTCCGACGGGCCCACCGGCCCCGACCTCACCAAGGAGGCCTGAGATGAGCCCCGTGTTCGGCCACGGCCGGCTCCGGCTCTACCTGCTCAAGCTGCTGGACGAGGCCCCGCGGCACGGCTACGAGGTGATCCGCCTGCTGGAGGAGCGCTTCCAGGGCCTGTACGCGCCGTCCGCCGGCACCGTCTACCCGCGACTGGCGAAGCTGGAGCAGGAGGGCCTGGTCAGCCACAGCACCGAGGGCGGCCGCAAGGTCTACCGGCTGACCGACGCCGGGCGCGCCGAACTCGAAGCCCGGCGGGTCGAGTTGGACGAGCTGGAGCTGGAGATCCACGACTCGGTGGCGCAGCTCGCCGGGGCGATCCGGGAGGACGTCCGGGACAGCGCCAAGGACCTGCGCGAGGAGCTCTGGCAGGCCGCCAAGCAGGCCCCCCGACCGGACCGCGCCGAGACCGGCGGCGACCCGTGGGCCGGGCCCTGGGGCGACAACGACGCCTGGCAGCGCGCCAAGGAGGAGTTCGCCCAGTTCAAGCGGCAGGCCAAGGAGCAGGCCAAGCGCGCCCGGGAGCAGGAGCGGGCCGCCAAGGCCAAGGCGAAGGCCGCCGAGGAGGAGGCCCGCCGGCTGCGCGAGCAGGCCAAGGCCTCCCGCACCGCCGCCCAGCAGGAGGCGCTGCGGATCAAGCGCCGGGTCGAGCAGCAGGTGCGCGAGCACGCCGCCAAGGGCGACTGGCCGACCGGGCTGGCCGAGGGCCTGTCCGAACTGACCAAGGGCCTGGCCGGGCTGGCCGACGCGGCCCGCTGGGGCCATCCGACCGGCGAGGCCGGCGAGGGCGCCGGGGCGGCCGAGCCCTCCGAGCGGGTCACGGTCACCCGGATCGACCTGGACAAGGACTCGGGCGAGGACTCGGGCGAGGACTCGGGCAAGGGCCAGGACGGACCGACCGCCACCGCGGACCTGCCGCCGTGGGCGCGCACCGATCCGGACGGCGACCCGGCCCGCGAACTGGAGCGGCTGCTCGACCGCTTCCGCGACCAGGTCCGCGACGCGGCCCGGGACGGCGCGGTGAGCGCCGACCGGCTGGCCGAGGCCCGCTCGGTGCTGGGCGCCGCCGGCGAACGGTTGAAGCGGCTGCTCGGCTGACCAGGCCGCCCGCCCGGGCCCGGTGCCCCCTGCCAGGGGGCACCGGGCCGCCGCACGTCAGGGGTTGAGCACGATCTTGCCGAAGACCTCGCCCTTGGCGAGCCGGGCGAAGCCGTCCCGGGCCTCGGCCAGCGGCAGCACCGAGTCGATCACCGGACGGACCCCGCTGTTGGCGCACAGGGACAGCAGCCCGGCCAGCTCCTCCTTGGTGCCCATGGTCGAACCGACCACCTTGAGCTCCAGGAAGAAGATCCGGTTCAGCTCGGCGGCCTTCGGGCTGGGGCCGGAGGTGGCACCCGAGATGACGATGGTGCCGCCCGGGCGCAGCGACTTCACCGAGTGGGACCAGGTCGCGGCGCCGACCGTCTCCATCACCGCGTCCACCCGGTCAGGCAGCCGGGCGCCGCTCTCGAAGGCCGCGTCCGCGCCGAGCCCGACCGCCCGGTCGCGCTTGGCCTCGTCCCGGCCGGTGACCCAGACCCGCAGGCCGGCCGCCTTGGCGAGCACGATCAGCGCGGTCGACACCCCGCCGCCGGCCCCCTGCACCAGTACCGTGTCACCGGGCTTGACCCCGGCGTTGGTGAACAGCATCCGGTACGCCGTCAGCCAGGCCGTGGGCAGGCAGGCGGCCTCCTCGAAGCTCAGCTCGGCCGGCTTGGGCAGCAGGTTCCAGGTGGGCACGGCCACCCGCTGGGCGAAGGTGCCCTGGTAACGCTCGGTCAGGATCGACCGGGGCTCCTTCGGGCCTACCCCGTGGCCGGACTGGCCGATCACCGAGTGGACGACCACCTCGTTGCCGTCCTCGTCGACGCCGGCGGCGTCGCAGCCGAGGATCATCGGCAGCTTCTCGGCGGGCAGGCCGACTCCGCGCAGCGACCACAGGTCGTGGTGGTTGAGGCTGGCGGCCCTGACCGTGACCACGCTCCACCCGGGACGGGCCTGCGGCTCGGGGAGTTCGCCCAGCTCCAGCCCGCTCAGCGGGTCGTCGGCGTCGATACGGGCGGCATAGGCAGCAAACATGACCCGGACACTAGCCGGGACGGCCGGGGCCGGGAACCACGCGTGGGTGTGACGCGTGTCCCGACTGTTACTCCCCCGCTTGTTACTCCCCCGCTTGTTACTCCCCCGCTCGCCTCCGGGCGCTCGGACCCGCTGCGGCTCGGGGGGCGGGGGAGCGGCCGTCGTGGCCGGCACGCTCCCCCGGCCCCGGGGGCCGGTGCCCGATCGTCAGATCCGGGCGACGCCCTCCGCGCGGGCGGCGTCGGCCACGGCCTTGGTGACGGCCGGGGCGACCCGCTCGTCGAACGGCGAGGGGATGACCTTCTGCGGGGTCAGCTCGTCGGCCACCACGGCGGCCAGCGCCTTGGCGGCGGCCAGCTTCATGCCCTCGGTGATCCGGGAGGCCCGCACCTGGAGGGCGCCGGCGAAGATGCCCGGGAAGGCCAGCACGTTGTTGATCTGGTTCGGGAAGTCGCTGCGCCCGGTGGCGACCACCGCCGCGTACCTGTGCGCCACCTCGGGGTGGATCTCCGGGTTGGGGTTGGCCATCGCGAAGATGAACGCGCCCTCGGCCATGGTCGCCACGACCTCCTCCGGCACGGTGCCGCCGGAGACGCCGATGAACACGTCGGCGCCGGCCAGCGCGTCGGCCAGCGAGCCCTTGAGCTCCGAACGGTTGGTCAGCTCGGCGATCTCGGCCTTGACGTCGGTCAGGTCCTCACGGCCCCGGTACACCACGCCCTTGCGGTCGCAGACGGAGACGTCGCCGATGCCCGCCGCCAGCAGCATCTTGGCGATGGCGATGCCGGCCGCGCCGGCGCCGGAGATCACGGCCCGCAGCGAGCCGATCTCCCGGCCGGTCACCTTGGCGGCGTTCCACAGGGCGGCGGTGGTGACGATCGCGGTGCCGTGCTGGTCGTCGTGGAAGACCGGGATGTCCAGGGCCTCCTGGAGCCGGCGCTCGATCTCGAAGCAGCGGGGGGCGGAGATGTCCTCCAGGTTGACGCCGCCGAAGGACGGGGCCAGCCGGACCACCGTCTCGACGATCTCGTCCACCTCGGTGCAGGCCAGCGCGATCGGCACCGCGTCCACCCCGCCGAACTGCTTGAACAGGATGGCCTTGCCCTCCATCACGGGGAGCGAGGCCTCCGGGCCGATGTCGCCCAGGCCCAGCACGGCGGTGCCGTCGGTGACCACCGCGACGGTGTTGGACTTCCAGGTGTAGTCGTTGACCAGCTCCGGCTGCTCGGCGATGGCCGTGCAGACCCGGGCGACACCGGGGGTGTAGGCGAGGGACAGGTCGTCCGCGTCGCGCACCGGCACGGTCGCCCGGATCTCCATCTTGCCGCCGCGGTGGAGCGCGAAAACGGCGTCGACCGGATCGTCGGTGTCCTGGGTGCTGCTGATGATCTCCGCTGCCACGATGACCTCTTCGTCATTGTTCCGGCGAGGTGCGCGGCCGACGGACTGGGCGCCCCGGCCGTAAGCCGGAAACCGGGTACGCCTGAGCGGACCCGGGGTCGGGGCGGGGGCGCTGCCGTCGGGTGGCGCCCTCGGATGAGGGTTTTTTATGGGGTCTTGTGTTGTCCGCTTGTGCTACCGGGCCGAGCGTAGGTCGGACCAAGGCATCGCACCTATGCCTTTTCGTCCTCGTCGCGCGCAGTTCATCGCCGTGCTGTCGCGTCGGCTGGGGCCCGGTGTCGGAAGCGCCGGGCTCCGGCGGCGGCAACGGCGCTGAGGCACGCGCACCCGCAAGTGTGAACGCAGATCCACGGGGGATCGGTGCCCCGGATACGGAGCCACGTGATGACTTCCGGTCCTGGGCACCCCGAGCCTGTCGGGGCTCGTCGGTCTGGTTCGAGCGTTCGGGGGTCACCCGGTACCGAATTCTGACACACCCGCTGCCGGGCCCGGCAGGGCGGGATGGCAGGATCGCTTGTCCGCCGTTCCGCGTACACCCGCGCGACACCGCAGTGACCACGGTTCCGCCCTCAGGAGCACCCTCATGCCTCACCTCACGCCCGCCCGTCGCCCGGCCTTCGCCGCGGCCGCCCTGGCCGCCGCCGGCGCCCTGCTGCTCACCGGTTGCGGCGGTGGCGGGCAGGCCGCCGCGAGCGACCCGGTCAAGGACATCCGCGCCAAGCTGCCGAAGGCCCAGCGCTCCGCCGGCGTGCTGCGCATCGGCATGGACGTCAACTACGCGCCGGTGGAGTTCCGCGGCCCGGACGGCAAGCCGACCGGCCTCGACCCGGACCTCGCCGCCGCCCTCGGCCGGATCCTCGACGTGCGGGTCGAGTTCGTGGACACCCCGTTCGACAAGCTGATACCGAACCTCCAGGGCAAGCAGTTCGACGTGGCGATGTCCGCGCTCAGCGACGTCCGCACGCGCCGCGACGGCCTGGACGACGACGGCAAGCAGGTCAACCCGGGCGTCGACTTCGTCGACTACTTCATCGCCGGCACCTCGATCGTCGTCCCGAAGGGCAACCCCAAGGGGATCCGGACCCTGGACGACCTGTGCGGCAAGACGGTCGCCTTCCAGCAGGGCACCACCCAGGACGAGATCGCCACCCGGCAGGTCGCCGTCTGCTCGCGCGCCGGCAAGCAGCTGACGGTGCACCGCTTCGACACCGACGCCAAGGCGCTGGCCGAGGTCGCCGCCGGCACCGCCGCGGCCGGGCTGAACGACTTCCCGGTGGCCGCCTACGCGGCGAAGACCACCGACGGCGGGGGCCGCTTCGAGGTGACCGGGGCCCAGTCCACCTCCAACCCGTACGGCATCGCGGTCCGCAAGGAGGACACCGAGCTGCGCGACACCGTGTCCAAGGCGGTGGACCAGCTGATCCGCAGCGGCGAGTACGACAAGATCCTCGCCAAGTGGAACGTGAGCGCGGGCGCGGCGCAGAACGCGGTGGTCAACGGGGGCATCTGACCCGCGGGCAGCGGCGGGGCGCGGGTCGGGAACGGGCGGGGCCGCGGGGCAGCGGCGGGGCGTGCGGGAACAGCACAGCCGGATCTGCATACTTATACGCAGGGTGACAGGGGCACGCGATCCGTCCGAATAGCGGACAGCACGAGCCCTCGTTATCCGATTTTGATCTGGATGAGGGCCCCCTGACCGTCATCAGATGGCAGGATTCCCCCCATCTCGGATCGAGCCGACCACCGGTCGAGGCGGTTCAGGTCGACGTCCACCTCGGCGGAGGGTGGCGGAAGCAGTACCCCGCACCACCCTGGGCGGCCACCTGCGCCCAGGCAACTGCACCACCCGGCAACGCACGTACGAAGACGTACCGCGAGTGACCACCCGTACGGCTCCGTACGGCCAGCTGCCCCGGTGCGCCGCTCCCGCGGCGCGCTCCGCCCGATTTCTCTCCCCAGGAGGAGATCCCCCTCATGACCGTCCGTACCCAGCGCACCCGCCTCTTCGCGGCCGGCGTGGCTGCCGTGTCCGTGTCCCTGGTGCTGACCGGCTGTAGCAGCAGCAAGAGCAGCGACGGCAGTGGCGCCCCCAACGCCTCCGCGACCGTGAACACGGTCAAGGCCGACGACAAGCTGGCCGCCCTCGTCCCCGCCGACGTCAAGTCGGCCGGGAAGCTCCTGGTCGGCGCGGACGCCTCGTACGCGCCGGACGAGTTCAAGGACGACAGCGGCAAGGTCATCGGCATGGACGTCGACCTCGCCAACGCGATCGCCGCCAAGCTCGGCCTCACCGCCGAGGTCCAGGACTCCGGCTTCACCGCGATCATCCCCGGCATCCAGTCGAACAAGTTCCAGCTCGGCATGTCGTCCTTCACGGACAACAAGGAGCGCGAGCAGGTCGTCGACATGGTGACCTACTTCAACTCGGGCAGCGCCATCGCGGTCAAGAAGGGCAACCCCGGCAAGGTCGACCCGAAGGACCTCTGCGGCAAGAAGGTCGCCGTGCAGACCGGCACCACCCAGGCCGACGAGATCAAGGACACCCGCAACCCGGACTGCGCCAAGGCCGGCAAGCCGGGCATCCAGAACGACGGCGACAAGTTCGACCTCCAGACGGACGTCACCAACGCCGTGGTCTCCGGCCGCGACGACGCGATGATGGCCGACTCCCAGGTCGTCGACTACGCGATCAAGCAGTCCGGCGGGCAGCTGGAGAAGCTCGGCGACACCTACGGCGTGGCCCCCTACGGCGTCGCCCTCGCCAAGGGCTCCAAGCTCACCCCGGCCATCCAGGGCGCCATCCAGTCGCTGATCGACGACGGCACCTACAAGCAGATCCTCACCAAGTGGGGCGTCGAGAGCGGTGCCATCGACAAGTCGACCGTCAACGGCGCCGTCAGCTGACCCCTCGTACGCTTCATCTCTCCCCCGAGGCCACACCGTGAACTCTCTGGACAAGGGGACGGCGCCGAAGGGACGGCCTGAGACCATCAAGGCCGTCCCGGTCCGCCACCCCGGACGCTGGGCGGGCGCCGTCGTCATCGCCCTGCTCGCGGCGATGCTGCTGAGCGCCCTCCTCACCAACCCCGCCTTCAAGTGGGACATCGTCGGGCAGTACCTGTTCCACGACAGCATCATGCACGGGCTGCTCGTGACGCTGGAGCTGACCGCCCTCTCCATGCTCATGGGTGTGGTCGGCGGCATCATCCTCGCGGTGATGCGGCTCTCCCCGAACCCGCTGCTGGCCGGCACCGCCTGGGTCTACATCTGGGTCTTCCGCGGCACCCCGGTCCTGGTGCAGCTGGTGTTCTGGAACTTCCTCGGCCTGATCTGGGCCAAGCTGTCGATCGGCGTCCCGTGGGGTCCGGAGTTCTGGTCCGGCGAGACCAACGTCCTGATCCCGACCTTCGTCGCCGCGCTGCTGGGCCTCGGCCTCAACGAGGCCGCCTACATGGCGGAGATCGTCCGCGGCGGCATCCAGTCGGTCGACGAGGGCCAGACCGAGGCCGCCCACGCGCTCGGGATGAGCCGGTTCCAGACCATGCGGCGGATCGTCCTGCCGCAGGCCATGCGGGTGATCATCCCGCCGACCGGCAACGAGACCATCTCGATGCTCAAGACCACCTCGCTGGTCTCCGTGATCTCCCTGGAGGAGATCTTCCGGGCCGGCCAGGTCATCTACTCCCGGAACTACCAGAACATCCCGCTGCTGATCGTGGTCAGCCTCTGGTACCTGTTCTTCACCTCGGTGCTGACCATCGGTCAGTACTACATCGAGCGCCACTACGCCCGAGGTTCCAACCGAACCCTCCCGCCCACCCCGCTGCAGCGACTGCGGGGCCTGTTCGCCGGGAAGCCCGCCCCGAAGACCACCGCCGACGTCGTCCCGGGGCTCGAGGGAGGTGGTCACGTATGACCGATCTGAGCAAGACCCCCACCGACTCCGCGCCCACCGGCGAGCCGATGGTCCGGGCCGAGAACGTGCACAAGTCCTACGGCCTGGTCGAGGTGCTCAAGGGCATCGACCTGGAGGTCAAGCAGGGCGAGGTGTTCTGCCTGATCGGCCCGTCCGGCTCCGGCAAGTCGACCTTCCTGCGGTGCATCAACCACCTGGAGAAGATCAACGGCGGCCGCCTCTGGGTGGACGGCGAACTGGTCGGCTACCGGCAGAAGGGCGACAAGCTCCACGAGCTCAAGGACCGCGAGGTCGCCCTCAAGCGGCGCGACATCGGCATGGTCTTCCAGCGCTTCAACCTGTTCCCGCACATGACCGCCATGGAGAACGTCATCGAGGCGCCGGTCCAGGTCAAGGGCGAGAGCCGGGCCGAGGCCCGGGAGCGCGCGATGGCCCTGCTGGAGCGGGTCGGTCTGGCCGACAAGGCGAAGAACTACCCCTCGCAGCTGTCCGGCGGCCAGCAGCAGCGCGTGGCGATCGCCCGCGCGCTGGCCATGAAGCCCAAGCTGATGCTCTTCGACGAGCCCACCTCGGCGCTCGACCCGGAGCTGGTCGGCGACGTCCTGGACGTCATGCGCGGCCTGGCCGAGGAGGGCATGACGATGGTGGTCGTGACCCACGAGATGGGCTTCGCCCGCGAGGTCGGCGACGCGCTGGTGTTCATGGACGGCGGTGTGGTGGTCGAGTCCGGCAACCCCCGCGAGGTGCTCACCAACCCCCAGCACGAGCGCACCAGGGCCTTCCTCTCCAAGGTGCTCTGAGCCCGTACGCCCGGCGCCCGGCAGACGACTTCCTGCCGGGCGCCGACGTTTTCCCCGGCCGGGTAATAGGCTGGAAGCGCCCAGCCCGTTACCGCAACGGTCCGGGCCCGTTACCGCAACCACTGGAAGGACCGCCGTGGAGCTCGCCTCGTACGCCGATCTCGCCGTTCGGCTGGTGAACACCGAGGAACCCGAGCGCGGCACCGACACGCTGACCTCGGTGGACGCCGTACGCGCCCTGTTCTCCGACTCCTCCCGCGCCGCCGCGCTGGCCGACGAGTCCGACGTGCCCCGGCTGCGGGCGGTGCGGACCAGGCTGCGCGGGGTGTTCGAGGCCGCCGCCGAGGGGGACGAGATCCGGTCCGTCGACCTGCTGAACAGCCTGCTGATGGAGTACCCCGTCAGCCCGCTGGTCTCCGGGCACGACTACCTGGACGACGCCGGCCGGCCGCGCTGGCACCTGCACCTGGCCGACAACTCGCCCACCGCCACGGCGCACTTCAGCGCCGTCGCCTGCATGGGCCTGGCCGTGCACCTCACCGAGCTGGGCGCCGACCGGCTCGGCATCTGCCAGGCCGCGCCGTGCCGCAACGCCTACCTGGACACCTCGACCAACCGCTCCCGCCGCTACTGCTCCGACCGCTGCGCGACCCGCGCCAACGTCGCCGCGTACCGGGCCCGCAAGCGCCAGGAGGCCGAGGCGGCGCACACCGCCGGGACGTAGCGGCGGCCTCAGGGCTCGTCGACGAAGACCCCGAACCGGCGGGCCAGGCCCGGCACCCGGGCCAGCCGGGGGCCGAGCAGCAGCCGCTCCAGTCCCCGGCCCGGCGCCAGCCAGGCCGGGCTCGGCCGCAGCCGCAGCAGCACCCGGCCGAGCACCAGCTCGTCCGGGACCGGGCCGTAGCTGCGGCTGTCGCTGTCCACCGGACGGTTGTCGGACAGCAGCCACCAGCCCTTCGGACGGCGCTCGGCGGCCCGCTTCACCACCAGCAGGTCCTGCTGGAACGGGTGCCGGAACAGCACCACCGCACCGGGCCGGATCGGCGCGCCGTAGCGGACCAGCAGCTGGTCGCCCTCGCGCAGGGTCGGGACCATCGACGGGCCCGAGACGTCCACCAGCCCGAACGGCACCGCGCCGCCCGGCCCGCCGCCCTGCGGCTCCGTGCTCCGCGTCATGGCTCCTCCTCCGGGGGACCGACCGCCCCCAGTCTGCCGTACGGACCGTCATCCGTTCGATGTCCGGACGACCCCGGTCACAGGTCCGTTCGATGTCCGGATTACCCCGGTTCCGGGTCCGTCTTTTGCCCTAGGCCCACCGCCCGGCCGCGAAACCCGGAGGCCGGAAGGGTAATCTCGGGCGCGGGAAGACGATCTAAGGAAGGACTCCCATGTTCTCTCGTCTGTTTGCACCGCGTGCCACTGCTCACGCCCACTGCGACCTGCCGTGCGGTGTCTACGACCCGGCCCAGGCCAAGCTGGAGGCCGAGTCGGTCAAGGCCACCCAGGAGAAGTACCAGGCCAACGAGGACCCGCACTTCCGCGCCCGCGCCATCATCATCAAGGAGCAGCGCGCCGAGGCCGTCAAGCACCACATCTCGGTGCTGTGGAGCGACTACTTCAAGGCCCCGCACTTCGAGAAGTACCCGCAGCTGCACCAGCTGATCAACGACACCCTGAAGGCCGCCTCGGCCGCCAAGGCGTCCACCGACCCGGCCACCGGCCAGGCCCTGCTGGACCTGATCGCCGAGGTCGACAAGATCTTCTGGGAGACCAAGCAGGCCTGAGCCTGACGCGTCGCCACCCGGCCGCCCCCGTCCGCACCGTCGGACGGGGGCGGTCGTGCGTTTCCCGGGCCGGTCCGGGTCTCCCAGGCCTGCCACCCCGGGAACGGATCCCGGTAAGGGTTGCCTGCCCTGAGTGGCTGTTATGCTGCCAGGGCGTCCGAGGGGGAAGTCCGGTGCGAATCCGGCGCTGACCCGCAACGGTGAGCACGGCCCGCGGTCCCGGGGCCGGGCCAGCCCGATCGCCCCCGGCCGCTGAACTCCCGACAACTCGCCGTGGACTGCGAGGGGAAGGCGCCCGGGCCCGCCCCCGACCGGCGCCCGCCCCGGCACACCCGCGGCCCGAGGCAAGGCGCGCCCGCACGTGAGTGACCCCGTTCGCCGAATACCGACCCTCCCGCTCGCCCTCGGCCTCGCCGCCGCCCTGCTGCTCTCGCTGGTCTGCGGAGTCGCGCTCGGCGCCTCCGGGATCGAACTCCCGGGCGTCCTGCGGCTGTTGGGCGCCGGGCTGACCGGCGGACGGCTGGACGCGAACGACGCGGCGGCGTACGCGATCGTCTGGGAGCTCCGGCTGCCGCGCACCCTGCTGGCCGCCGTGGTCGGCGGCGGGCTGGCCGCCACCGGGGTCGCCGTCCAGGCCCTGGTGCGCAACGCCCTCGCCGACCCCTTCGTGCTCGGCATCTCCTCCGGCGCCGCCGTCGGCGCCAACGCCGTCCTGCTGCTCGGCGCCTTCGCCTCGCTCGGGGTGTGGGCGATCTCGGTCTCCGCGTTCGGCTCCGCGCTGCTCGCCATGGCGCTGGTCTACCTCGCCGCCCGCACCGCGTACGGGCTCACCCCGCTGCGGCTGGTGCTCACCGGCACCGCGCTCTCCTACGGCTTCTCCGCCGTGACCACCCTGATGGTCTTCTCCGCCGACCACGCCGAGGCCGCCCGGGACGCCATGATGTGGCTGCTCGGCAGCCTCGGCGGCGCCACCTGGGGCTCGGTGCCGATCGCGGCCGGCACCGTACTGGCCGGACTGGCCTACCTGGCCTGCGCCGCCGGGCGGTTGGACGCGCTCGCGATGGGCGACGAGACCTCCGCCTCGCTCGGCGTCGACCCGGACCGGCTGCGCCGGGAACTGTTCGTGGTCACCGCCGCCGTCACCGGCACCGTGGTCGCCGTCAGCGGGGCGATCGGCTTCGTCGGACTGCTGATGCCGCACCTGGCCCGGATGCTGGTCGGCGCCGGGCACCGCCGGGTGCTGGTGATCGCGCCGCTCGCCGGCGCGCTGCTGCTGGTCTGGGTGGACATCGCCTCCCGCACCCTGCTGGCGCCCGCCGAACTGCCCGTCGGAGTGTTCACCGCGGTGCTCGGGGTGCCCGCCTTCCTGCTGATGATGCGCCGCCGCGGCCAGGCCTTCGGAGGCCGGCGATGACGGCGAAGACGGGCCCGACCCCTTCGACCGGCGCCGAGGACCTGCGCGTCGACGGCGTCTCGGTGGAACTGGCCGGCGCCCGGCTGGTCCACGAGGTGAGCCTGGCGGCCGCCGCCGGGCAGGTGGTCGGGCTGATCGGCCCGAACGGCAGCGGCAAGTCGACCCTGCTGCGCTGCGTCTACCGGGTGCTGCGCCCGGCCGGTGGGACCGTCCGGCTGGCCGGCGACGACCTGCACGCGCTCACCGCCCGCGACACCGCCCGCCGGGTGGCCGCGCTGACCCAGGAGCACCCCGCCGAGTTCGAGTTCACGGTGGCCGAGGTGGTCGCCATGGGCCGGCTGCCGCACCGGCGCGGATTCGCCGCCGGCCCGACCGCCGGGGACCGGGAACGCTGCGCCGCCGCGCTGCGCCGGGTCCGGGCCGACCACCTCGCCGAACGCGCCTTCCCCAGCCTGTCCGGCGGCGAGAAGCAGCGGGTGCTGATCGCCCGCGCCCTCGTCCAGGAACCGCGCCTGCTGGTGCTGGACGAGCCCACCAACCACCTTGACATCGCACACCAGTTGGAGGTGCTGGCGCTCGCCCGCGAGGCCGGGCCGACGGTGCTCACCGCCCTGCACGACCTCAACCTGGCGGCGGCCCACTGCGACCGGCTGTACGTGCTGGAAGCCGGCCGGATCGTCGCCGCCGGTGAGCCCCACGAGGTGCTCCGCCCCGAGCTGCTGGCCGAGGTGTTCGGCGTCCGGGCCACCCCCGTCCGCCACCCCGCGACCGGCGCCCTCCAGCTGCTGTTCGACCGTCTCGTCTGAACCCCCGCGAATCCCCGAGCCGACCCGCGAATCCCCGAGGAACTCGTATGCGCACCAAGACCGTTGCCACCACCGCCCTGCTCACCCTCGGGCTGACCGCCTGCGGCGCCGAGATCGCCCCCGGCCCGGGCGCCACCACCGCCTCCGCCCACTACCCGGTGACCGTGACGAACTGCGGCGAGCAGCTCACCTTCGCGCAGCAGCCCGCCCGGGTGGTGACCAACGACGTCAACATCACCGAACTGATGCTCTCCCTCGGCCTCGCCGACCGGATGGCCGGCTACGTGATGCCCGACGACAAGGGGAAGGTCGACAAGGTGGCCTGGAAGGACGGCTACCAGCAGACCGCCTGGCTGTCCAAGAAGGTGCTCACCAAGGAGATCGCCCTGGACGCCAAGGCCGACCTGGTGTTCGCCGGCTGGCACTACGGCTTCGACGAGGGCAGCGGGGTCACCCCGCAGGCGTTCAAGGCGCTCGGCGTGGACTCCTACGTGCTCAGCGAGTCCTGCCGCAGCGGCAAGGGCTCCGAGCGCGGGGTGATGGATCCGCTGGAGGCGCTCTACACCGACCTGGCCAACCTGGGCGCGATCTTCGACGTCAAGGACCGCGCCGACCGGCTGATCGCCGAGTCCAGGGCCACCATCGCCGCCGTGCCGCGGCCGGAGCGCCGCCCGTCCGTCTTCCTGTACGACAGCGGGCAGGACAAGCCGTACACCGCCGGGAAGTTCGCCGCCGCGAACGAGATCATCGCGAAGGCCGGCGGGGCCAACATCATGGGCGACCTCGCGGACACCTGGGTCACCGCCGGCTGGGAGAGCGTGGTCCAGCGCGACCCCGAGGTGATCGTGATCAACGACTACGGGACCCCGGGCGCCGAGGAGAAGCGGAAGTTCCTCAAGTCCTTCCCGCCGCTGGCGAACGTCGCCGCGATCAGGAACGACCGGATCTTCGTCATGGACTACGCCGACCTGGTCGAGAGCCCGCGCAACCCGGCCGCGATCAGCACCCTGGCCGAGTTCCTGCGGACCGTCCCGGCCCGCTGAACCGTCCACCGACCGGTCGGCCCTGGGCCCGGGCGGGGCCCGCGCAGTAGGCTCGCGGCATGATCCGCACCGCCGTAGTCACCGACGTCCCCGTCATCCTGGCCATGATCCGCGAACTCGCGGAGTACGAGAAGGCCCCCCAGGAGGCGGTGGCCACGGAGGAGCAGCTGCGCGAGGCCCTGTTCGGCGCCGCCCCGGCGCTGTTCGGCCTGATCGCGGAGGACCCGGCCACCGGCGAGCCGGTCGGCTTCGCGCTCTGGTTCCTCAACTTCTCGACCTGGCGCGGCACCCACGGGATCTACCTGGAGGACCTCTACGTCCGCCCGGAGGCCCGCGGCGGCGGCCACGGCAAGGCGCTCCTGCTGGAGCTGGCGCGGATCGCCGTCGAGCGCGGCTACGCCCGGGTCGAGTGGTCGGTGCTCGACTGGAACCAGCCCTCGATCGACTTCTACCGCTCGCTCGGCGCGGTGCCGATGGACGGATGGACGGTCTACCGGCTCACCGACGAGGCACTCACGGCCGCCGGGAAGCGTTGAACCCACGCACGGAGTACGGGCAAAGCCCCTGCCACCCTGCGTCGCAATGCCTTACCATGAGTAACTCCCGCACCGGGTGCGGAGGACGCCCCCTCGGGGGACCAAGCAAGCACAGCGCGTCACCCAGGAGGCAAGGGTGTCCCAGATCGACAGCGATCTCGGAGTTCAGGACTTCGTGGAGGTCCGGCTGCCCGCGGCGGGGGCCTACCTCTCCGTGCTGCGAACAGCGACGGCCGGGCTTGCCGCCCGGCTGGACTTCACCCTCGACGAGATCGAGGACCTGCGGATCGCGGTGGACGAGGCCTGCGCCATCCTGCTCCAGCAGGCGGTGCCCGGCTCCGTCCTGTCCTGCGAGTTCCGGCTGGTCGGCGACTCGCTCAAGGTGACCGTCTCCGCTCCCACCACGGACGGCAAGGCGCCCGAACGCGACACCTTCGCGTGGACGGTGCTCTCCGCGCTGGCCGGCGAGGTGGACTCCTCGGTCGCCGAGGACAACACCGTGACGATCAGCCTGCACAAGAAGCGCGGCGGGTCCGCCGCCCACTGACCGGGCACCGAGCAGCACCCTGCAAGGGCCGTCCGCCGCACCCCGCCCGGGGCCGGCGGGCGGCTCCCGGTACCGCCCCACCGGCGGTACGACCAACGAGACGATGCCGGGGCCGACGGCCCCGGTGCTCCCGGAACGGAACGGGGGAATGGCCGTGAGTGATCTGGACCGTACCGGCCTCGCGACGGCGGGACCTGCCGTACCGACCCAGGCGAGCGTTTCCGGCCTCGCCGCCAACGACGAAGCGCACCCGAAGGACGCCCACCGGATGAGCCACCCGACCGAGCCGACGTCTGAGCCGACGCCTGCCTCCCCTCCCCCGGCGGAACCGGCGGAGGAGGGCGCGGACCTGCACGGCGCCGTGCCCGCCCAGGGCTCGCACCGCACCGGCGCGCCGGACCGGGAGGCCGCCCGCGCGCTGTTCGTCCGGCTGGCCGCGCTGCCCGAGGGCTCCCCGGAGCGCGTGGAGCTGCGCAACCAGCTGGTCCGGATGCACATCCCGCTGGTCGAGCACCTGGCCCGGCGGTTCCGCAACCGGGGCGAGCCGCTGGACGACCTGACCCAGGTCGCCACCATCGGACTGATCAAGTCGGTGGACCGCTTCGACCACGAGCGCGGGGTCGAGTTCTCCACCTACGCGACGCCGACCATCGTCGGCGAGATCAAGCGGCACTTCCGCGACAAGGGGTGGGCGGTACGCGTCCCGCGCCGCCTCCAGGAGCTGCGGCTGTCGCTCACCACGGCGACCAGCGAGCTCTCCCAGCGGCACGGCCGCTCCCCCACGGTGCACGAACTGGCCGAGCACCTGGGCATCTCCGAGGAGGACGTGCTGGAGGGCCTGGAGTCCGCCAACGCGTACTCCACGCTGTCCCTGGACGTCCCGGACAGCGACGACGAGTCGCCGGCCGTGGCGGACACCCTGGGCGCCACCGACGAGGCGCTGGAGGGCGTCGAGTACCGCGAGTCGCTCAAGCCGCTGCTGGCCCAACTGCCGCCCCGGGAACAGAAGATCCTGGTGCTGCGGTTCTTCCGGAACATGACCCAGTCGCAGATCGCCGCCGAGGTGGGGATCTCCCAGATGCACGTGTCCCGACTGCTGGCGCGGACCTTGGCCCAGCTGCGGGAGAAGCTCCTCGTGGAGGAGTAGCAGGCGCAGGACGAACGGACGGCCGCCGCAGCGGGTGCTGCGGCGGCCGTCCGTTCGCGTTCGGGGCACTGCGGTGCGAGTACGGGGCGGTGCGGGTGCGCGGGGGGGCGGTGCGGGCGCTCAGCCCTCCTGCTGCTGCGCGTACAGGGCCGCCGTCGACCTCGGGTTCAGCAGCGCGCCGATGCCCACCAGGCCGAGCAGCCCGACCAGCACACCGACCGCGATCATCGCGCCGCCGCTCTGGATCATGTAGTAAGCGACCGGCAGGCAGATCGAGTTGGTCAGCACGGCGGGGCTGCGGCCCCAGCGGCGCTCCTTGAGCAGCGCCCGGGCGGCCAGTATCGGCAGCACCCCGAGCAGCACGATGACCAGGCCGCCGAACTCGTTCAGGGCCAGCTGCTTGGCCTGGCCGGACAGCGCGGAGACCATGTCCGAGACGCCGACGACGGCGAGCGCCGCGCCCTCCAGGGCGGTGATGGCGGCGCCCAGGGTGAGCGGGACCGGACGGGCGGGTGCGGGTGCGGAGGATTCTGCGGTCACTCCAGCAGGGTAGCCGCCGGTCGGTCCGTACCGCCCCGTAGGCTTTCCCCATGCGCGCTCTCCTGGTCGTGAACCACAAGGCCACCACCACCAGTGGCCGGACCAGGGACGTACTGATCCACGCGCTGCGCAGCGACCTCAAGCTGGACGTCGCCGAGACCCAGTACCGGGGGCACGCGCACGACCTGGCCCGGGACGCCGCCCAGGACGGCACGGTCGACCTGGTGGTGGCGCTGGGCGGGGACGGCACCGTCAACGAGGTGGTGAACGGGCTGCTGGCGCACGGCCCGGGCGAGAAGGTCCCGCGACTGGCCGTGGTGCCGGGCGGTTCGACCAATGTCTTCGCCCGCGCGCTGGGCCTGCCCAACGACCCGGTGGAGGCCACCGGCGCCCTGCTGAACGCGCTGGAGCGCGGGCACGAGCGGCCGATCGGACTGGGCAAGGCGATGACCGAGGGGCTGCCGGACCGCTGGTTCACCTTCACCGCCGGCCTCGGCTTCGACGCCGGCGTGGTGGGCCGGGTCGAGGAGCAGCGCAGGGCCGGGCGCAAGTCCACCCACGCCCTGTACGTCGGGCAGGCCCTCCGGCACTACTTCACCCAGCGTGAGCAGCGCCGCTCGGGCCCGGTGGCCTTGGAAATCCCGGGCCACGAGGCCGTTCCGGGCCTGGCGCTGACGATAGTCAGCAACACCTCGCCGTGGACGTTCCTCGGCAACCGACCGGTCTACCCCTCGCCCCTCGCCTCCTTCGACACGGATCTGGACGTCTTCGGCATCACCCGGATGACGGCGTTCGGTACGGCTCGAACGATCCGTCAGATCCTGCGGTCGTACGCGCCTTCGAGTGACGGCGCCCCGGTGGCCGGACCGTCCGGAAAGCACGTCGTCTCCTATCACGACGTCAGACACTTCACCTTGGTTTCCCAGGAACCCGTGCCGTTCCAGGTCGACGGGGACCATCTTGGAGACCGGAGTCGCGTCAGTTTCACAGGCGTTCGGCGGGCACTGCGTGTGATTGTGTGACCGGAAGGGGGGTTCGCCCTTCTTCTCGAACGCACAAGCCCCCTTCACTCCATGGAAGTACTGGCTGTGAGCTAGGCGACACCGAAGAATCAAAAATTCCTCCCCGAAGGGGGTTGTATCCGAGCCCGAGGTTTGCGAACCTCTACATGGCGATCGGGACACATCGCAGCGACGGCACCTCCGGAACCACAGGAGCGCCGACCGCGGAGTGCCCCTCGAATCGCCGAATCCCCTCCCAGCACAGACCACCCGGGCCCGGTGGGCCTTTGGTCTCTTTTGCTGTTGTGGGATTCGTGAAAGCGTTCACATTCACAAGCCATTCGATTATGCCGATCGGGCCACCCCCCGCGGCAGGAGGAGTTGGACGACCATGGACTGGCGCCACCGCGCTGTCTGCCGCGAAGAGGACCCGGAGCTGTTCTTCCCGATCGGGAACACCGGTCCTGCTCTGCTGCAGATCGAGGAAGCCAAGGCCGTGTGCCGCCGCTGTCCGGTGATGGAGCAGTGCCTCCAGTGGGCCCTCGAGACCGGCCAGGACGCCGGCGTCTGGGGCGGCATGAGCGAGGACGAGCGTCGCGCGATGAAGCGCCGTGCCGCCCGCAACCGCGCCCGCACCGCCTGATCAGCAGCATCCGGTCACACGCCGTAGCACCAGCAGTAACCGTAGTACCGATCAACAACCGATCAACACATGATCAAAGGCTTCCCTGCTCCTCCTGGTGAAGCCTTCCGCACCAAGGGCCTTGCCTCGCGAGGTCCCGCGACACCGAACCGTCCAGCCACTTGATACTGTTCACTTAGAGCAATATCGTGGAGCTGAGGCGCTCACCGTGTGCAACGCACATGCGAGGTGCCGCACCACCCAGAGCCCCCGTTCCGGCCGACTCCCCCCGACGGCCGGAACGGGTTGAGAGGCCCTGTCGACCCACCCCCCCCGGTCGACAGGGCCTCGTTTCTGTTTCCGCGCGCCTCCGCTGCGCCTGCGCCGCGCCCGCGCCCGGTCTCCACTCCGGCTCCGCTACATCTGCGCCCCGCCTCCGCCCCGGCTCCACACGCCGGGCGCGCGGAGCGTGCACCCGGCGCTTCCACCACGCGCACGCCCCCGACGCGCAACCCGACGCATCAGCGCACCGGGATCTCCAGGATCACCTTGGTGCCGCCGTTCGGACCGGCCACCATGTCGAAGGTCCCGCCCAGCTCGCCGGTGGCGAGCGTCCGGACGATCTGCAGACCGAGGTTGCCGGCCGTCTTCGGGTCGAAGCCCTCCGGCATGCCGCGCCCGTCGTCCTGCACGGTGATCAGCAGGTACTCCTCCGGCCGGGCGCCGCCGTTCCAGCTGTCCGACCAGCCCTTGCCGGTCGCCGGGGCCCGCCCGCGCAGCGCGCTGACCTCCAGGTTGCCGGAGGCCGTCGGACCGAAGGCGTGTTCCAGCGCGTTCTGCAGCAGCTCGGTCAGCACCATCGACAGCGGCGTGGCCACCTCGGCGGAGAGGATGCCGAAGCTTCCGCTGCGGCGGGTCGCCACCCGGCCGTCCTGGGACAGCTCCATCGCCATCGCCAGCACCCGGTCGGCGATCTCGTCGAAGGCCACCTGCTCGTCCAGCGCCTGGGAGAGCGTCTCGTGCACGATCGCAATCGAGCCGACCCGGCGCACCGCCTCGTCCAGCGCGGCCCGGGCCGGCTCGGACTCCATCCGGCGGGACTGCAACCGCAGCAGGGCGGCGACCGTCTGCAGGTTGTTCTTCACCCGGTGGTGGATCTCCCGGATGGTGGCGTCCTTGGTCATCAGCTCGCGGTCACGGCGGCGCAGCTCGGTGACGTCCCGGCAGAGCACCAGGGAGCCGGTCAGCGTCCCCTTCGGCTTGAGCGGGATCGCGCGCAGGGTCACCACTCCCCCCTGCGCCTCCACCTCGGTCTGCCGGG
Source organism: Kitasatospora sp. NPDC098652 (assembly GCF_044760155.1). Lineage (NCBI taxonomy): Bacteria > Bacillati > Actinomycetota > Actinomycetes > Kitasatosporales > Streptomycetaceae > Kitasatospora > Kitasatospora sp. NPDC098652. Next base: position 330,916 of record NZ_JBIWAQ010000004.1, read on the forward strand.
GCGCCCAGCCGCTGGCCAGCTTCACCAGCGCCTCGTGGACGGCCGAGCGGGAGGGCGGGGCGAGGTCGGCGGTGGCGCGGCCGAGGTGGCTGCCGACCAGGTCGGTGGTGAGACCGAGCCGGTGGTAGGCGGAGAGCGCGTTGGGGCTGGCGTAGGTGACGATGCCGTCCGCGTCCACCCGGATCAGGCCGTCGCCGACCCGGGGGGCGGCGTCCATGTCGGCCTGCTCGACGCCGTGGTACGGGAAGCTGCCGGCCGCGATCATCTGGGCCAGGTCGGAGGCGCTCTGCAGGTAGGTGAGCTCCAGCCGACTGGGGGTGCGCACGGTCAGCAGGTTGGTGTTGCGGGCGATCACCCCGAGCACCTTGCCCTCGCGCCGGACCGGGATCGACTCGACCCGGACCGGGACCTCCTCGCGCCACTCCGGATCGCCCTCGCGCACGATCCGCCCCTCGTCGAAGGCGGCGTCCAGCAGGGGGCGGCGCCCGCGCGGGACGAGGTGGCCGACCATGTCGTCCTGGTAGGAGGTCGGCCCGGTGTTGGGCCGCATCTGTGCCACCGACACGTAGCGGATGCCGTCCCAGGTGGGGATCCACAGCACCAGGTCGGCGAAGGAGAGGTCGGAGAGCAGCTGCCACTCCGAGACCAGCATGTGGAGCCAGTCCACGTCGGCCCCGGTCAGGGTGGTGTGGCGGCGGACGAGTTCGTTCAGCGAGGGCACATGGCGAGCGTAGCGCCGCGGCCCGGTGGGGGGCTCGGCGGACTGTCCGCTGGCGCCGGATGACTGTCCGGAGTTGTTTAGACCAATTCGCCGAGCTGCCTGGACAACCCAGATTGGTCTAGTCCACAATGAAAGGGCACCAAGGAGAGGCCCACCGCGCAACTGCCCTGACCGCGCGCGGCTTCTCCTCGGTCGGACGCCGCCGAACGAGGACCCCGCACAGTCCTCGATCGACACCGGCGCCCGACGACAGCTCCGGGCTGCGGTGCCGCATGGGTTGAGGGTCCCGTGTCGGCGCCGTGGCCCGTAGTGCTTTCCGGACCCGTTTCCGCCGCTCAGCGAACCGGCCCCCGTCCACAGCCTGTGGACGGGGGCCGGTTCCGTTCCCGAGCGGGCGAGTACCAGCGAGCGGGCGAGCCCCCGCCCCGAGCCGAAGGGGCGCGCCGGTGCCGAAAGCGAGGAGCGACAAGCGAGGCACGAGCGCCGGAGCGACGACCGTCGGCACCGGGTCCGAGCGCCCCGGAGGCGAGCGGGCGAGTAGCAGCGAGCGGGCGAGTATCAGCGCGTCTCGGTGACCTTGGCCAGGGCGCGCGGGGCGTCCGGGTCCTGGCCGCGGGCGATGGTGACCTCGTAGGCGAGCTGCTGGAGCGGCAGGATCTCCAGGATCGGCTGGACCTCCTCGGGCACGCCGGCCGGCAGCGCGAAGCCCGCCGAGGCGGCGTCCACCTGCGCCTGCTGGCCGATCACCACGAGGTCCGCGCCGCGGCCCCGCAGTCGGTCCAGCACCGGCTGGAGGGCCTCGCCGCCCTTGCCGTCCGGGACGATCGCGATCACCGGCGAGACGTTGTCCACCATGGCCAGCGGTCCGTGCAGCAGGTCGGCGCCGGAGAACGGGGTGGCCGGGATGTACGTGGTCTCCATCAGCTTGAGCGCCGCCTCGCGGGCGGTCGGGTAGCCGTAGCCGCGCGAGGTGATGACCAGGCGCTGGGCGAAGCGGTAGCGCTCGGCCAGCGCCTTCACCTCCGCCTGGCGGGCCAGCACCCCGGCGGCCAGGCCCGGCAGCTCCTTGGCCGCCGAGCCGTCCCCGCCGCGCAGGCCCTCGACCAGGAGGTAGAGCGCCAGCAGTTCGGCGGTGTAGGTCTTGGTGGCCGGCAGCGCCTTCTCCGGCCCGGCCAGCACGTCGATGTGGAACTCGGACACCTCGGCGAGCGGGGAGTCGGGGTTGTTGGTGACGGCGAGGGTGATCGCTCCGGCCTCGCGGGCGGCCTTGGTGGAGGCGACCAGGTCCGGCGAGCCGCCGGACTGGCTGACGGTGATCACCAGGACGTCGGTGAGGTCGGGCCGGGCCCCGTACGCCGTGGTGGTGGACATCGAGGTCAGGCCGGCCGGCTTGCCGAGCAGGATCTCGATCAGGTACTTGGCGTAGAGCGCGGCGTTGTCGGAGGTGCCGCGCGCGGTCAGCAGGACGAAGCGCGGACTGCGGGCGGCGATCCCGGCCGCGATCTCACGGATCTTCGGGGCTCCCTCGTCGAGGATGCGCTGGAGGACGGCCGGCTGCTCGGCCATCTCCGCCGCCATGATCCGGCCGGGGACGGAAACAGTCTGCGGGTCGGACATCTGGATTGCCTCCGATGAGATGGGTCGACCCCGCCCGGGCGGGCTGCCCGACGGGGACCTCTACGGCGGCGAGTCCGCACACTCGCTGCGATTCCTGCTGGGCAATCCTACGAGTGGACCCCCGCCGCGGCACCCCCGGACCGGAGGGTGGACGGGGGTGGACGGGGGCGGCGGGCGGACCGGGTGTCAGGACGGGTTGTTGATCAGCTGGTCGATCGCCGCGTCGGCGTCCTTGGTGGCCTGGTCGACGGACTTGCCCTTGAGGATCGCGGTCAGCATGTCGGGGATGATCTTCTGCTTCTCGACCGCGCCCCAGCCGGGGGCGAGCGGGGTGAACCAGGCGTCCGGGACGGCGTTGGCCGCGGCGGCGGTGTTGGGCTTGTTCTTCAACGGGTTCAGCTGGTTGAGGTTGTTCGGCAGGATGTCCTTGTCGGCCAGCGCCTGTTCGGACTTGGTACTGGTGAACATCCGGATCCAGTCGGCGGCCGGCGCCGCCTGCTGGGACTTGGCGGTGACGGCGAGGTCGGAGCCGCCGATGAAGGTGGGCAGCGGCTTGCCGTCCGGGCCTGGCATGGTGGCGACCTTGACGCTGTCCTTGAGGCCCGAGTCGCCGGTGACCGGCGCGATCACGCTGGCGGCCTCGAAGCCGTTGCCGTAGAAGGACGCGGCGTGCCCGCGCGCCATCGCCTCGAACTGGTTCTGCTCGTTCTGCGTCAGGTCGCCCTTGTTGTACTTGCGGACGAGGTCCACGAAGTGGCTGATGCCCTGCTGGGACTTGGCGTCGTGCAGGGTGCCGTGCCAGTTGCCGGAGCTGTCGAACTTGGCGATGCTGCCGCCGTACGCGGCCACGTAGCTCATCGCGGCGTACCAGTACGGCCCGGGCAGGTAGAGCGGGGAGAAGGTCCGGTCCGATCTGTTCTTCTCGGCGATCTTGTCCAGGGCGGTCATCAGCTCGCCCTCGGTCCTGGGGAACTCCCCGCTGCCGGTGGCCTGTTGGAAGACGGTGGAGTTGTAGACCGCGACCCGGGCGCCCGCGTAGTAGGGCACGCACCACAGCTTGTCCTGGTAGGTGCAGGTGTTGGCGAGCGCCTTGATCCAGCTGTCGGAGTTGTCGAAGGTGGTGCGGTCCACCGGGGCCAGCGCGCCGGAGAGCACGTACTTCATCGTCTCGGTGTTGCCGAGTTCGACCACGTCGGGGGCGTTGCCGTCGGCGATCGCCTTGTCGAGCTTGCCGACCTTGTCGGCCCAGCCCTGGTAGACCAGCTTGAGGGCGACCTTGGGGTACTTCGCCGCGAACTCGTCGTTGACCCGCTGGACCAGGTCCGGCCAGTTCTTCTGGGCGTCGTCCATCAGCCAGACGGTGACGGTGCCGGCGGCGGCCTTCGGATCCGCGGCGGAGCTCCGGCCGTCGCCCGAGGGTGATCCGGTCGAGGAACAGGCCGTCAGTGCGACGGCCAGCGCCACGATCCCGAGCGTCGAAACGAGCTGACGCTTCTTCACGCCATCCTCCGAGGGTTGTCCAAGAACGGTGGTGCCCGCCGACAGCGTGATTGGCGCCCGCGGCGGAGAGTCCTGGCGGGGGCGGCGAAGAGCTTCGAGGAGGGCGCGATACCACAACCGGTGAGTTCGATTTCGAACCGGTTGCATGGACTCTGGCCTAGACCAACTGTGGTGTCAACGGCCAACAGGCCTTGTTACCAAGGCTGTTGCCGACCCGTTGTACCGCGTGGCGATCAGTCGTCGGGTCATCACCCTCAGTGGGACTTAAGGTGGATTTAAGGCTGTCTTGAGGGAGCACGGTCATTCGGCGGACCCCCGGGTCGACACCGGGGAAACGCGACGGGCCCGCCATGCGACATGCGCATGACGGGCCCGTCGGCGGACGCCCCCGGCTGCGGCCGGCGGCGTCCGTACGGTCTCAGCCGACCGCTCCCGGCTGCCCGGTGAGCACCTCCACGGCCGCCAGCCCGCAGACCCGGGCGGCGCCGTGGGTGGCGATGTACAGCGCGCCGACCGGCTCGGACTGGGGCAGCCCCATCTCCACCACCGCGGCGTCCGGCCGGGCCGCCACCAGACGGGCCAGCGCGGCGGCCATCCAGGCGTGCCGGTGGGCGTCCCGGACCACCAGCACCAGGCGGCGGCCCTGCGCCCCCGCCACCAGCTCGGCGACCAGGGCCTCCAGCAGCTCCGGCGCGGCCTCGGCCGCGGACACCGCACGGGTGCGGGTGCCCGGGAAGCGGTCGGCCAGCATGCCGGCCACGCCCCACGGGGTCACGTCGCCGACCGCGATGTTCGGCTCGTCCGAGAAGGAGGCCACGTACGGGCGCTCGCTCACCGGCAGCACCTCGCGGCCCGGCGCCCGGACCACCTTGAGCGCCCGGCGCGCGGCCCGCAGGCCCACCGCGAGGTCCGGCTCGGCCTGCTCGCCCTGGGCCGCGATCCGGCCCCAGCTGCCCAGCGCCCGGACCCGGTCGGCGGCGTCCGCGAGCCGCTCCTCGGTGAGCCGGCCGGAGCGCACGCCCGCCACGATGGCGTCGCGCAGCATCAGCACGGTCTCCTCGTCGGCCAGCCCGCCGCCGACGCAGATCGCGTCCGCGCCGGCCGCCAGCGCCAGCACGGTGCCCTCGCCCATCCCGAAGGTGTCGGCGATGGCGCCCATCTCGATCGCGTCGCTGACGATCAGGCCCTGGTAGCCGAGGCCGCCGTCGGCCGGGGCGGCGCGCAGCAGGTCGCGCAGCACGGTCGGGCTCAGGGTCGCGGGCAGCTTCGGGTCCAGCGCCGGGACCATGATGTGGGCGGTCATCACGGCCTTGGTGCCGGCGGCGATCGCGGCCTGGAACGGGATCAGGTCGCGGGTGCGCAGCACGTCCAGGTCGACGTCGATCACCGGCAGGCCGTGGTGCGAGTCCACCGCGGTGTCGCCGTGGCCGGGGAAGTGCTTGGAGCAGGCGGCCACACCGGCCGACTGCAGGCCCTCCACCCAGGCGGCGGTGTGCCGGGCGCACAGCTCGGGGTCGGCACCGAAGGAGCGCACGCCGATGACCGGGTTGCGCGGGTTGGAGTTGACGTCCGCGGTGGGCGCCCAGTTGTAGTTGACGCCGGCCGCGGCCAGCGCCCGGCCCAGCTCGCGGGCGACGTCCCGGGTCAGCGCCGGGTCGTCGATCGCGCCGAGGGCGAGGTTGCCCGGCCAGGACGAGCCGGAGCCGGCCTCCAGGCGGGTGACGTCGCCGCTCTCCTCGTCGATCGCGATCAGGAGGTCGGGGTTCTCCGCGCGCAGCGCGCCGGTGAGGGCGGACAGCTGGTCGAGGTCGACCACGTTGCGGTCGAACAGTGCGACCGAGCCGAGCCCGGCGGCCAGGTGCCGGCGCAGCCAGGCAGGCGGCTCGGTGCCGACGAAGCCGGGCTGGAGGACGGTCAGGGCGTCCCGGTGGAGCTGGTCGCTGTCCGGGGCGGTGGGTACGAGGATGCTCACGGTGGCTCAGCCCTTCACGGCGCCGTCGGTCAGACCACCGACCGCCTTGCGCTGGAGGAAGACGAACAGGATCAGCACGGGGACGGCGAACATCGTGGAGGCCGCCATGGTGGCGCCCCAGTCGTTGCCGAAGGCCGTCTTGAAGGAGGTCAGCCAGAGCGGGAGGGTCTTGCCCTGCTCCTTGTTCAGCCACAGGACGAGCGGGAACTCGTTCCAGGCCGTGATGAAGCCGAACAGCGAGGTCGACATCAGGCCCGGGGCCAGCAGCGGGAAGATCACCTTCACGAAGGCCTGGGTGCGGGTGCAGCCGTCCACCATGGCCGACTCCTCCAGCTCCTTCGGCACCGCGGCAATGAAGCCGCGCAGCGTCCAGATGGTGAAGGGCAGGATCATCATCATGTAGAAGAACGTCAACGGCAGCAGGCTGTTCAGCATGTCGTTGTCGCGGGTGATCATGTAGGCGCCGACGGTCATGACCTCCCAGGGCGCCATCTGGGCCAGCATGATGACCAGCACGAAGCTCTTGCGGCCGCGGAACTTCATCCGGGCGACGGCGAAGGACGCCAGGGTCGCGATCACCAGCGAGATCAGCACCGCGCCGACGGTGACGGTGATGCTGTTGGTGACGTACGTCCAGAAGTTCGGCGCGTCCACCGCGGTGGTGAAGTGCTCGAAGGTCGCGTCGAGGGGCAGGAAGACCGGCGTCTTGCTGATGATGTCGCGGTTCTGCTTGAACGCGGTCGCGATCATCCAGTAGACGGGGAAGATGAAGAAGACGACGAGGACGACCGCGATCACGTTCGGCCAGGTACGTCCGAAGAGAGAGCGCCTCACAGCTCGTCCTCCTGCTTGATCACGATGCGGAAGTAGTAGGCCATCAGGACGCCCAGCATCAGGATGGTGAGCACCGCGATCGCGGCGCCGACGCCGTAGTGCTGGCTGCCCTGGCCCTCCAGGAAGGCGTGCACGGGCAGGGTCCGGGTGAGCTTCTCGGGGCCGCCGCCGTTGATCGCGTAGATCTGGGTGAAGGACTTGAACACCCAGATGACCTCAAGGAAGGTCGTGGCCAGGAAGAAGGGCTTCAGGTTCGGGAAGATCACCGAGCTGAAGATCTTCGAGGAGCCGGCGCCGTCCATCCGGGCGGCCTCGTAGAGCTCCTTGGGGATGGTGGTCAGGCCGGCGTACATGTTGAACGCCACGAAGGGGATGGACTGCCAGACGATCAGCAGGATGACGACGAAGAAGGTCGAGTACTCGTCGCTCATCCAGTTGTAGTTCGCCATCGAGTGCCAACCGAGCTTGTCCAGGCCCCAGTTGACGACGCCCCACTGCTCGTCGAACAGCCAGGTGTAGACGGTGGTGGCGGCGACCACGGGCATCGCCCAGGCCATCAGCAGAGCGATCGACAGCGCCAGGCGCATCTTCTTGCCGAGGTGGTTGAGCAGCAGGCCGACCAGGGTGCCGCCGACCATGATCAGCACCACGTTGACCAGGGTGAAGACGACGGTGCGACCGGTGACCGACCAGAACTCCGGGTCGCTCAGCTGGTCCTTGTAGTTGTCGAAGCCGGTCCACTCGGTCAGGTGCATCACCAGCTGGCGCCGGTTGAGGTTCTGGAACGACAGCAGGAAGGTCTTCAGCAGCGGCCAGCCGAGCAGGACGATGGTCGCCACGATGGCCGGCAGCAGCAGCAGGTACGGCGCGGAGCGGGCGCCGAGACCGGGGCCGCTCGCGGGTCTGGTGCCCTTCGGCGCGGTGCCCCTGGCTCCGCCGCCGGCGGCACTGGTGTCAATCTCGGCCACCACAGCCTCCCCTGACTCCGGGGACTGCGTCCGCACCCGGTCCGAATGCACAGCCATCGTTCTCACTTCCTCACAGCCCGGCCACGACGGACGGGCGCCGCCCACCGGCCCCCCGCCGGGGGCCGGTGAGCGACGCCGCTCGATGCACTAGTTCTTCTGGTTGAGCCGCTTGGCGATCTCGTCGTCGTACTTCTTCGCGGTGGACGCGTAGTCGGCGCCCTGGAGGACCGCGGTCAGGAAGTCCTTGATCGGGTTCGGGGTGTTCTCGACGCTGGCCCAGTTCGGGGTGTTCGGGGTGATCCCGCCGACCGCGGTGGCGGCCTGGGCGGCCTTCGCGAAGTCACCGCTGAGCTGGCTGTTCAGCGCCGGCTTGTTCGGGATGTTGCCGGCCGCGGCGACCATGCCCTCGTTCTTGTCGTTGAGGGCGATCTTCAGGAAGTCCTTCGCCATGGCGGTGTTCTTGCTCTGCGCGGAGATCGCGAGGTTCGAGCCGCCGATGAAGACGCCGGAGGGCTTGTCGGCGGTCTTGCCCGGGATCGGGAAGAAGCCGATCTTGTCCTTCGGCATCTCCTTCTCGAGCGGGAGCTCCCAGCCGAGGGCGATCATGGTGCCGACGTTGCCCTTGGCGAAGACGTCCTTCTGCTGCGGGGTGGCCTCGTCCTTGTCCTTCGGACCGGTGAGCGAGTGGCTCTGCAGCGTCTTGTAGGTCTCGAAGGCGCGCTGCGCCTCGGGCGACTCCAGGCCGCCGACCCACTTGCCGCCCTCCTGCTTGGCGATCTTGCCGCCCTCGCCGGTGAGCAGACCGAAGTAGGTGTACCACTCCTGGCCCGGCAGGTAGATCGGGTCGACGACGCCCGGGGTGGCCTTGAGCTTGTCCAGGTCGGCGTAGAACTCGTCCAGGGTCTTCGGCGCGTCGGTCAGGCCGGCGGCCTTCCAGAGGTCCTTGTTGTAGGCGACCACGCGGTTGGAGACCCACCACGGGGCGGCGTACTGCTTGCCGTCCAGCATCGCGGCCTCGTTCTGGTTGGCGGCCCAAGCGTCGCCACCCAGCGCGGACTTGTCCTTGGTGATGTCGAGCAGACCGCCGGTGGCGGCGTAGCCGGAGGTCTGGGTGTTGCCCAGCTCCAGGACGTCGACCGAGCCCTCGGACAGGGCGGCGGTGATCTTCGGGCCGATGTCGGTCCACTCCTGGGCCTGGAAGTCGACCTTGGAGCCCGGGTAGGTGCTCTCGAACTCGGCCTTGACCGAGTCGGTCCAGCCCTTGGGGGCGGAGCCGGTCATGGTCCACACCTTGAGCGTCTTGCCCTTGTACCGGTCGGCCGACGTGGAGGACGAGGAACCGCCGTCGTCCTTCTTGCCGTCCGAGCCACAGGCCGCGAGACCGACGACCATTGCTGCGACGCCGACCGCCGCGATGAGCTGACGCTTCACGCCATCCTCCTGAGGGATGCCTGGGTTACCCCCGTCGGGCGGCTGCGGCAGACCCACGCAAAGCGGGAGGAAAGGTGCCGCGGACCCCTTCGAGCGGGTGGGGGGATTCATCGTTACCGGCCTAGTGGTGTAGACCAGATGCCTGGAGCTTGGCCTAGACCAATGGGCCTGTCAACGGCTGTTCGACCGATCTCGACCACCCGTTATCAAGCCGACACCGCACATCGTTCATCGCGTGATGAGGTATTCGTTCCGTAGCCATACATGCAACGATGTGGTCCGTTAACGATGTGGCGGGGCGGTAGAAGGCCCCGCGAGAAGCGGGAGAACAGGTCCGATGAGCAGCGACGGGGGATCCACCGCCCAGGCCGACGACCCCGAGGTGAAGAACCTCCCGACGCAGACCGGCGCAGATCCGACCGCGCGCGTCCCCAAGTACTACGGCCTCAAGCGCCACCTCCTCCAGCTCACCGAGACCCAGCCCGCGGGCACCCCGGTCCCGCCCGAGCGCGCGCTGGCCGCCCAGTTCGACACCTCGCGCACCACCGTGCGCCAGGCCCTCCAGGAACTCGTCGTCGAGGGCCGGCTGGAGCGCATCCAGGGCAAGGGCACCTTCGTGGCCAAGCCCAAGGTCGCCCAGGCGCTGCAACTCACCTCCTACACGGAGGACATGCGCGCCCAGGGCCTGGAGCCCACCTCCCGGCTGATCGAGATCGGCTACATCACCGCCGACGACCGGCTCGCCCCGCTGCTCGACATCAAGCCCGGCGGCCGGGTGCTGCGGATCGAGCGGCTGCGCCTGGCCAACGGCGACCCGATGGCCATCGAGGTCGCCCACCTCTCCGCCAAGCGCTTCCCTGCCCTGCGGCGCAACCTGGCCAAGCACAACTCGCTGTACGCGGCGCTGCGCGAGGTCTACGGGGTCACCGTGGCCGAGGCCGAGGAGACCATCGAGACCACCCTCGCCAACCCGCGGGAGGCCGGCCTGCTCGGCTCCGACCTGGGCCTGCCGATGCTCCAGCTCTCCCGGCACTCCTTCGACGCGGACGGCGACCCGGTCGAGTGGGTGCGCTCCATCTACCGCGGCGACCGCTACAAGTTCATCACCCGGCTCCAGCGGCCGGAGTAGCGGTCCGGGGCGGCCGTCCGGGGCATGTGCCCGGGCTGGCCCCTCCCCTCTCACCACGGGCACCGGCGTGCGCGACCCGCGCGCCGGTGCCCGTTCGCGTCCGGATGGCGGGAAGTTGCGTCATATCGGGTGACATGGATCACCCCATGCTCTAGATTGCGCAGCCGTACTGACTGCCGATCACCGATGGTGCTGCCCGGCGGGCTACGGGGGTGCCCGGCACCTCCGGGGCTGCGGCGCCGACGGAACCCTCCGGAGCGGAGCAGAAGATGCCGTCTGACCAAGCCCCCAGCGAAGCCGTCATGCCCGAGCCGGCCGGGAGTCCCGTCCCGGCCGTGACCCCCGAGCGGGTGCTCGCCGGACTCGCCCTGCTCGTGCCGATCGTGGCGATGCTCTGGGTCTCCTCCTACGACAAGACCGACCCGGCGGTGGCCGGGATGCCGTTCTTCTACTGGTACCAGCTGCTCTGGGTGCCGGTCTCGGCCGTCTTCACCGTCGCCGCCTACCTGCTGATCAACCGGGACGAGAAGGCCCGCAGCGCGGCCCGCAAGGGCGGTGCGCGATGAAGGACGTCAACGTGCCGGCCCTCGTGGTCTTCGTGCTGTTCTTCCTGCTGGTCACCGTGATGGGCTTCCTCGCCTCCCGCTGGCGCCGCGCGGACGACGCGGCCCACCTGGACGAGTGGGGCCTGGGCGGGCGCAGTTTCGGGACCTGGGTGACCTGGTTCCTGCTCGGCGGCGACCTCTACACCGCCTACACCTTCGTGGCCGTCCCGGCCGCGGTGTACGCGACCGGCGCGGCCGGCTTCTTCGCGGTGCCGTACACGATCATCGCCTACCCGCTGGTCTTCCTGTTCCTGCCCCGGCTCTGGTCGGTCTCCCGGGTGCACGGCTACGTCACCCCGGCCGACTTCGTCCGCGGCCGTTACGGCTCGCGGCCGCTGTCCCTGGTCATCGCACTGACCGGGATCCTGGCCACCATGCCGTACATCGCCCTGCAACTGGTCGGCATCCAGGCGGTGCTGGACGTGCTCGGCCTCGGCGGCGGGGCGGACGCCAACTGGTTCGTCAAGGACCTGCCGCTGTTCCTGGCCTTCGGCGTGCTGGCCGCCTACACCTACTCCTCCGGCCTGCGCGCCCCGGCGCTGATCGCCTTCGTCAAGGACGCCCTGGTCTACATCGTGATCATCGTCGCGGTGATCTACATCCCGCTGCGCCTCGGCGGTTACGGGCACATCTTCGACGCGGCGGCGGCGCACTTCAAGCAGGCCAAGGCCGGCGGGCTGACCCTCCCGGACAACAAGCAGTGGACGTACGCCACGCTGGGGATCGGCTCGGCGATGGCGCTGTTCATGTACCCGCACTCGGTGACCGGCGTGCTGGCCTCCAAGTCCCGCAACACCGTGCGCCGCAACATGGCGATCATGCCCGCGTACTCGCTGATGCTCGGGCTGCTGGCGCTGCTCGGCTTCATGGCGATCGCGGCGGGCGTGGGCAGCGGCGTCAAGGGCTACAACGCCCAGCTCTCGGTGCCGCAGCTGTTCGCGAACATGTTCCCGGACTGGTTCACCGGCGTGGCCTTCGCCGCGATCGGGATCGGCGCGCTGGTGCCGGCCGCCATCATGTCCATCGCCGCGGCCAACCTGTTCACCCGCAACGTCTACAAGGAGTGGCTCAAGCCCGCCGCCACCCCGGCCGACGAGACCCGGGTCGCCAAGCTGGTGTCGCTGCTGGTCAAGGTCGGCGCGCTGGTCTTCGTGCTCGGCATGGACAAGCAGGCCGCGATCAACCTCCAGCTGCTGGGCGGCCTGTGGATCCTGCAGACCTTCGTGGCGATCGTCGGCGGCCTGTTCACCCGCTGGTTCCACCACTGGGCGCTGTTCGCCGGCTGGGCGGCGGGCATGGGCTACGGCACCTGGCAGGCGTACGGGCTGGCCAGCCCGGCCACCAAGCACTTCGGCGGCAACGCGGCCGAGATCCCCGGCATCGGCGAGATCGGCTACATCGGCCTGACCGCCTTCGTGCTCAACCTGATCGTCTCGGTGGTGCTGACCCTGGTGCTGCGGGCGCTCAGGACGCCGGACGGCCCGGACGAGACCAAGCCCTCCGACTACAGCGCCGAGGCCGGCGGCGACGAGCGGGAGAACGCGCCGGAGCCCGTAGCGGCGCACTGATTGGCCGTGCGCGCGCCCTGTGATCGCGCCGCCTTCTCCGTGAACACTGGAGGAGGCGGCGCGATCATATGTATGAACAGGCGTGCACGCCGGGCACCACCAGACCGGACCGGCATCCGGCCGGAACCTGATCGACCCACGGGGAGCTCGCGGCCATGGCAGAACTCGGCACCACCCTCAACGGCCAGCACCAATCCACCCAGCACCAGGCCACCCAGCACCAGGCCACCCAGCACCAGCACCACCCCCACGTCACCGCCCACCGCCCGGCGGCGGCCACCCGGCTGCCGTCCGTGCTGATCGCCACCCGGCACGGCGAGTCCACCGCCAACGTCGAGTTCCAGCTGGCCGAGGCCGTCGGCGCGCTCAGTGTCCCGATCAGCAGCCGGGACGCCGACATCCCGCTGTCCCTGCGCGGCCAGCGGCAGGCCCAGGCCCTCGGCCGCTGGTGGGCCGCCCTGCCCGGCACCGACCGCCCGCGCAGCGTCTGGTGCTCGCCGTACGTGCGCACCGCCGAGACCGCCCGGCTCGCGCTCGCCCAGGCCGCCGGCCTCGGCGCCGTACCCGTCACCCTGGCCGTCCGCTACGACGAGCGGCTGCGCGACCGCGAACTCGGCATCCTGGAGATGCTGCCCAAGGCCGCCATCGAGGCCAAGCACCCGGAGGAGGCCGCCCGGCGGCGCAAGATGGGCGAGCTGTACTACCGCCCGCCCGGCGGCGAGTCCTGGGCCGACGTCGCCCTGCGGGTGCGCAGCCTGCTGCGGGACGTCTGCGAGGAGGAGGCCGGCCGGCCCGTCCTGCTGGTCGCCCACGACTGCACGGTGCTGATGCTGCGCTACGCGCTGGACCGGCTCACCGAGCAGCAGCTCATCGAACTCGGGGCGGTGCACAACTGCTCCACCAGCCTGTGGCGGGCCCAGGACGGGCGGCTGCGGCCGGACCGCTGGAACGCCGTCGACCACCTGACGGGCGAGGACGACTGACGGGTCGGCAGTCGTCGGGTCGCCGGCCGTCGGGTCACCCGCCGTCGGGCCACGAGCCGTCGGGTCGCCGGCCGTCGGGTCACCGCCCGACCGTCGGGTCCGCGAAGCCGCGGCGGTAGGCCAGCGGCGTGGTGCCCAGCCGGCGCCCGAAGTGGTGCCGCAGCGCCGCGGCGTTGCCGAAGCCGCAGCGGGCCGCGATCACGTCCACCGACTCGGTGGTGGCCTCCAGCAGCCGCTGGGCCAGCAGCACCCGCTGCCCCACCAGCCAGCGGTGCGGGGTGGTGCCGGTCTCCTGCTGGAAGCGCCGGGCGAAGGTGCGCGGCGACATGTGCGCCCGGGCGGCCAGCTGCTCGACGGTCGCCTCCTGGTCCGGGTGGTGGCGCATCCAGTCCAGCAGCGGGCCCAGCGAGTCGCCGCCGCCCTCCGGCAGCGGGCGGTTCACGAACTGCGCCTGCCCGCCCTCCCGGTGCGGCGCCACCACCATCCGGCGGGCGATCCCCCGGGCCACCTCGGCGCCCTGGAACTTGCGCACCAGGTGCAGGCAGGCGTCGATGCCGGCCGCCGTACCGGCCGAGGTGACCACCGGGTCGTCGTCCACGTACAGCACGTCCGGCTGCACCGCCGTCCCCGGGAAGCGGCGGGCCAGGTCGTCGGTGTACCGCCAGTGGGTGGTGGAGCGGCGGCCGTCCAGCAGCCCGGCGGCGCCCAGCACGAAGGCGCCGCTGCAGATGGACAGCACCCGGCCGCCGCGCGCCACCACCGCGCGCAGCGCCGCCAGCAGCGGCTCCGGGTAGCTGTCGCGGATCCCCGAGGCGGTGACCACCGCGAGGTCCGCGTCGGCCAGCCGCTCCGGGCCGTACGGGACGTCCACCGTGAACCCGGAGTGGGTGGCGTGCGGCCCGGGGTGGGCGCCGGCCAGCGCGAAGTCGTAGCCGGGCAGCCCGTCCGCGGTGCGGTCCAGGCCGAACACCTCGCAGGCCACGCCCAGTTCGAACGGGTGGACCTCCTCCAGCACCACCGCGACCACGTTCCTCAGCATGCCGCCCAGGATGCCCCGCCGGGCCGGGCGCCGGGAAGCCCCCGGCTGGCAGGATTTCGAGGCAACCCGGCGTTCCTGCCACTCGTCGGCCCCGGCACCGCCCGGCCACAGTGGTGGCCATGGAATCCGGCACCCTCGCAAGCGCACTCGCCCTGGTCGGCGCGGTCGGCGGCTTCGGCCTGCTCGGCACCCTGATCGGCCGCGAACTCTCCCGCGGCCCCGCGGCCGGCCGCGACAACTACCACCGGCCCGGCGGCTACCCGGCCGACCCGCACCGCGCCGACCGGCTGCACGGCGCCCCGGCCGCGGCCCCGGCCCGCGCCGCCGCCGCCGACGCCGCTGACCTGCCGCTCCGCCCGGCCCCCGGGCCGGTCGCCGTACCGGGCTCCGGCACACTGGCCCGATGGACTACCTCATCCGCCACGCCCTCCCCCGGGACCTCGAAGACGCCGGCCGGATCACCGTCGAGGCCTTCGTCGGCGACGGCTACACCAAGCCCACAAGCGACTACGTCGAGCTGCTCCGCGACGCCGGGCGGCGCTCCCGCGAGGCCGAGCTCCTGGTCGCCGTCGACGGGGCCGACGAGCAGGTCCTCGGCTGCGTGACCTTCGCCGTCGGCGGCACCGAGTGGGCCGACATCGCCACCCCGCAGGAGGGCGAGATCCGGATGCTCGCCACCGCCGCCGCCTCCCGCGGGCGCGGCGTCGGCGAGGCCCTGGTCCGCGCCTGCGTCGCCCGCTCCCGCGAACTCGGCCTGACCGGCATGGCCTTCTCCACCCGCCCCGAGATGACCGCCGCCCACCGCGTCTACGACCGGGTCGGCTTCCGCCGCACCCCCGAACGCGACTGGGCCCCGTACCCGGGGATGGACCTGATGGTCTACACCATGGCGTTCTGAGCTCCCGGCAGCGGTTCACCGGCCCCTCCCCCACCCCGGTGACAGGCAGACGATCAACAGGCGTCTTTTGATATAAACCACAGATCAAGACATGTCTTCGACACGTCGCGACAGTCGATCGACCGGGGGGACCCACCACATGGACGACGGGCCCGGCCTCAGCATGCCCGGAAGCGGCCCGACGCTCCAGGACATGCGCGAGGCTCGGGGCATAGAGGCCCCGACCTCCAGCCGCTACGCGATCCCCGCGCCGCCCCCCGTACCGCGCGGCCCGCTGCCGCCCTCGGTCCGTTTCAAGGCGGTCGACGGGCTGCGCGGCCTCGCGATCGCCTCCGTGCTGCTCTACCACACCGACTGGTTCCAGAACGGCCTGTTCGGCGTGGACGTCTTCTTCGTGCTCTCCGGCTTCCTGGTCAGCCTGGTACTGATCCGCGAGCTGGACCGCACCGACGGCATCCGGCTCGGGGTCTTCTACCGCCGCCGCGCCAAGCGGCTGCTGCCCGGACTGCTCGCCACCATCATCCTGGTCGTCGGGCTGTCCGCCCTGGTCAGCCCGCTCCGGGACGTCCGGGACCTGCGCCCGCAGGCGCTCGCCACGCTCGCCCAGATCGCCAACTGGGCCCAGCTGTCCCGCGGCGACGCCTACTGGCAGCACTTCGCCTCGATCGACCCGCTGGCAGCCATGTGGTCGCTCAGCATCACCGAGCAGTTCTACGCGGTCTGGCCGCTGCTGCTCCTGATGGTCTTCGGCCTGTGCCGCCGCTCGCTGCGCGCCACCGGCATCGCCACCGCCGTCCTGTTCGCGGCCTCCGCGCTCGTCGCCCCGCTGATGTGGAACGGCGGCAACAGCGACCGTCTCTACCTCGGCACCGAGACCCGCGCCGTCGGCTTCGCGGCCGGGGCCACCGCCGCCTTCGGGGTCTACCTGTGGCAGCGCCGCAAGGCCCGTGCCACCGCCGACGCCCCCCGTTCGGCCCGCCGCGGCGGCACCGCCGTGCCCACCCTGGTCGGCACGGCGGCCCTCGGCGGCCTGGTCTGGGCCAGCCTGTCCGTCGGCACCTACCACGAACCCTGGCTCTACCAGGGCGGACTGGCCCTGGTCGCGGCGCTCGCCGCCGTGCTGACCGCCTCGCTCTGCCGCGACCGCGGCCCCCTGGTGCGGCTGCTGTCGCTTCCGCCGCTACGGCTCACCGGCACCATCTCGTACAGCCTCTACCTGCTCCACCTGCCGGTGTACTGGCTGCTGCAGCACTACGTCGACGACATCTCGCCGCAGAAGCTGCTGCTGATCGGCGGCCCGGTCTCCTGGGTGCTGGCCTGGCTGCTGCACACCGCGACCGAGAAGCTGCGGGTGCTGCGCTGGCGGGCCTTCCCGGCCGTCCCGCTGCTGGCCGTCACCACCGCGGTGGCCACTGCCGGGGCCTGGTACCTGCCGGCCTGGGTCACCCACGACATGCGGTCCGGACCGAGCGGCAAGCCGCTGGTCCTGGTGCTCGGCGACTCCTTCGCCCAGGACCTCGCCACCGGCCTGTACCGGGACGGCGACCGCTACCGGGTGGTCGACGGAGGCATCAGCGGCTGCGGGGTGTTCGACCCGGACAAGGTGCGCACCGTCTCCGGGACGGAGTTCGAGACCAGCTCCGACTGCCGGAACCGGGCGGCCGAGTGGGACCGTCAGATCGCCTCCGCCGCGCCGGAGGCCGTGGTGATCCACCTCGGCTGGGACGCCGCCGAGCAGTACCTGGACGGCACCTGGCTCAGCCCCTGCGACGACGACTACCGCAGCCGGTACCGCACCGAGCTCACCCAGGCCGTCGAGCAGGTCCGCCGGCGGGCGCCCGCCGCCCGGGTGCTGCTGATGAACGAGCGCGTCGAGAACGGCGCCATCAGCAAGACCTGGGGCACCTGCTTCAACCAGCAGGTCGGCGACTTCGTGAAGGCCGCCGGCGGCACCGTCCGGCTGGTCGACCTCGACACCTTCTACTGCCCGTACGACACCTGCGTGTGGAAGGACAAGGACGGCCACTGGGTCACCCCGGCCAACGACGGGGTGCACCTGACCCCGGCCGGCATGCGGTTCGTGACCCCGTGGCTGGAGAAGCAGATCGCGGACGGGCTGTCCGGGGCCCAGCCGCAGTCCCCGGCCGGGTCGGCGCCCGCACCGACCCCGACCGCGGCGCCGAGTTCCACCCCGACGCCCACCCCCACCCCCACGCCGACACCGACGCCGACGGCGAGCACCCGGCCGACAGGTAAGCCGACCCCGGCCAAGCCGACCCGGACGCCGACCACCAAGGGGACCCAGAGCGCCGGCGAGCACCCGGCCGAGCCCCAGCCGTAACGGACCTGCGCCGGGCCCCAGCCGTAGCGGACCTGCGCCGGGCCCGCTACGGCTGCGGGATCTGGTACGTCTGCGCGAAGCAGTCGCGGATCGCCTTCTCGGAGCCCGGGCGCCCGGCGTAGTCCATCCGCGGGGTGTCCGGGGTGACCGGCAGGGTCGGGTCGATGCCGAAGTACAGCGACCAGAAGTACACCCCGCGCAGCTTGCGCTCCTGGGCGACCTGGCAGACCGCGGTGAACCAGGTGGCCTGGACGGCCTCGTTCACCTCGGTCTTCTTGTAGTACTCGCCGGGTGTCTTGTACGCGCCCTTCTGCGCCGGGATGCCCACCTCGGTGAGCTTGGTGGTCGGCTGCGGGCCCGTGCTGCGCTTGTCGAGCCAGGCGTTCCAGCTGGCCTTGAGGTCGGCGATCGGGGCGTCGTCGTCGGAGTTCTTGGCCGGCGGGTAGGCGTCCGCGCCCGTCGCGTCGACGGGTACCGCGATCGGGCCCTTGGCCCAGTTGTCGAAGTTCGCGTCGTACGCCAGCTCGCCGTGGAAGGCCTTCCTGGCCTCGTCCACCAGGCCCTGCCAACGCGGGTCGCCCTCCAGCGAGTTGAACTCGGTGCCGAGGGTGAACTCCGCCACGGAGTGCTCCTGGGCGGTCTTCAGGTACGGCGCCAGGAAGGCGGCGTAGCTGGCGAACCAGGCGTCCCGGTCGGTCGGCGTGATGTTGCCGCGCCACTTGAGGGTGTGGACGTAGTCGAACACGTCCTCGTCCATGATCGGACGCACGGTGGTGCGCAGACCCGCCCGATGGGCGGCGTCCAGCAGCAGGGCGAGGCGCTCCGGGGTGGGCGTGGTCGGCCGGGCGGCGACGGCGTTCGACTTGGTACCCGTGGTGTAGTACGGGAACGTCACCGACAGGGAGTTGGCGTTCAGCCCGACCACGTACTTGACGATGCGGTCGACCTTGCCCTGCACGAAGTTGTCCGGGTCCGCCGGGTCGTCCAGCCAGTACACCTGCACGCCCCACTCGGGGCTGCCCTTCTTCCACGGACGGGCCACCTTGGGGCCGGTGTCCTCGACCGGCGGCGTGTCCTTGCCGAAGCCCCAGACCCGGCCCTGCTCGGTGGGGGCGGCGAGGTGGACGGTGGTGGGCCGCTGGTGGTCGAACCGGATCGGGTGGTCTCCCCACACCACGGGGACCGCCACGGTGACGGCGACGACGACGGTCGGCAGGATGAAGATGGCAGGGCGCTTCAACGGTCGTGACTTCCGATCAGGCCGGCTTGGCGATGACGACGAACTTGTTCTCCTCGCGCTTGAGGAACTTGATCAGCCCCCGCAGCCCGCCCCAGCCCTCCAGGAAGGAGAACACCGGGATGCAGGCCACCACGACGATCGGCTCCCACCACTTGCGCCGGTGGTTGGCCGAGGCGACCACGTTCAGCCGCAGCCCCTCCCAGTAGGTCCAGATCACGTAGGCGAAGTTGATCGCCCACAGCAGCACCACGGACTGGGTGACCGGTGAGGTGTTCCAGGTGCCGGTGAACCAGGCGACCAGCAGCACCAGGCCGACGTGCTGCAGCGGGCCGAGCACCCAGCTGACCATGCCCATCCCGATGAACAGCCGGTACCGCAGCGGGATGGTCTTGTTGAAGCAGAGCGCGACCAGGCCCCAGGCCCAGCGCTCGCGCTGCTTGAGGAAGTCCTTGACGCCGGCCGGCGAGGCGCCGTAGCAGCGCCCGTTGAACCAGTCGCTGCGGCCCGGGTAGCGCTGGCAGAAGTTCAGCGCCATCTGGGCGTCCTCGACGATGGTCTTCGGCCCGAAGTCCCAACCGATGGTGGCCTCCACCGAGGAGCGCACGATCAGCAGTTCGCCGTGCACTCCGGCGATCGGGGTGCCGGTGCCGGTCATCGCCCGGAAGCGGGCGATGTCGTCGGCCGGGCGGATCGCGTCGGCGAGCCAGGTGAAGGTGGAGACGGCGTTCTCCCGGGGGTACGTCAGGATGCCCTGCGCCATGTGCTTGGCGTCGTCCCCGGCCCGGCGCTGCCGGTTGACGAACTGGGCGACGGCGGCGGCGGTGTCCGGCCCGACACCGGTGTCGTCGTCCATGTGCAGCACCCAGACGTCGTCCTGCGCCTCCCCCTCCTCGATCCGCAGCTCGTGCGAGTAGTGGTTGGCGCGGGCCTTGAACTTGGTGCCGTTGGCCGTCTCGTACGCCTTCGGCACGGTCACCACCCGGATCAGCGGGTGGCGTTCGGCCAGCTCGTCGATCTTCTCCGCGGCGGCGCAGCCCTCCTCGGTGAGGATGTCCACCCTCATCCAGGGGAAGTACGGCGGCAGGTGCTCGACGTACGAGAGCACCGAGCGCTCCAGCGCCGGGTAGGTGTCGTGCCGGCCGATGGTCGGCACCAGCACGATCAGGAAGTCGTCCTCGGCCGGCGCGGGCGGGGTCATCCGGTCCACCTGCCGCAGCCGTCGGCGGACCATCAGCACCCCCTGGAAACCGATCAGCACGCCGAACACCGGCATGCCCCACAGGATGGTGATCGCCCAGCCGAGCGGGGTCGGGTTGGGCACGTACGCCCAGATCGAGAAGGCGAAGATGATCACGAAGGCGGTGTAGAACGGCAGTACCCGGGGCTTCCAGGACATCTGTCGCTCGGCGAGCCGGGCGGCCTCGCGGGACGTGGTGAGCACCGTCCGCGCAGGGGCTGTGGACGTCATGGCGGAAGTCGTTCCTCGTCTGGTGTCGGTCGGTCGATCGATCGGTCCGGTCGGTCCGGCTCCGGTGCGGGGCGCGGCCGAGCGGTGGGCGGTCAGGCCTGCGGCGGACGCTGGGCCGGCGGCGCGTCGGCGGGCGGCGACACGACCGGGCCGGGGGCCTGCGGGCCGGCGGCCTGCGGGCCGGGTACGGGCGGGGCGGCGGGCCACTGCTGCTGGACCGCGGTCGGCTGGTACGTCGCCGCCTGGGGCGGCTGCTGGGCGTACGGGCCCGGCGCGGGCGGCACCGCCTGGGGCGGCGCAGGCGGCCAGGCGGCGGGCTGGGCCTGCGGCTGCGGCTGTGGCTGCTGGTACCACACCGGCTGGGCCGGCCACCCGGGCTGCGGCTGCCCGGGCTGCGGCTGCCCCGGCTGCGGCACTCCGTACGGCCCCGGCAGCGGCCCGCCCGGAGCCGCGCTCTGCGCGGGCGGCCAGGCCGTCCCGGCCGAGGAGCCCTCCGGCTGCTCCCGCCACTTGGAGCGGGCGAGCAGCACGATCAGCGTCGCCGTGACGACCACGCCGAGCGCGAAGGTGGCGAGCTTCAGTCCGCCCTCGGTCGTCCCCGTGAACCACTGCCGCTGCGGTTCGTCCAGCAGCGCGCCGGTCAGGCTGCGCACCCGGTTGTAGCCCTCGACCAGTGCCACGCCCGCCGCCACGCCGAGCGCCCAGTCGCGCCCGCGCAGCAGCAGGATGCCCGCGGCCAGGTACAGCAGGCCGTAGTTGAGGCTCCCGGTCTCGGCGTCCACCGAGGTCCCGCCGTAGTAGAAGATGCCCTTGAGGTAGGTCGCGAAGCCGACCTGCCCGAAGCAGTTGTAGGCCGCCCAGCCGAGCAGCACCACGCCCCAGCCGACCGCCAGGCCACCGGCCCCGCGTATCGGACGTGTCTGTGTCATCCCCGCACCCCGCCCCTCCGGTCCTCTTCCGACCGTCCGCCGAACCCTCGGGTTTCGCCGCCACAGGATGCCACACGGCACAACGGACCCGGAATTCCGCCGGTTCAACGGCTCCGGACCGGTCAGCGGACGTGCAGCCCGCCCCAGTCGAGGCTCCCGCCGGACGGCCCGGAACCGCCGGTGATCGCCAGCGGGCTGTGGTAGGTGGCGTTGACGTCCGCCCCGGAGTTCCGCGGCTGGTCCGGGGCCAGGTTGTCGGAGGTGAGGGACTGCCCCCAGACCGTCCAGATCGTCCAGGGGGTGCGGCTGAGGGTGTCCGGCTGGCGGGAGTTGACCGGCACGGCGAAGGACTCGGCGAGCATCCTCGGCTTGTGGTACGCGGCGAGCCCGTCGTAGTAGCGCTTGGTCCACACCTCGCCGGTGCCGATCGGGTGCGCCGGGCTGCCGCTGTAGTCGTCCACCCCCACCACGTCGACGTACTGGGAGCCCGGGTAGTAGTCCCACGGGTCCACGCCCGGGGCGCCGTCCCAGGACACCGGCGTCCAGACGAACAGCAGGTTGTGCAGGCCCCTGGTCTCCACCAGGTACTTGTAGGTGATCCGCCACAGCGCCTGGTAGTCGGCCGGCTTCTGGCCCGCCCACCAGAACCGGCTGGCACAGTCCTGGACGTTCATCTCGTGGTAGGGGCGCAGCAGCACCGGCACGTCGTGGGCGGCCAGGTACTCCAGGTGGTCGGCCAGGTAGGACAGGTCGGTGATCAGTGCGCGGTACTCGGGGGTGTCGCCCCCGGCGTCCACGACCCGGCCGAACCAGCCCGGGTCCTTGGCCGCCGGGGAGTTCGAACAGAGCACCCGGTCGAAGGACTTGACGCCGGACCCGGGGTAGGGCTCGTGGAAGGACATGCCGACGATCCCGGCCGGGGCCCCGCCGTTGTCCGGCAGTGCGGTGGTGCTGCCGTCGCAGTTCTGCTGGACACCGGAGCCGTCGTAGGTGCCGTCGTCGGCGCGCGGGTGGCCGGACCAGACGGCGGTCATCAGGTCGACGGCGTCGTCGGTGTACTGCCAGCCGGCGCGGCAGGTGGGCCAGCGGCCGGCCGAGTAGGAACGCGGGTTGCCGACGCCCCAGGCGTTCTGGCCGTAGCCGGGGCCGAGGTCGGTCTCCATGAAGCCGGGCAGCCGGCCGGTGATGTCGGCGGCCTTCTTGTAGTAGTAACCGACCTGCTTGGTGCCCCGATAGTCGCCGTACTCGGGGTTGTTGCGCTCGTTGTGCGCCTCGACGTGCTGGCCGATCACCGTGCCGCCGCTGTGCCCGGTGCGGGCCTGGGCCTCCAGGTCCGCGAGGAACTGCTGGACGGCGCGGGCGTTCGGCGAGGCCTGCGGATCCCGGGCCAGCAGGTCCCGGCCCACGTCCGGCGGCAGGGTCCGGCCGGGGGCGCCGACCGACACCGGCACCCGAATGGGCAGTCCGACCTCGGTCCGGTCGTCGCGGTCCAGCAGCACGAGACTGCCGGCGGCGACCACGACGCCGGCTGCGGCCAGGACGGCCGGCTTACCGCGCAGGGCTCTGGGCAGGGCCACGACCGCTCCTCCGGTTTCTCGCCGGCGCCGACCCCCACGGACGCAACCGGAACACGCGTACGAATGACTCCGACGAGAGCCTGCCACACTCCCCCGGTCCCGGCGCACAGGTCCGCCGGGACCGGGGTGTCACAGCGGGTCAGCCGGTCGCGGCGGCCGTCGGCGTGCCCTGCGAACCCGGCGTGGCCGAGCCCGCCGCCTTGGCCCGCTGGAGCAGCTGGGCCTTCACGTGCTCGGCGAACCCGGAGGCCGCCGCGGTCGCGGTGGCATCAGGGGCGTTGCCGCCCTTCGCCGAGCCCTCGACGGTGAAGTAGGCGTACCGGCCCAGGCTGCTGTGCGTGCCGGTGCAGCCGGGGTTGGCACAGAACGCCGGGGCGCCCGGCGCGGGCAGGCCCTTGAGCTGCCCGGTGTAGTTCTTGATCGCCGTCTCGGCCTGGATCTTGTGGTCGAAGACCGCGACGCCGACGGTCACCGCGCTGTCGCCGGAGACGTACGTCGCCCGGAGCACCTTCTGGCAGCCCTGGTCCCCGAGGACCTTGCCGAGCCCGCCGGTGGTGGAGTTGCCGTCCCAGCAGGGCTGGTCCAGCGAGACCACGGTCCGGTTCCAGGACACGCCGTTGACCGTCACCTGCAGCGCGGAGAACAGTGCCCCCGCATCCTGCGGCGCCGGGTCGGTGGCGGCCTCCCAGATCGGCTTCGACGGGTCGTCCGGCTGCCCGCCCGGGGTCGCGCCGCCGTTCGACGGGCCGGGGGTCGGCTTGACCGAGGCGGGCGCGGTCGCGACCGCACCGCCGCCGGGCTTGGCCGGGTCGTCCTTCTTCCCGAACAGCAGCACTCCGCCCGCGACCAGACCGCCCACCAGGACGACGGCCACCGCGCTGCCGATGATCTTCACCCGGCGCTTGCGCCTGCTCTCGGCCTCGTTGCGGTCCGCCAGCGCCGCCCAGTCCGGCTCGACGCGCTGCGGCGGGACCGGCTGCTGAGGCGCGACCGGCTGCTGCGGAGGACCCGACTGCTGCGGAGGCTGCTGCCACTGCGGCTGCGGAGCCGGCGGCTGAACCGGCTGGGGCACCGGCGGGACGGGCTGGGAGAACGGCTGCGCGGCCGGCGCCACCGGTCCGTACGAGGCCGGCGGCGGGCCGAAACCACCGCCCGGCGGCGGCACCGGACCCGGCCCCACCGGCTGCTGATTCTGTGCGCCCCCCGACCCGGCGGGAGGCGTCCCCTGCGGCCCGTGCCCAGGTACACCAGTTCCGTCGCTCATGCGCCCAGATCGTAGGGCATCACCCTCACCGTCCCTCGGCCCGGTGACCGTTCCGTATCGAAACCCGGACGCCCGGCGCGCCGGCCCCGGGTGTCCGACGCCCGGATCCGAGGCGTCCGGCGGGCGGCCGCGACACGTCCGGAGCGTGCTTCCGGGCCTCGGACGACCACGAACCGCCACCGGCCCGGGCACAACCCGTCATCGCGACAACACACCACGCCGCACTACATGTGGTGTCGCATCGAGGAGACACCACTACATGTATGCTCGCTTCTGCTGTCGATGCAGGGGAACCCGGTGGGAATCCGGGACTGCCCCGCAGCGGTGTGCGGGCGGCTCCAGCAGCCGTACCGCGAGTCCGAGTACCTGCCGAACAGCGTGCGCCACGGCCCTCCCGCAGAGGCCGCGCCGGCACCCAGCACCACCCCTCCGGGCCTCGCGGGCGGGCCGGGGAGACACCTCGCGCGGCGCTCCTGCGTCCGCGCCGTGCTCCCCTGCCCAGATCGGCCCGGGTGACCCCGATCACCGCCGCACGATCGCCGCCAGGAGAGAGCGCCTTGACCACCGCTGCCTCAGTCACCCTGCCCGCCCAGGGCTCCGGTACCGCCTTCACCGACCCGACGGTCTCCGACCCCGGCGGTGCTCTCCTGCGGCTGCTCACCGACCGCAGCGCCGACCTCACCGAGGTCGACCCCGGCCATGTCGCCGCCGCCGCGCTGCGCGGCCGCCACGCCGGCTCGGACTTCGCCGAGCTGCGCGGGCTGGCCGTGGACGCCGCCGCGTCGATGATCGCCGAGGACCCCCAGTACTCGAAGCTGGCCGCCCGCCTGCTCGCCCTGGAGATCGTCGACGAGGCGAACAGCCAGGGCTCGACCTCCTTCTCCGCCTCGATCGCCGTCGGCCACGCCGAGGGCCTGATCGGCGACACCACCGCGGCCTTCGTCGCCAAGCACGCCGACGCCCTGAACGCGCTCATCGACACCAAGGGCGACGACCGCTTCGAGTACTTCGGCCTGCGCACCGTCCAGTCCCGCTACCTGCTGCGCCACCCGATCACCCGCAAGGTGATCGAGACCCCGCAGCACTTCCTGCTCCGCGTCGCCTGCGGCCTGGCGGTCGGCGACTCCGAGCAGTCGGTGCGCGAGGTGTCCGAGCTGTACGGCCTGATGAGCCGTCTGGAGTACCTCACCTCCTCGCCGACGCTCTTCAACTCCGGCACCCGGCACCCGCAGATGTCCAGCTGCTACCTGCTGGACTCGCCGCTGGACAACCTGGACTCGATCTACAACCGCTACGCGCAGATCGCCCGCCTCTCCAAGCACGCCGGCGGCATCGGCCTGTCCTACTCGCGCATCCGCTCGCGCGGCAGCCTGATCCGCGGCACCAACGGCAAGTCCAACGGCATCGTCCCGTTCCTGCGCACCCTCGACTCCTCGGTCGCCGCCGTCAACCAGGGCGGCCGCCGCAAGGGCGCGGCCTGCGTGTACCTGGAGACCTGGCACGCCGACATCGAGGAGTTCCTGGAGCTCCGCGACAACACCGGTGAGGAGGCGCGCCGCACCCACAACCTCAACCTGGCCCACTGGATCCCGGACGAGTTCATGCGCCGCGTGAACGCCAACGCCGACTGGTCGCTGTTCTCCCCCGCCGACGTCCCCGAGCTGGTCGACCTGTGGGGCGCCGAGTTCGACGAGGCCTACCGCAAGGCCGAGCTGGCCGGCAAGGCCGTCCGCACCATCCCGGCGCAGACCCTCTACGCCCGCATGATGCGCACCCTCGCGCAGACCGGCAACGGCTGGATGACCTTCAAGGACGCCTCCAACCGCGCCGCCAACCAGACCGCGCTGCCCGGCCGCACGGTGCACTCCTCCAACCTGTGCACCGAGATCCTGGAGGTCACGGACGACTCCGAGACCGCCGTCTGCAACCTCGGCTCGGTCAACCTCGGCGCGCACGTGGCTCCCGGTGCCACGGCCGACGACCTGCTCGGCGCCATGGACTGGGAGCGCCTCGACGCCACCGTCCGCACCGCCGTCACCTTCCTCGACCGCGTGGTGGACATCAACTTCTACCCGACCACCGAGGCCGGTACGTCCAACTCCCGCTGGCGCCCGGTCGGCCTCGGCGTGATGGGCCTCCAGGACGTCTTCTTCAAGCTGCGGATCGACTTCGACTCCGCCGAGGCCGCCCGCCTGTCCACGCTGATCGCCGAGCGCATCATGCTCACCGCGTACGAGCGCTCCGCCGACCTGGCCGAGCAGCTCGGCCGCCACGAGGCCTACGGCGAGACCCGCGCCGCCCGCGGCGAGCTGCACATCGACCACTTCCCGAGCGCCGCCCCGGAGTGGACCGACCGCTGGACGGCGCTGCGTGCCCGCATCGCCGAGACCGGCCTGCGCAACTCGCTGCTGCTCGCGATCGCCCCGACCGCGACCATCGCCTCCATCGCCGGCGTCTACGAGTGCATCGAGCCGCAGGTGTCCAACCTGTTCAAGCGCGAGACCCTCTCCGGCGAGTTCCTCCAGGTCAACCCGTACCTGGTGCGCGAGCTCAAGGAGCTCGGCGTCTGGGACCAGCAGACCCGCGACGCCCTGCGCGACGCCAACGGCTCGGTCCAGGAGCTGGGTTGGCTGCCGGAGCAGGTCCGGTCGCTGTACCGCACCGCCTGGGAGCTGCCGCAGCGCGCCCTGATCGACCTGGCCGCGGCCCGCATGCCGTACCTGGACCAGAGCCAGTCGCTGAACCTGTTCATGGCGGCGCCGACCATCGGCAAGCTCAGCTCGATGTACGCCTACGCGTGGAAGGTCGGTCTCAAGACCACCTACTACCTGCGCTCGCGCCCCGCGACCCGGATCGCCCAGGCCGCCTCCGGCACCGCCCGTGCCGCCGCGCCCGTGCCGGTCAACACCCCGACCCTCACCCCCGAGGAAGAGGCCGCGCTGGCCTGCTCCCTGGAGAACCCCGAGTCCTGCGAGGCCTGCCAGTAATGACTGCCGACGACCGCAAGATGCTGCTCGACCCCGGCTTCGAGCTGACCCTGCGCCCGATGCGCTACCCGTCGTTCTACGACCGGTACCGCGACGCGATCAAGAACACCTGGACCGTCGAGGAGGTGGACCTGCACTCCGACGTCGCCGACCTGGCGAAGCTCAGCGAGGGCGAGCGCCACCTGATCGGCCGCCTGGTGGCGTTCTTCGCGACCGGTGACTCGATCGTCGCCAACAACGTGGTGCTGAGCCTCTACAAGCACATCAACTCGCCCGAGGCGCGGCTGTACCTCTCGCGGCAGCTGTTCGAAGAGGCCGTGCACGTCCAGTTCTACCTGACGCTGCTGGACACCTACCTTCCGGACCCGGAGGACCGCAACGCGGCCTTCGCGGCGGTGGAGAACATCCCCTCCATCCACCAGAAGGCCCAGTTCTGCTTCAAGTACATGAACGCCGTCGACCACATCGACTCGCTGCAGACCAAGGAGGACCGGCGGGCGTTCCTGCTCAACCTGATCTGCTTCGCGGCCTGCGTCGAGGGTCTGTTCTTCTACGGCGCGTTCGCGTACGTGTACTGGTTCCGGAGCCGTGGCCTGCTGCACGGTCTGGCCACCGGCACCAACTGGGTGTTCCGCGACGAGTCCATGCACATGGACTTCGCGATGTCCGTCGTGGACACCGTGCGCGAGGAGGAGCCCGACCTCTTCGACGAGGAGATGGCCAAGCAGGTCACCGAGATGCTGGAGGAGGCCGTCGCGGCCGAGCTCCAGTTCGCCCAGGACCTGTGCGGTGACGGTCTGGCCGGCATGAACACCGACTCCATGCGCCAGTACCTGGAGGCCGTGGCCGACCAGCGCCTGGCGCGGCTCGGGATGCCGATCCGGTACGGGTCGACCAACCCGTTCGGGTTCATGGAGCTCCAGAACGTCCAGGAGCTGACCAACTTCTTCGAGCGCCGGGTGTCGGCGTACCAGGTCGCGGTCGAGGGCTCGGTCTCGTTCGACGACGACTTCTAGGTCGATATCGTTCAGCGGAAAACAGCGGAGCTGCCGTTTTTACGGCAGCTCCGCTGTCAGTTCTCGGCGTTCGGGGGTAGCCCAGGCATGTCCAAGCTCCAACAGCGTGTGATCAACGGCCCGTTCGGGCCCATACAGGTCAGCCACGACCGCTGGCCCTCCGTCGTCGCCCGGGTCCAGGGAGCGGGAATGCCCACCGTCACCGTGGTGCCCGACCGCGACCACGGCGCGATGAACATGGGCGGGCACAACATCCCGACCAGCCGGGCCCGCAACCGCACGCGGACGGCTGTGGTGGGCGACCGCACCTACGAGCTGCGGCCCAGGGGCCTGCGCCGGGCGGAGCTGCGCCGCAACGGCACCCTCATCGCCGATGCCCACGGCACGTTCCGGTCGTACGCCCCGGGACGTACGATCCCCGGCCTCGACGCCAAGGTCGCCTGGTCCCAAGGCATCGACCCGACGGATGTCGCGGTCGGCCAGGCCATGGTCCTGGGCTTCGGCGCCGGCGCCCCGGGCATCCTCCTGCGGACCATCTTCTTCTGGTACGACAACCTCAGCTGAGAGCACAGAGGGGTGCCCCGCACGGCCACAGCCCGTGCGGGGCACCCCTGTTGTTTCAGTCGGCCGAAAACTCCCCGCCCTTGACCCCCGCGAGGAAGGAAACCCAGGCCTCAGCCGCGAACAACAGCGCCGGCCCGTCCGGGTCCTTCGAGTCCCGCACGGGAACAGCACCAGGCAGACCAGCAGCCACCTCAACGCACTCACTCTGCGCACCGGAGAACGAGGACTTGTGCCACACAAGTCCCGAGAGCTCGTTCACAATCCTCAGACCTTCTCGCTCGCCATGCGCCCGATGAGCGCGATCGATTCATCACGGGGCAGCGACTCCACCAACGCGCGGCGGAACAGATTCGCATACTTGAAGACTTCCTCCGGCTCCTCGATGTACAAGGTGCTGAGAAGGCTGTCGACGTACACCACATCCGTCTCCGTCACCTCCGGGAAACTGAGGATGGTGACAGGGCCGAAGAGCGCCGCGTGGATCGCCGACGCCTCTGGCAGGACCTGGACGTTGATGTTGGGGCGCTCGGCTGAGGCCGCAAGGAACTCAAGCTGTTCACGCATGACCACCGGACCACCCACCTGATGCTTGAGCACTGACTCGGAGAGCACGGCCCACACACGCAAAGGCACGTCCCTTTCCAGGACCGACCGACGTTCCTGACGAACCTTCGTCAGCGTCTCGACCTGCTCAGCCGTCGCATCCTCTATCTGTGCCCGGACAACGGCCCTGGTGTAGTCCTCCGTTTGCAAGATTCCGGGCACCAGCAAGGTCTGAATGCTGTACATGTCCGATGCGTCGGACTCCAACGCGATGTAGTCCGCATAGAGCGGCGACAGCGTGTCCGAGTAGCGGTCCCACCAGCCACGCAGACGACCTTCGCGCGACAGAGCCTCCAGCCGACTCCGCGTATCCGGATCTGCCACTCCGTACAGGTCGAGCAGCAGCCGAAGATCCACCAGCCGAATGCCCGACTGAGCTGCCTCGATCCGACTGATCTTGCTCTCCGCGCAGTCGAGTTGCCGCGCCGACTGGGCGATCGTCAGATCAGCGGCCGTTCGCAGTTCCTTGAGCGTTCGGGCCAGCCGCCGCTGCCGAACCGTCGGATTCCGGTTCACGGGCACGCTCGCGACCTCCTCACTTCTGTGATCTGCCCAGTCTGCCTCCCGCTGTCAGCTGACAACAATCTTTGATCACTTCCAAAGTGGGGACTTGCACTTTAGAAGTCCCCAGGAGCATGCTACTCAACGTAGTCCGCTAGTCGACACATCGTGATCATGGCGGGCTTTCACCGGGCATCCCCATGCCTTCTCCAGCGCTCTCACCTGCACACTCCAGAGGTGGCCCTGCCATGCGCGAACAGACCTGCTGGCTCCCCCGGCACCCGAAGTCCCCCCGCAACGCCCGCCAGGAGCTCCGCGAGTTCCTCCTCCCCCACCCCTCCGCCGAACTCCTCCTCCCCACCGGTGAGTTGCTCCTCAGCGAACTCGTCAACAACGCGGTCACCCACGCCCGCACCCCGCGCGACCGCCTGATCTTCGTCCGCCTCCAGCTCCTCCCCCACGGCACCCTCCGGATCGAGGTGCACGACGCCGACAGCGAGAAGCCCTCGCTCCGGCCCGTCTCCCTCACCTCCGAGAGCGGCCGAGGCCTGTTCCTCGTCCAGGAGTTGGCCTCCGAGTGGGGCTGCTGCCCGCGCCGGGGCGGCATCGGCAAGTTCATCTGGTGCCACATCACCGCAGCCGCCGCCGAGACCGCCGCGTGAGCCCCGCCCCCGCCCGGCTTTCACCCCGACCAGGGCGCCCGCCGTGCGAACGCACTCATTCCTGCTCGTGGTAGCTGATGTGGTGTCGGGCCGCGATGGGGTTGATCTTCGCGGGGTCCAGTTGACCGTCGGTGAGGACCGCGGGCCCTGCCTCGATCAGGTCCTCGACGTAGTGCTCCCAGCCGCCGGGCGAGGAGATCTGCAGGACTCGCGGGGGCGGGTCGGAGGCGCGGCGCAGGGCGTGCGGGACGCCGTGGGGCAGCAGGACGAAGGTCCCCTTCGGCGCCGAGTACGTCCGGTCGTCGAACTCGATTTCGAGGACGCCGTCCAGTACGTAGACGCATTCGTCCGCCTGGTGGTGGGTGTGCCGCGGGATGTCCTTCGCGACGGTCACCTCCAGCAGCGAGAACCGGCCTTCCGTGTCGTCGGTCATCGCCTTGACTGCGAATGCGGGTGGCAACGGGATCCGCCCCGGCCGGGCGGCTCCGGGCTCCAGCAGGATGAAACGGTCTTCGGGCATGGATGCAAACCCTCCTCGCGTGGCACAATCGGAACCGGAATCCGATTCCGGATAAGGGTAGGCAGGGGAGCACTCGGATTGTCAACGCCATCGACACCAGACGACCGCAAGCCGCGTGCCGACGCGGAGCGCAACCGCGCCCGTGTGCTGGCGGCTGCGCGTGCCCTGTTCGAGGAGAGGGGCGACGAGGTCCAGATGCCCGAGGTGGCACGCGCCGCTGGAGTGGGCATCGGCACCGTGTACCGGCATTTTCCGAACAAGCAGGCCCTCGTGGAGGCCGCAGCGGAACACCGCTTCGCCGAGATCCTCCAGTTCGCGCGCGCCGACTGCCTGCGCGACCCCGGGTCAGGTACGGGGCTGGCCCGGTATCTCCGCCATGTCGGTCGGATGCTGGCCGAGGACCACGGGCTGTCCGCCTCCGTCGTGGCGGCCGTGGGCTCATCGGCACCCAGAGGGGAGATGCTGGCGCAGCTCGAGGCCGCGGTCGGAGCGCTGATCGACCAGGGCCGGGCCGCCGGAACCCTCCGGGAGGACCTCACCGTGAGGGACGTCTACATGCTCGTAGGCGGCCTGTCTGCGGTCGTCCGCACCGGCAGCGGTGACTGGGACCGCTTCATCGACCTCACCCTCGACGGGCTGCGCCCGCGCCGGGACACCGGTCAGTGACCCAGCCTCCGGCAGCTGCACCTCCAGTTGCCCGGACAGCACCGCAATGCACCACCCCGCCCCGCCCGGCGTTCACGCCGGGCGGGGCGGGCCGAACGACTTTCCCGTTCCGGAAAGATCGAGTCCTTGACCCTCAGCCCGGAGAGTCGAAAGCATTGAGCACCAGGAACCACCGACGAGTTGGGAGCACGTGATGCTGCGTTGGCTGTCCGGGAACGGGTCCTGCAAGAACGGAACGTGCCCCACCCTCTGGCGCACCGAGGACGGGGACTACGTGACTCAGGGCCTCGTGATCACCGACCCCGACCGCCTCGCGCAGCTGAACCTGCCGCCCGGCGAGTCCGCGGTCCTGATGCCCGCTGCCGTCCTGGAGGGATACTTCCGTGCTCAAGGGTGAAGAATTCGGCCGCCTCTTCGAGACATTCGAACGAACGGCCTTCCGGCTCGAAACCCTCCCCCTCTACGACGTGGACGACGAACGTGAGGAGTTCGCCGACTTCCTGGCGGGGAAGGGTCTGGCGTCGGAGTCCTCCGACAACCCCTGGGTCCGCTCCATGACAGACCTGGGCAAGCGGGTGACCCGGGTGCACGTGCTCCGCTCGCCCCTGTCGGACTATCTCCGGTACGAGTTGGCCTCCTACCCCGGCAACATCGCGGCCGGCGAGTCGATCGGCATCATCGACACGGCCCGACAGGTGGTGGTCGGCCTGCCCGACCACGACTTCTGGCTGTTCGACGACGCCCGGGTCTACCGGATGCACTACACCGACGCGGGACAGTTCGTCGGCGCCGAACTGCTGCCCGACGGCCGCCTGAACGAGTACCAGCGGTACCGGGAGATTGCCCTGGCGAACGCCGTCCCCTTCGGGGAGTACTCGGCGGCTTGAGCAGAGACCAGCACCACGATCTGGGTAGAGCCCTGCGGACGCTGCGGATCGCCTCGGACAAGACCGCCGAGACCGTCGCCCGCAGGGCTTCCATGTCTCCGGCCAAGCTCTCGAAGGTCGAAAACGGCAAGACCCTGCCGAGCGTGCAGGACGTGGACCTCATTCTGACGGCGCTCGGAATATCAGTCGAAGCCAAGGCTGAATTCCTGGAAGCAGCTCGCGGTGCGGTCACCGAGGAAACGGCCTGGCGGGAACTGCGCCGCATGGGCCACTGGAAGCATCAGAACGCCATCAAGGCCATTGAGTCCCGAACAAGCCTTCTCCGGTTGTTCCAGGGGCAGCTCATTCCAGGACTGCTCCAGAGCGCCGAATACGTCTCGGCGGTGTTCGCGCTACCCCCGGAGCTTCCGCAGGAAGCCAAGGCGAGGACCATCGCCGCTCGACTGGACCGGCAGACCGTCCTGTACGACCGCCAGCGGGAGTTCCGCTTCGTCATCTGCGAACACGTACTGCGGTGGCGGGTCTGCCCGCCTTCGGTCATGGCCACACAGCTCGATCGCCTGGTATCGCTGTCGCGGCTCCCCAACGTCACCATCGGCGTTCTTCCGCTCTCCAAGCGCAT
Source organism: Kitasatospora sp. NPDC098652 (assembly GCF_044760155.1). Taxonomy (NCBI): domain Bacteria; kingdom Bacillati; phylum Actinomycetota; class Actinomycetes; order Kitasatosporales; family Streptomycetaceae; genus Kitasatospora; species Kitasatospora sp. NPDC098652. Next base: position 364,028 of record NZ_JBIWAQ010000004.1, read on the forward strand.
GCCGGACTTCCCGATGACATGCTTCAGCATGTACGACGATCGTCTGGTCATCGTGGAGACGTTCCACTCGGAGATCACCACTCGTGATCCGAGGGACGTCAGTCTCTATCTCTCGACATTCTCAGGGTTCGATTCCGTAGCATTGCACGGCGCCGACATGCGCGCGCTGGTCGAAGGCATCCGAGACGAGTTCCTTCGCGAACAGGAAAGCTCCTAGAGGGCAATCCCCCTCTCCCCGTAATGTGGTGACTCGTCAAAGCGATCTGCGAGTCATTGGAGTTCTCCGTGCCCGCTGTGGATTCCGCAGAACTGACCGGCCCCGGTCGGCCGTCGAAACGGCGCCGCTCCCACGCGGAACTCATGGAGCTGATCCAGAACACCCCGGTTCGAAAGGACCTCACCACCGGGCGCCTGGTCGAGCTGGTCGGCACCTTGGACGGCCGGGCCCTGGTCCGCCCACTGTTCGAGCCGGACGCCCCACCGCGTCAGGTCCCCGTCGACCAGCTCACCACCCACATCAGCCTGTGGGGCTGAACGCCCGACATTGGTTGGTCCCCGGAACCTGCCCGTGCCCGCGCGTAAGGGCCGGTGCGCAGGAAGTCGGCGCGGCCGACTTCCTGCGCGGCACCTCGGCCGTGCTCCTCCCGTCCGCCGCGCGGAGCCGGGGCCCGTTGGCCACCGCACGACCCCGGCCTGGTCGGCGGACCGGCCGCCGCAGCCCCCGGGCCGCAGCCGGAGGCCCGTCCAGCTCGCCCCAGAGGGACAAAAGTTGCTCCGCCGGGCGGGATGCGTCCGGATCGAGGTCGAACGGCGCTTCCGCTCCGCCCGTGCCCAGCGCCGAGGTCGAGTCCCCCTGCGCGCCGCGCGAACGCTCCCCGCCGAACCCCGGAGCAGCCCGGCTCAGACAGCCGCCGGGAGGCCGAACCGAACCTCGGTCAGCCGCTCCGAGAGCTCCCAGAGCCGCCGTCCCGTCTCCGCGTCGACGGCCCTCGGGGCGAGCCGTACGGCCTTCGGGGCGCCGCGCAGCTCTCCCGTCCCGCCCGGGCCGATGAACTGCCCGCCGACCGCCTCGGGGGCGGTCGCCGCGAACAGCTGGGGCAGCGCGCCCCGGTCCGGGGCCTGGGCGAGCGGGATCAGGAGGCGGCCGAAGAGCAGCTTCACCGGGCCGACCGAGCCGGCCTGGATGTTGGTGGCGGCGTACCCCGGGTGGGCGAGCAGGCTGCGGACCGGGCTGCCGGCGGCCGCGAGGCGCCGGTGAAGCTCCCATCCGAAGACGGCGTTGGCGAGCTTCGACTGGTTGTAGTGGCCCATCGGTGAGTACGTCCGCTCCCCGCCGAGGTCCTCGAAGGAGATCCGCCCCTGCCGGTGGTTGGCCGAACTCACTGTGACCACCCGCGGATCGGCACCCTCCGCCAGCAGGTCGAGCAGCAGCCCGGTGAGCGCGAAGTGGCCGAGGTGGTTGGCGGCGAACTGGAGCTCGTGCCCCTGCGCGCTGAGCGTGCGCGGCGGCGCCAGCACACCCGCGTTGTTGACCAGGACGTCCGGGCGGAGGCCGTCCGAGCGCAGCCGCTCGGCGAAGGCGCGGACGGAGTCGAGGTCGGCCAGGTCGAGGTGGCGCACCTCCAGGGTCGCCCCGGGCTGCTCGGCGGTGATCTCCGCGACCGCGCGCCGCCCCTTGGCCTCGTCGCGGACGGCGAGGATCACCCGCCCGCCCCGACGGGCCACGGCGCGGGTGGTCGCCAGCCCGAGGCCGCTGTTGGCGCCGGTGACGACGAACAGCCGCCCCGCCTGGTCCGGAATCCGTTCGACACCCCAAGCCTGAGTCTTCGTCATGCGCCACACACTGCCCGCACTGTCACCAAGTGTCAAGGCAGACTCCATGCGCCAATCACGACCTCACGTGTAGCATCCAGACCATGACCACCGCCCCCACCCCGAGCCTGGCCGAACGCAAGCGCCGGCTCGTCGCCGACGAGCTGACCAAGGCCGCGCTGAGCCTGTTCGCCGAGCAGGGGTTCGACGCGGTCACGGTCGACGAGATCGCCGCCTCCACCGGCATCTCCAAGCGGACGTTCTTCCGCTACTTCGCCTCCAAGGAGGACGTGGTCGTCCGCTTCCTGGCGGACCTCGGCAGCGGCATGCGCGCCGAACTCGCCGGACGGCCCACCGGGGAGAGCCCCTCCACCGCCCTGCGGAACACCGTCTGGGCCGCCATCGACGCCTGCGCCGGCCACTCCGAGCAGACCCTGCGCGTGGTCCAACTGATCCTCGGCACACCCGCGTTGCGCGCCCGCTTCCTGGAGCACCAGTCGCAGTGGCGCGAGGACCTGGCCGCCGAACTCGCCGACCGTCTGGGAGTGGACCCCGCGGCCGGTCTCCACCCCCGGATGGCGGCCGGAATGGCCCTGACCGCCTTCGACGTCGTGCTCCAGTGCTGGAGCGCGAGCGACGGCGCGCAGGACCCGGCCGCCCTGACCGACCAGGCCTTCGCCGCCATCGCCCCGGCCCTCGACGCCACGCCCGTCGACGCCGCGCCCGTCGACACCACCCCGCGCTGACGGCCACCTCGCGCCACCCAGCGCCGGCGGCCACCACGCGCCCACCCCGCGCCAACCCCCGCCGCGCGCCGCCCGTCCGGCTGAACTCCCGGGCCACACCGGCATCACACGCATACGTACGACCCGACCCCCGCTACGGTCCGGCGCACAGCCGAACGAAAGGGGTCCCCCATGACGACCGGAGTGCTCGACTACGAGAGCGACGCGATCACCCAGCTCATGAGCATGGCGGAGGAGGACTGGACCGAGCAGGAACTCAGGGAGGCGCTCCAGCGGGCGATCATGCTGGAGGTGTCGACCATCCCGCCGTACGCGACCGCCCTGTGGTCGATCACCGCCCGGAACGGCGGCCAGCCGGTCCAGGACTCCGTCCAGGAGATCCTCTTCGACGAGATGTTCCACTTCGGACTGGTCTGCAACATGCTCACCAGCATCAGCGGCACCGTCGTCCTGACCGACCCGCTCACCGTCCCCAAGTACCCGGGCGAGCTGCCCGGCGGCGTCAACCCGGGCCTGGTGGTCTACCTCAGCGGACTGTCCCGCGAGTCGGCGGGGCTCTTCGCCGCCATCGAGAAGCCCGAGAACCCGCTCGCCTACGCCGCCGACGGCAACACGATCGGCGCCTTCTACCAGCGCATCGCCAACGTCTTCCCCAAGTACGCCCACCTGCTCACCGGTCAGCACCAGGTGAAGTTCTCGCTCGGGACGAACCGCGAGATCGTCGCGATGAACACCATCGACGACGTCCTCCAGGCGATCCACGTCATCCAGACCCAGGGCGAGGGGACCACCGCCTCCCCGCAGGACCCCTTCCCCAGCGCGCCGGGCGAACTCGCCCACTACTACGCCTTCAAGGAGATCGCCGTCGGCAAGAAGCTCGTCCAGAACCCCACCACGAAGAAGTACGAGTTCACCGGCGCCGACGTCCCGCTGCCGGACAGCTTCCCGGTCGCCCGGGTGCCCAGGGGCGGCTGGCCCCGCCAGGGCGACCCCAACTCGCCCGACCAGGCCACCGCCAAGCTGCTGGACGCCTTCAACCAGCACTACAGCGCGATGCTGCACGCCCTCGAACACGCCTGGGGCGATGACCCGACCCAGCTCGGCACCGCGATCGGCCTGATGGGCCAACTGCGCGACACGGCCCAGCAGATCGTCGGCGTCAAGCTCCCGGCCGACCCCCGCTTCACCTACGGCCCGGAGTGGCTCCTGGTCTGACCGCAGGGGGCGGCGGGGCCGGTGCGGACGGGTCCGCACCGGCCCCGCCGTACCGGCCAGAAGCCCCTCGGCTCACCACACGACGGGCAGCCGCTCCGGCAGCCGCTTGATGAACCCCGGCCGCCAGGCCAGTTGTTCGGCCGGAAGGGCGAGCCGCAGCCCCGGGAGCCGCTCGACGAGCGCGGCGACGGCGATCTCGGCGTGGGTGCGGCCGAGCGCCGAGGCCGGGCAGAAGTGCCGGCCCGCGCCGAAGGCCAGGTGCGGGTTGCTCGGCCGGTCGAAGTCGATCCGCTCCGGGTCCGGGAAGACCGCCGGGTCGTAGTTGGCGCCCTCGACCAGGACCAGCACGAGCTCGCCCTCCTGCACCAGCACCTCACCCACCTGCACGTCCGCGAGCGCGAGCCGCGGCAGGGCGTCGCCGATCGACAGGTTCACCCGCAGCAACTCGTCCACCGCGCGCCCGATCAGCGCCGGCTCCCGCCGGAGCCGGTCGGCGAGTTCGGGCCGTTCGCACAGGTAGACGACGGCGTTCAGCAGGAACGCCGAGGTCGAGACCGCGCCCGCGCCGAACAGCGACAGCGCGACGGTGGCGAGCAGTTCGTCGCCGACCCGGTCGGACACGTCCGGGGAGCGCCGCAGCGCGGCGAACCGGCCGAGCAGGCCGTCCACCGGTTCCGGGTCCGCGGTGAGCCGCCCGAGCACGTGGCCGAGGTCCTTGTACCAGTTGGGGGCCGCACCGGCGAAGGGCACCGGGCTGGTGAGGAAGGCGATGTCGATGCCGGCCATCAGCCGCCGCCCGTCCTCGGCCGGGAGGCCGAGCAGCCGGCAGTGCAGTGCGGCGGAGTAGGGCTCGGCGAACCCGCCCCGGAGTTCGCCGGGGGCGCCCTGGGCGGTGAGTTCGTCGATCAGCCGGTGGGCCTCGGCCCGGAGCCAGCCGTCGAGGGCGCGGTCGGCCCGCGGGGAGAGGGTCTTCATGACGGCGTCGCGCAGTCCGGCGCTGTTGATGTTGCCCATGTTGTTGACCACCTCGGGCGGGATGGTCAGCGCGTACTGGCGGGGGACGCCGGGGTTGGCGGTGTCCTTGAGGCTGAACCGCTCGTCCTCCAGGACCTGCTTGGCCAGCGCGTAGCTGCTGACCAGCCAGGCCGGATCGCCGGTCAGGGTACGGACCCTGGCGATCGGGGTCTCCTCCCTCAGCCGGTTCGCCTCGGCGGGCAGGACGTCACCCCGGCGGGAGAGCGGGAAGGCGATGTCGGTGGTCGGCGGGTTGGTCACGGTCACGGGTGTTGCTCCTCGGGGAAGTTCGCGGTCCGGACGGTCGACTACGCGGCGCGCCCGGCCATGGGCGCGGACACGGCGGCTTCGACGGCTTCGACGGCTTCGACGGCCTTGCCGGCCCCCACCGCGCCAACCGCGCCAACCGCGCCAACCGCCCCAACCGCCCCAACCGCCTCGACGGCAGCCGACGTCGCAGCCGGACGGATCACCGCGTAGCCCTGGCCCGCCCCGGCGCGCAAGCCGACGTCGCGGCCGAACAGGACGGGGGTGAGCGGGAGTTCCAGGTGGTAGCAGCTGACCGAGGAGGGCACGCCGAGCAGCGCCGGGGTGTCCAGGAAGAAGGGGAGCTCGGCGACGATGTACCGGAGCCCGGCGGCGAGTTGGGGTTCGCTGGGGGCGAGGCCCTCGTCCAGCCGGGCGGTCAGGAAGCCGCGGGCCATGCCCTCGGCGGCCGCCCGGAACTCCGGGTCGGTCCGCAGGGCGTCGACGGCCCGCTGGTGCAGCCGTTGGTACGTGCGGTCGCCGGTGAAGGAGGAGAGTGCGTGCACCCGGACGTCCCGGACGTCCCGGACATCCCGCGCGTCACCCCGTCGGCCGGCCTCCTCGACGCCCCGCTCGATCCGTCGGCCGGCCTCCTCGACGCCCCGCTCGATCCGGCGGGCGGTGGCCTTGACCTCCTTGCGGGCCCGGCGTTCGGCCTGGTCGGGGGCGTAGCCGAAGGTCTCGAACTGGGTGCCGACCAACAGGTCGGCGTAGACGATGTCGATCCGCTCGAAGAACTGCCGCCCCCACCCGACGAGTTCGGTGATCCGCCGGGCGCTGAAATAGCTGTTGCCGGAGCTGACGCCGATGAGCAGGTGCTCCCCGCGCCGCCAGATCTCCTGGCAGCGACGGGAATACGGAAGTGCCTCGTACCCGCCTGACGGAATCACCGTCGGGCGCTCGTCCCGGAGGGCGTCGCGCATGCCTTGCCTCCACATCGCAGCGGTGGTCACGGAAAAGGTGTTCGGGGAGACGTGGGGGATTCGCAGAAGTGCACGGCGGGCGCGCGGAGTTCACCCGGAGGTGCCGGGCCGCTCGCCGCGGTGGAGGTGGCACGCCTGGTCAGGCGGCCCGTCCTCGGACGCCGTGTGCACATGGTGGGGCTGCGACCACATGAAGTTATCGCTGCGGTTCGGGACTTCCGCAAGCCCCGACCGGGGGTTGGCGGAATGTGATCATCGGGCGGCCGAATCCACCTGTACTACCCGCCCCGGAGTGTGTTCACGAAGATTTCCCGGCGCCCGCCGAATATCGCCCGGGCGGCCTCCCGCGCCATTGTGAAATCCCCCAACATCCTCCCGCCGAAAGGGAATTGTTCTGGAAGTTCCGCGCTGCGGGAATCCACCCCAGGAATCGGTCCAGGAAGCCGGGAAAGCCCGGGAAGCCGGGGAGACCCGGGAAACCGGCCCGGAAACGGCGAAGGCCGGTGCGGAGGGGATCCGCACCGGCCTTCGCCGACTATCGCTGAGCGGTCACTCGTTCGGCACCGTCGCGTACTTCGCGGTGCCCTCGGCCATCTGCTTGAGGGCGTCCTTGCGGTCCCGCTTCGACAGCTTGTCGATGTAGAGGGTGCCGTACAGGTGGTCGGTCTCGTGCAGCAGGCAGCGGGCGAAGAAGCCGGTGCCCTCGACCCGGATCGGGTTGCCGTCCTTGTCGACGCCGGTCACGGCCGCGTAGTCCGGGCGCGGCAGCTCGGCGTAGGCGGTCGGGACGGACAGGCAGCCCTCGTTGCTGTCGTCGAGCACCCGGCGCCGGTCGGCCGGGTACTCCTCAAGCTTCGGGTTGATCACGTGGCCGATGTGGCGCACGCCGTCGTCGTCAGGGCAGTCGTAGACGAAGACCTTGAGGTCGACGCCGATCTGGTTGGCGGCCAGGCCGACGCCCTCGGCGGCGTACATCGACTGGAACATGTCGTCGATCAGCGCGGACAGTTCGGCGTCGAACGCGGTGACGTCCTTGACCTCGCGGTGCAGCACGGGATTGCCGACCACGGTGATCGGGCGCGCGGTGCCCTTGGTGAGGTCGGGCTCCTCACCGATCACCTTCGCGGGGGCCTCGGGCGCCGCCCCCTCCACGTCGTGCTCGTGCTGGTGGTCGTGCTGCTCCGCCATTGTCTTCCGCTCCCATAGGTCTACGCGTACCTCACCAGGGTACTCAGCGGGTTCAGCAGACCTCTTCGAGATCCCGGTAGGCCCTGGTCGAGGGGGCGGCCGCGACCCAGCGGTCGAGCAGGGAGCGGACCAGGTGGGCCGGGGCGGCGAGCCCGCACTCGCGCTCGACCAGCCAGGACATCCCGGCCGCGCCGCCCTGGCTGAGGTGGCTGAGGTGCCCGGGGTGGGCGGCGTCGCCGTCGTCGTGGGGGTCGTGGTGGGCGACGATCCCGTCGTCGGCGGCCATCCGGCTCTCCGAGCAGGCGCGGCACAGCAGCCGCACCGAGGAGGTCCAGTCCTCGGCGGCGTAGCCGGCGTCGGCGACCAGCCGTTCCAGCGCGTCCCGGTCACCGGCGGTGGCGGCCTGCAGCAGCACCACGTAGGTCGGCACCGGGGAGGGCGCCCACAGCTCGATCTCGTCGAAGACGGGGTAGGCGACGCCGTCGGTGACCCGTTCGCCGTGCGGGGCGCCGTCGTGCAGCACGACCTCGCCCCAGCGGCGGCCGGAGGAGGGCAGCGGAATGGACAGCACCTCGATCCGGGCGGGGTCGAGGCGCCGGCCCCACACCACCTCGGACTCGCCGTCGGGGGACAGCCGCACCGGGGTGGTGCCCAGCTCCAGGCTGACCGGGCCGTCCCCGCCGGGGCCGCCCGGCAGCTTGAGCCCGTAGGCCTGCCAGGCGCGGCGGGCGAGCGGCCAGTCCTGGAGGGCGGTGGCGGTGATGCCGAGGTTCCACCAGTCGGGGGCGCCCTGCTCGCGGTCGAGCAGGGCGACGGCGCGCAGGCCGGCCGAGCGGGCCTGCTCCCAGTCGCGGCGGAACTTGTGCAGCAGGGCGAGGTTGAACCAGGAGTCGGACAGCCAGGGCTCCAGGTCGGCGGCCATCACCAGCAGGGCGCCGGCGTCCTCGTAGCGGCCGTCGCCGATCAGCGTGAAGGCCCGGTCGGTCGTCTGCCGCCAGGTGGCGGACGGCCGGTGCCGTGCCCGGTGGAAGATCCTCACGTTCGTCCCTGCCGTCGTCGTCCGCTCAAGTCCCTTGCCGCCGGGCCCGTCCCGTCCTCGACGGGGCCCGGGTCCCGGTGCTCCGGGTCGGTGTTCCACGCTACGACCGCATCCAACCACGCCCGCCCCCACCCGCGCTCCCCACCGCCGAGGTTGGGGACCGCCCCTCCCCAGCCTGCCCGCCGGAGCGCACCTCCTCAACCCCGGACGGGCGCCCGCCCGGGCGGGCGCCACCGCATCCCGGCGAGGACCGCACGCCCGGCCACCGGCCCTGGCCCCAGGTGGTCGGGCCCAGGCAGTCGGCCCCACGCGGTCGGCCCCCGGCGGTCGGCCGTCAGCCCCGCCCCTGCCCGCCCACCCGGGCGAGCGCGTCCACCACCCGGGCGTCGTAGACCCGCCCGCGCCCCAGCCGCAGCACCTCCAGCGCCTCCAGCCGCCCCACCGCCTCGCCCAGGCCCTTCCCCCGGGCGGCGGTGAGCAGGTCGTCGTGGGCGTTGGCGACCCGGATGATCCGGGCGGCGAGCGGCACCGGGCCCTCACCGCCCACCGGCCCGGGGCAGGGGTCGGCCAGTCGGGCGACCTGCTCGGCGACCTGCCGGGGCACCCCGGTGCGGCTGATCACCTCGCTGCCGAGCCGGGCGATGCGCTGCTGCTCGACGGCGGGCAGCAGCGCGGTGGCGCCGTCCGGCACCGGTTCGACCAGGGAGAGCTGGCCGACGTCGTGCATCAGCGCCGCGTACTCCAGCAGGGCGAGCTCACGGGTGCCCAGCCCCAGCTCGCGGCCGAGCGCGCACGCCGTGTCCGCGACCCGGCGCGCGTGCCCGTGCGGGGTGTACCCGGCGACCTCGGTGGCCCGGGCCAGGCTGGCGATGGTCTGCCCGGTGGTGGCCCGCACCGCGGCGGCCCGCCGGAAGGAGACCTGGGCGAGCAGCAGCGGGGTGCAGAACAGCGGCAGCGCCCACAGCCCGACCTCGCCGGCCGCGAGGCTGACCAGCATCCCGGTGGCGACGATCGCCGAGCCGATCCCGAACAGCGAGCGCAGCTCGTCCTCCAGCGCGGCCGGGAACCGCGGCCCGCCGGTCCCGGGACCGCCGGCCCCGGGACCGGCCACGGGACCGTCCTCGGGCTCCCGGCCGCGGGCCGCCGCCGGGGCGCCCGCCGCGCCGCGCCGTCGTCGGCCGCCGACGGCGCCTTCCCCGGCGCCGGGGAAGGGGCGCCACCATGGCGGACCCCACCTGCGCCCCGCCCGCCCTCCGGGCGAACGGCGGGAGGGCGAACGGCGGGAGGGCGAACGGCGGGAGGGCGAACGGCGGGCGGGCGAGGACGGGCCCGAGGAGCGCAGCAGCGCCGCCAGGGTGGCGTCGCAGAGCGCGGCCAGCGCGGCGACGGCGGTCAGGAACGCCCCGTAGGCGGGGCCCTCGGGCGAGAAGCGGTCCACCAGGCCGCCGTTGTAGAGCGGCTGGAACACGGCGGCGGCGAAGCCGACCGCGAGCAGTCGGCGAGCGGCACTGTCCCGCCGGGCCGGGTCGGCCCAGGGCGGCCGCCGGTGCGGGCGCTCTGGCCGGTGCGGCAGGGCGAGCCCGGGCAGCCAGCCCAGCAGCAGGCCGACCCCGGTCACCGCGACCACCTGGAGCGTGCCGTGCGCGGTCGGCACCCCGCGCAGCGGCCCGAGCAGGGCGTACGCCAGCGCGCCGGCCGCGCCGATGGGCGCCTGCTCGCGGTCACCCGGAAGGGTGATCCGGACGCATTCGCCGAGCGCGATCAGCGCGGTGAACGCCAGCGCGACCCTCGGCTCGGCGATCCCCCGCACCACGGCCGCGCCGAGCGCCAGCACCAGCAGCACGGCGGCGGCCGCGTGCACCCCGCGCGCGGTACGCCCGCGCCCCGCCCCGGCCCCGCTCCGATGCGCCGAACCCGCCCCGGCCCCCGACCCGGTCCCGGTCCCGTGCGCCGACCCTCTCCCGGCCCCCGGGCCGGCCGCGCGCCCGGTCACGGCTGCCCGGCCACGGGGCGGGTCCCGCCCTGGGCGGGCACCCGTCCGGGTGCGGCCCGCACCGGCTCGGGCACCCCGAGCGGAATGTCCGGGACGGCCCGTACGCAGTCCTCGGAGTGCACCACCGGCTGCCAGTCGTGCACGGCCAGCGCCTCGATCAGTGCCCGCACCATCACCGGGTCGAACTGGCTGCCGGAGCAGCGCTCCAGCTCGGCCACCGCCTCGGCGACGGGGCGGCCGCGCCGGTAGGAGCGGGTGGAGGTCATCGAGTCGAAGGCGTCGGCGACGGAGATGATCCGGGCGAACTCCGGGATCTGCTCCCCGGCCAGTCCGCTCGGGTAGCCGCGCCCGTCCATCCGCTCGTGGTGGTGCAGGATCCCTGCGTGCGCCTCGCCGAGGAAGTCGATCCCGCGCACCAGCTCGTACCCGTACACCGGGTGGATCTCCACGGCGCGGCGCTCGTCCTCGTCGAGGGGACCGTTTCTGCGCAGCAGCTCGGTGGCCACGCCGAGCTTGCCGACGTCGTGCAGGATCCCGGCGAAGCGCAGGGTGCGCAGCCGCTCGGGCTCCATGCCGAGCTGATCGGCGATCAGCACCGAGGCGCGGCCGACCCGTTCGCTGTGCCCCCGGGTGTAGGCGTCCTTGATCTCCACCGCCTGCACCAGCGACTGCACGGTGGCCTGGTGGGCGTCCCGCTCGCGCTGGCCCTGGGCGAAGACCCAGGCCGAGATGGACAGCGGCAGCAGGGCCAGCAGGGCGGCGAACGCCCCGTACGGGCCCTGCCAGAGCACCGCGACCATCAGCCCGCCGGCCGCGTGCACCAGCACCGGCAGCCCGCACACCGCGCAGGCACCGCGGAGCACCTCGGTGGCCGGCCGGCCCTCGCTGAGCACCACCATGACGCCCACCACCAGCCCGTTGACCAGGCAGAACGCGCCGACGGCGGCGAAACCGGGCAGCAGCGCGGCGGGGAAGCGGGAGCCGAGCAGCAGCTGCGGGCCGTGCAGCAGGTGGAAGGCGACCGAGGAGGCGAAGGCGCACAGCGCGAGCTGGGAGCCGTTGAACAGCTGGCGGCCGCGGCAGCCGGGGCCGGTGGGGCCGCCGAGCAGGGCGGCGGGGGCCGCGACCAGGGCGGCGGCGGCCGGCGGGAGCATCAGCACCCCGGCGAACAGCACCGGGAAGAAGGCGTTCACCCCGGGGCGGGCGGGCACCCGTCCGGCGGGCGCGGGGCGGCGCAGCAGCCGGCGCAGCAGGAGCGAGCAGGGGGTGGGTAGGCCCTGGGCGAGCGACTCCCAGCAGCCGTGCAGGAAGCCGAGCAGCCCGATCTTGGGCCAGTCCGCCGGGTGGCCGAGCCAGCGCGGCACTCCGGGCGTGACGGCCTCGGGCAGCAGCGGCAGCAGGCAGCACAGGGCCGCCACCGGGACGGCCACCAGGTAGCGCGCAGCCCCCTGTGGCAGGGTCGCGCCTCCACTGTCGGTAGCGATCTCGGCCTCCCCGCGTCCGGGCCCTGTTGCCTCAGCGCGCCGGGCTGACCGGCGGTGAGCGTCCGTCAGGAGGATAGGCCGCCGTCCGGGCGTGGGGACGCATGATCGCGCAATGGCGCAGTTGGCGCACCGCCAACTCACTCGAACGAGTGAGGGCGCATGCGCGCAGAACGGGAGCGGCCCCGGGAGCGCATGCTCCCGGGGCCGATGAACTCCCTGTCCGAACCGCCTGTCCGAACGCCCGGTCCGAATCGCTGCGCCCCGCCCTCGCCGGCGGGCCGTACGGACCACTGGGCCGGACCACTGGGCCGGACTACTCGGCGGGCGCTCCGGCCTCGACCGGCGCACCGGGGCGCACGCTCGCCTCGTCCGCTTCCTCGCCCGCGCCCTCGTGCGCCTGCGCCGGTCTGGGCGCCGGACGGGCGTCCTCGACGTGCACCTCGACGCCCGTGTCCACCGCGACCACCACCGGCTCGCCCGAGCGCTGCCCGGCCCGGATCGAGTCGATCCTGGCCAGCACCTTGCTGCGCAGGTCGCTCGGGGTGTCGTCGCAGCCGCAGGAGCGCTTGATCAGTGCCTTGATCGCCTGCTCCAGCCCGTACTGCTTCAAGCAGGGCGAGCACTCCTCGAAGTGCACGCGCAGCTTGGCGCAGTCACCCTCGGCCATCTCGTTGTCGAGGAATTCATAGAGGTGGTCGAGGACCTCGCCACACTCGGTTTCGTGCGGATCGCCGCAGCTCATGAGCCCGAGCCCTTCGCTTCCTGCCCTGCCCCGCTGCCGGCCGGGACCAGCCCGCGCTCACGGGCGTAATCCTCCAGCATGCCGCGCAGCTGACGACGGCCGCGGTGCAGCCGGGACATCACCGTACCGATGGGAGTACCCATGATGTCCGCGATCTCCTTGTACGCAAAGCCTTCTACGTCCGCGAGATACACGGCGATCCGGAACTCCTCCGGGATCGCCTGGAGCGCGTCCTTCACGTCGCTGTCGGGCAGGTGGTCGAGCGCCTGGGTCTCGGCCGAGCGCAGACCGGTCGACATGTGCGACTCGGCCCTGGCCAGCTGCCAGTCCTCGATCTCCTCCGCCGCGGTGCGCTGGGGCTCACGCTGCTTCTTGCGGTACGAGTTGATGAACGTGTTGGTGAGGATGCGGTACAGCCAGGCCTTGAGGTTGGTGCCCTCACGGAACTGGTGGAAGGACGCGTACGCCTTGGCGAACGCCTCCTGGAGCAGGTCCTCCGCATCCGCGGGGTTGCGCGTCATGCGCAGCGCCGCAGAGTACATCGGGTCGAGGTAGCCCAGGGCGTCGCGCTCGAAGCGCTCCCGCCGGGCCTCCTCGGACTCCTCCGCCGACACCCGGAAGGTGTCCTCACCGATCGCCTCGGCCAGCTCCTCACCGGTGAGCGCCTCGCCCGCAGGCAGGGCCTCGTCCGGGCCACGGCCCGGATCGGCCTCGTGCTCGGTCCCGACGACCGGACCCACCTCCTCGGCATGACGGGCACGGCCCACCGCGGGCCGCCCAGAAATGGAGGATATCGGGCTGACGGGCTTCTCGCCCGCGTCGAGCCAGTCCGACCAGGAGGGGGCGAACGCCGCGGCGGCCTCGCGCTCCTCCGGCCGTTCGGGGCACGCGATCGAACCCATCTGCCCTGCCTCTCACCGGTGACTCATGCTGACGGACACGACAACCACACCGGCCCCGCCCGCATTCCCGCCCGCACCGGCCATTCACTCGCACGAGTGAGCGAGCGGAAACACCCTGCTCACGGCCCCGCCCAGCCCTGCCGCCACCCCGCCGCCGCCCCCGGCCCCGACCCGCGGCCCCTCGGAGCGGCACCGGCGTCACAGCAGCCCCAGCACCCAGTCCCCCACCGCCGAGCAGATCAGCTCCAGCAGCTCGTCCTGCCCCAGCGACGCCCGCTTCGGCACCTCGAACCCGTGGTTCCCGTACGGCAGCGCCACCAGCTCGTGCCCCGCCGGCAGCTCCGGGAACTCCGCCGGCCCGCCGAACGGGTCCGCCGCACCCTGCACCACCAGCGTCGGCAGCCCCGACCCCAGCAACTCCTCCGCCCGGCTCCGCTCCGGCTTCCCCGGCGGGTGCAGTGGGAACGCCAGCGCCACCACCCCCACCGCGCCGCTCGCCGCCCCCGTACGGCAGGCCACCCGCGCCCCGGCACTGCGCCCGCCGACCACCAGCGGCAGCCCGGCCCCGGCCAGCCGCTCCGCGACCGGCAGCCAGCCCACGTCCAGCGTCCTCGGCGCCGGGCCCAGCTTCTTCCCCGCCACCCGCCACGGCTGCTCCACCAGCGCCACCGTGATCCCCCGGGCCGGCAGCCGCCCGGCCAGCGCCACCAGGTCCCGCGCGCCCGTGCCGCCGCCCGCCCCGTGGCCCAGCGCCAGCACCGCCCTCGGCGCGGCCGCCCGGTGGTAGGTGATCCGGGCGTCCCCGGCCCCGGTGGTGACGAGTTCGGAGGTGGTCATCCCGGCAGCTCCCAAGTCTCAGAACAGTGTGGTCTCGTACTCGACCTCGGTCCACGGCTCCTTGAGCTCCGGACCGTTGTTGCGGATGTTCCCGACCGCCGGCGACACCGGCGTGGCCAGCAGCGCCCCCGGCGGCGGGGGTATCAGCAGCCGGCGCACCTCCTCCGGGTCGTTCAGCCCCGGGTCCAGCCACTCCCCCCAGTCCCGCCGGTCCAGGAACAGCGGCATCCGCTCGTGGATCGGCGCCAGCGACTCCTCGGCATCCGTGGTCACGATGGTGAAGGTCACCAGCCAGGCCTCCGGGTGCCCCGGCGGCACCACCCGGTTGCGCCAGAACTCGTACAGCCCCGCCAGCGCCAGCGGGGCGCCGTCCGCCCGGGACACGAAGAACGGCTTCTTGCGCGCCCTGCCCCGCTCCCCCGGCACCGTCTGCCACTCGTAGTAGCCGTCCACCGGCAGGATGCACCGGCGCGAGGCGAAGGCCTGCCGGTAGGCCGGCTTCTCGTGCACCGTGTCCGACCGGGCGTTGATCATCTTCACCGCCATCTCGGCCGAGTTCGACCACTGCGGCACCAGCCCCCAGCGCAGCGCCCGCAGCTGCCGCACCGGTCGCGCCGCCCCCTTGGCCAACCGCTCCAGCACCACGTAGGCGCTGTTGGTCGGCGCCACGTTCCAGTTCGGGTCCAGGGACTCCTCCGGGTCCCAGAACTCCACGTCGAACAGCTCGACGACGTCCTCCGGCTTGCTGCTGGCTGCGAAGCGACCGCACATGCGGGCCAGCCAACCACACCACGCCCGCTCAGCACTTCCTCATCCACGGAGCAGAACCGCCCGCTCCCCTGCGCCCGTCCCCGCATGGGAGGCTGCCCCGAACGGCCCAACCCGGCCCGCCCCGGCGAAGCCCGCCCCGACCCGACCCAGGCCCGCCCCGGGCCCGACCCGGCGAAGCACCACGCAGCACCCCGAACACAACGCAGCACACCGAACGGAGGCGCAGCCCGCCGATGAACCCGAACAACCAGAATCTCGGCGAACTGTGGGACCGGGTCACCGGCACCCAGGCCGCCCCACCCGGCTGGCTCGTCCTCGCGACCGGCTGCGCCGCCCTGCTCGCCGTCCTCGCCCGCCCGCTCTGGCACGTCACCCGCAACGCCGTCACCATCGCCCACGAGGGCGGCCACGGCCTCGCCGCGCTCGCCACCCGCCGCAAGCTCGCCGGCATCCGGCTGCACTCCGACACCTCCGGCCTCACCCTCTCCTACGGCCGCCCCACCGGCCCCGGCATGATCCTCACCGCCGCCGCCGGCTACACCGCCCCCGCCCTGCTCGGCCTCGGCTGCGCCGCCCTGCTCGCCGCCGACCGGATCACCCTGCTGCTCTGGCTCGCCATCGCCCTGCTGCTCGCCCTGCTCCTGCGGATCCGCAACGCCTTCGGCCTGTTCACCGTGCTCGTCGCCGGCGGCTCCTTCTTCCTGGTGTCCTGGTTCGGCAGCGCCCAGGTCCAGGCCGGCTTCGCCTACCTCGGCTGCTGGTTCCTGCTGTTCGGGGCGGTCCGCCCGGTCCTGGAGCTCCAGCACCAGCGCCGCACCGGCTGGGCCCGCGACTCCGACGCCGACCAGCTCGCCCGGCTCACCCACGTCCCGGCCCTGGCCTGGGTCACCGTCTTCCTGCTCACCGCCCTGGCCTGCCTCGCCCTCGGCGCCACCTGGCTGCTGCAACCCCTCCACTAGATCACCCCGATCACCCCCGTCCCGCCATCCGGCCGCAGCAGGGGCCGTTCCGGTACGGCCCCTAGACTGGCCCCCATGACCGAGACCCTGTGGCCCGCCCCCGTCGCCACCGCCCCCGTCGACGCCACCGTCACCATCCCCGGCTCCAAGTCGGTCACCAACCGGGCCCTGGTACTGGCGGCCCTCGCCGACGGACCGGGCTGGGTGCGCCGCCCGCTGCGCAGCCGCGACTCCCAGCTGATGGCCGACGGCCTGCGCGCCCTCGGGGTCACCATCGAGGAGAAGGTCAACAACGACTCCGGCGGCACCGGCGGAGGCGAGGCCTGGCGGGTCATCCCCGCCCCCGCGCTGCGCGGCCCCGCCAACGTCGACGTCGGCAACGCCGGCACGGTCATGCGCTTCCTGCCCCCGCTCGCCGCCCTCGCCGACGGCCCGGTCCACTTCGACGGCGACCCGCGCAGCCACGAGCGCCCCCAGCACGGCGTGATCAACGCCCTGCGCGCGCTCGGCGCCCGGATCGAGGACGGCGGCCGCGGCAGCTTCCCGCTCACCGTGCACGGCACCGGCGGCCTCGACGGCGGCCCGGTCGAGCTGGACGCCTCCTCCTCGTCCCAGTTCGTCTCCGCCCTGCTGCTCTCCGGCGCCCGCTACCACCACGGCGTCGAGGTCCGGCACGTCGGCGGCCCGGTCCCGTCGCTGCCGCACATCCGGATGACCGTCGAGATGCTGCGCCTGGCCGGCGCCCAGGTCGACGCCCCCGAGGACGGCGGCGAGAAGGACGTCTGGCGGGTCACCCCCGGCGCCCTGATCGGCCGCGACCTGGTCGTCGAGCCCGACCTGTCCAACGCCGCCCCGTTCTTCGCCGCCGCCCTGGTCACCGGCGGCCGGGTCACCGTGCGCGACTGGCCCCGCCACACCACCCAGCCCGGCGACCAGCTGCGCGATCTCTACTCCCGGATGGGCGGCGCCTGCGAGTACACCGACGAGGGCCTCCAGTTCACCGGCACCGGCCGGATCCACGGCATCGAGGCCGACCTGCACGACGTCGGCGAGCTCACCCCGGTGATCGCCGCCGTCGCCGCCCTCGCCGACTCCGAGTCCCACCTGTACGGCATCGCCCACCTGCGCCTGCACGAGACCGACCGGCTCGCCGCCCTCGCCAAGGAGATCAACGACCTCGGCGGCGACGTCAGCGAGACCGAGGACGGCCTGCGGATCCGCCCCCGCCCGCTGCACGGCGGCATCTTCCACACCTACGAGGACCACCGCCTGGCCACCGCCGCCGCGGTGCTCGGCCTGGCCGTGCCCGGCGTCGAGGTGGAGAACGTGGGCACCACCGCCAAGACCCTGCCCGACTTCCCCAAGATGTGGGCGGAGCTGCTCGGCGGAGCGGCCGCGGACGCCTGAGCGGAGACTTGAACCATGCGCCGCTACGGCAAGGACGCCGACGAGGACGACATCCGCAACCGCCCCGCCCGCCGGGGCTCCCGGCCGCGGACCCGGATCCGGCCCAAGCACGAGGACGCCGACGAGGCGATGGTGCTGACCGTCGACCGCGGCCGGATCACCTGCCTGGTCGACCCGGGGACCAAGCAGGAGCGTGAGGTCGTCGCCATGAAGGCCCGCGAGCTGGGCCGCAAGGGCGTCGTCGTCGGCGACGTGGTCAACCTGGTCGGCGACCTCTCCGGGGACACCGACACCCTCGCCCGGATCGTCCGGGTCGAGGAGCGCAGCTCCGTGCTGCGGCGCACCGCGGACGACGACGACCCGTACGAGCGGATCGTCGTCGCCAACGCCGACCAGCTGGCCATCGTCACCGCGCTGGCCGACCCGGAGCCCCGCCCGCGGCTGATCGACCGCTGCCTGGTCGCCGCCTACGACGCGGGCATGGAACCGCTGCTGGTGCTCACCAAGTCCGACCTCGCCCCGGCCGGACCGCTGCTGGAGTCGTACGCCCCGCTCGGCATCGACTACGTCGTCACCCGCCGGGACGAGCTGGAGACCGCCGGTGCCGAGGCCGTGCGGGAGCACCTGCGCGGGCTCTCCACGGTGTTCATCGGCCACTCCGGCGTCGGCAAGACCACCCTGGTCAACGCCCTCGTCCCGGACCGGCGGCGGCAGACCGGCCACGTCAACGCCGTCACCGGCCGCGGCCGGCACACCACCGTCTCCGCCCTGGCGCTGCGGCTGCCCCCGCCGCCCGGCGCCAAGCCCGGCTCGAAGAAGGCGCTCGACCCGGGCTGGGTGATCGACACGCCAGGCTTCCGCTCCTTCGGCCTCTCCCACATCGACCCGTCCCGGGTCATCCTCGCCTTCCCCGACCTGGAGCCGGGCACGGTCGACTGCCCGCGCGCCTGCAGCCACGACGAGCCGGACTGCGCCCTGGACGCCTGGGTCGCCGACGGACACGCCGAGGCCGCCCGGCTCTACTCGCTGCGCCGTCTGCTGGCCAGCAAGGAGGCCCGCGAGGGCGACTGAGCCCCGCGGGGCTCCGCCCTTCCCCGAGGCTCGTGGCCCGTTCGAGGTGTCGGACCGCCCCTCCCTGGCGATCATAGGAAAGTCGGGCCGGACACGGCCCGTCCGTCGATCGACAGGGAGGGGCGCACGATGGCATGGGCCCTGGTGATCCTGGCCGGCCTGCTGGAGACCGGCTTCGCGATCAACCTCAAGCTCAGCGAGGGCTTCACCAAGCTCTGGCCCACCATCAGCTTCTGCGTGTTCGCCCTCAGCAGCTTCGGCCTGCTCACCCTCTCGCTCAAGAGCCTGCCGGTCGGCCCCGCCTACGCGGTGTGGACCGGCATCGGCGCCGCCGGCACCGCCATCTACGGCATGGCCTTCCTGGACGAGACCACCTCGGTGCTCAAGCTGGTGTCCATCTCCCTGGTGATCGCCGGCGTGATCGGCCTCCAGCTCAGCGGTTCCGCCCACTGAGCGCCCACCCCTCCCGGCCGGCCCGCTGAGCTAGGGTTTCGGGCATGGCCGACTACCACGACGATCTCCGACTCGCCCACGTCCTCGCCGACTCGGCCGACTCGGTCACCCTGGAGCGCTTCCGTGCCCTCGACCTGAAGGTCGAGACCAAGCCCGACCTGACCCCGGTCAGTGACGCCGACAAGGCCGCCGAGGAGCTCGTACGCAGCGTGCTCCAGCGCGCCCGCCCGCGCGACGCCGTGCTGGGCGAGGAGTTCGGCCTCCAGGGCTCCGGCCCGCGCCGCTGGGTGATCGACCCGATCGACGGCACCAAGAACTACATCCGCGGCGTCCCGGTCTGGGCCACCCTGATCGCCCTGCTGGAGGACGGCCCGGACGGCGTGGAGCGCCCGGTGGTCGGCATCGTCTCCGCCCCGGCGCTGCAGCGCCGCTGGTGGGCGGCCAAGGGCCTGGGCGCCTACGCGGGCCGCAGCCTGGCCAAGGCCTCCCGGATCCACGTCTCCGGGGTGTCCCGGATCGAGGACGCGTCCTTCTCGTACTCCTCCCTCACCGGCTGGGAGGACCGCGGCCGGCTCGACCCGTTCCTGGACCTCACCCGGGCCTGCTGGCGCACCCGCGCCTACGGCGACTTCTGGTCCTACATGATGGTCGCCGAGGGTGCCGTGGACATCGCCGCCGAGCCCGAGCTGTCGCTCTGGGACATGGCCGCGCCCTGCATCGTCGTCGAGGAGGCCGGCGGCAGCTTCACCGGCCTGGACGGCATCCCCGGCCCGGGCGGCGCCGACGCGGTGGCCACCAACGGCCTGCTGCACGACGAGACCCTGCGGCGGCTCTCCGTCTGAGCCGACCCGGGCGGGCCGACCCGGGCGAGCCGACCCGTCGAGCCGGCCCCGGGCGAGAAGTGGTGCGGGCCCTGTGACCAGTGAAAGCTGGTCACAGGGCCCGCCGCTCGTTCCGGCCCGTCCTACTGCTTGCGCAGCTCCCGGACCGCCGTCTCCAGCCGCTGCCCGTAGTCGGCGTCGGCCTTGCGGAAGTTGTCGATCGCCCGCTCCACGATGGACTCGCGGTCGGCCGAGACCTTGGCGATGAAGCCGGCCAGGTTGGCGATCAGCCGCTGCTTCTCGTCCTCCGAGAACAGCCGGTACAGGTTGCCGGCCTGCACGAAGTCGTCGTCCTCGGCGTGCGAGGGCGCCGCGTGGGTGCCGGTGAGGCCGTCGACCGCGGTCGCGGCCCAGAGCGGACGGCCGGTCTGCACCGGGCCGCCGAAGCTGTTGGGCTCGTAGTTCTTCTGCCGGCCGTGGCGGCCGTCGTACAGGTGGCCGTCCCGGCCGTTGGTGCGGGCCTCGGTGGCGTGCGGGCGGTTCACCGGCAGCTGGTCGGCGTTGATGCCGACGCGGTAGCGGTGGGCGTCCGCGTAGGCGAACAGCCGGCCCTGGAGCATCTTGTCCGGGGACGGGCCGATGCCGGGCACGAAGTGCGCCGGGGAGAAGACCGACTGCTCGACCTCGGCGAAGACGTTCTCCGGGTTGCGGTTGAGCTCCAGCCGGCCGATCTCGATCGGCGGGTAGTCGGCGTGCGGCCAGACCTTGGTCAGGTCGAAGGGGTTGAAGCGGTAGCCGGCCGCGTCGGCCGCCGGCATGATCTGGACCTGCACCGTCCAGCTCGGGAACTCACCGCGCTCGATCGCCTCGCGCAGGTCGCGCTGGTGGCTGTCCGGGTCCTCGCCGGCGAGCCGGTTGGCCTCGGCCTGGGTGAGGTTGCGGATGCCCTGGTCGGTCTTGAAGTGGTACTTGACCCAGAAGTGCTCGCCGGCCTCGTTCTGCCACTGGAAGGTGTGCGAGCCGTAGCCGTTGAGGTGGCGGTAGCTGGCCGGGATGCCGCGGTCGCCGAACAGCCAGGTCACCTGGTGGGTGGACTCGGGCGACAGGCCCCAGAAGTCCCAGACGTTGTCGGCCTCCTGCGAGCCGGTGTACGGGTCCCGCTTCTGGGTGTGGATGAAGTCGGGGAACTTGATGGCGTCCTTGATGAAGAACACCGGGGTGTTGTTGCCGACGAGGTCGTAGTTGCCCTCCTCGGTGTAGAACTTCACCGCGAAGCCGCGCGGGTCGCGCACCGCGTCGGCCGCGCCGAGGTTGCCGGCCACCGTGGAGAACCGGAGGAAGACCTCGGTCTGCTTGCCGACCTCGGACAGGAACGCCGCCCGGGTGAAGGGCGTCACGTCGGCCGTCACCGTGAAGGTGCCGTACGCGCCGGCGCCGCGGGCGTGCACCACGCGCTCCGGGATCCGCTCGCGGTTGAAGTGCGCGAGCTTCTCGAACAGCAGCTGGTCCTGGATCAGGGCCGGGCCGCCGAGGCCGGCGGTCTCGGTGTTCTGGTTGTCCGCGACGGGGGCACCCGCCTCGGTGGTGAGGGTCGGGCGAAGCTCGTCCTGCGTGGTCATGGCGGGTTGCCTCCGGGGGATCCGATCGAGATGACACGATCCTAACTTGGACTTTGTCTAAGTCAACACTGGTCCCAATCTCGGAGCGTGACTTACTCTGGTCCCATGAGTGATCTGCTGGAGAGACTGCGCGGACGCGGCTGGCGGCTGACCTCACAGCGCCGCGTGGTGGCCGAGGTCCTCGACGGCGAGCACGTCCACCTCACCGCGGACGAGGTGCACGCCCGGGCCGCCGCCCGCCTGCCCGAGATCAGCCGCGCCACCGTCTACAACACGCTCGGCGAACTCGTCACCCTCGGCGAGGTCCTGGAGGTCGCCACCGACGGCCGCGCCAAGCGCTACGACCCCAACGCCCACCGCGCCCACCAGCACCTGGTCTGCTCCGGCTGCGGCGCGATCCGCGACGTCCACCCGCACGGCGACCCGCTCGCCGCGCTGCCCGCGGCCGAACGCTTCGGCTTCGCCGTCACCACCGCCGAAGTCACCTACCGCGGCCTGTGCCCCGACTGCCGCGGCCGAAGCGGCAGTTGACGACCCGCCGGGGCGGGCCCCACGGCGGGTCCGACAAGCCGCGCGCCCGGCGGGAACCGGCAGACCCGCCCTACGCGCTCAGCTCGGCGTGCAGCGCGCCCAGCAGTCGCCCGGCCCGCTCGGCGACCTCGGCCGGCCCCTGGTCGATCGCCCGCCGGCACCAGTTCTCGGCCTGCACCGGCTCGCCCCGGCGCAGCGCCAGCAGCGCCAACCGCAGCGCCGCCCGACCGTGCCCGGCGTCGGCGGCCCGGGTGTACCAGAGCATCGCCTCCGCCTCGCTGTCCTGCCGGGCCAGCAGCAGCCCCAGGTTGAACGCGGCACTGCGGCTGCCCGCCTCGGCGGCCCGCCGGTACCAGCTCTCGGCGATCTCCAGCGCCCCGCGCTCGGCCGCCCGCACCCCCATCCGCACCTGGGCGCGGCGGTGCCCGGCGTCGGCCGCCAGCGCGTACCAGTGCTCGGCCTCGGCGTCCGCGTCCCCCCGCCGGTCCAGCACCGAGGCCAGCCGGAAGGCGCCCTCCGCCGAACCGCCGGCCGCCGCCTGCCGGTAGCGCTCCAGCGCGCCGGACAGGTTGCCGCGCTGCTCCTGGGCGACCGCCAGCTGCAGCGCCGCCTCGCCGTGCCCCTCGGCCGCCGCCCGCGCGTACCACTCCTGGGCCTGCCGCGCCTCGCCGCGCCCGGCGTGCAGCACGCCCAGGTTGAAGGCGCCGTCCACACTGCCGGCCTCGGCCGCCTTGGAGAACCACGGCTCGGCGCCGGACTCGTCGCCGCGCTGCAGCAGCACCACGGCCAGCGCGTTGCAGGCCTCCCGGTGCCCGGCGTACGCGGCCCGGCGGTACCACTGCTCGGCCTGCTGGTCACGGCCGGTGGCGGCGCAGAGCAGGCCGAGGTTGAAGGCGCCGTTCTGGTCGCCCGCGTCGAGCGCGGTGCGGTACCAGTGCTCGGCGGCCTTGGCCTCGCCGCGGCTCGCGTGCAGGGCGCCGAGCGCGTTGGCGGCGTTGCCGTCACCGGCCTCGGCGGCCTCCTGCCACCACTCGGCGGCGGCCGCGACGTCCCCGGAGTCGCGCAGCAGGAAGCCGAGCGCGCAGGCGGCCCGCGGCTCCCCGTTCTGCGCGGACTGCCGGTACCAGCGGGCGGCCTCCTCCAGCAGCGTCCGGTCGGTGCGGGCGCGCTCCTCCAGCAGCACGCCCAGGCGCAGCGCGGCGCGGGCGTGGCTGCGGGCGGCGGCCGTGCGGTACCAGGCCTCCGCGGTCTCCTTGTCCCCGGCGGCCTCGCGCATCCGGGCCAGCCGGTAGGCGGCCTCGCGGTGCCCGGCGTCGGCGGAGACCTTGAACCAGCGCTCGGCCCGCACGTCGCGCCGGTGCTCCATCAGGTCGCCGAGGGCGTAGGCGCCCAGCGGGTGGCCGTGGTCGGCGGCGTAGTGCAGCCAGTACTCGGCGGCCTCCTCCTCGCCCTGGTCGCGCAGCTGCAGCCCGAGCGCGTGCGCGGCGGGGGCGCTGCCCGCCACCGCCGCGTGGCGCCACCACTGGCCGGCCTCGGCGCGGTGGCCCTGCTGGTGCAGCAGGACGCCCAGGTTGTTGGCGGCGGCCCGCACCCCGGCGGCCGCGGCGGCGCGCAGGTAGGGCTCGGCGTCCTCCAGGTCGCCGCGGCGCAGCAGCAGGGTGCCCAGGCGGCTCGCGGCGTCCGGGTCGCCGTCGTCGGCGGCCTGCCGGTGCCGGGCCTCCAGGGCGGCGGACTCCCGGGCGGCCAGCGCGGTCTCGAAGCTGGTCGGGTCCAGCCCGGCCGGGTCCAGCGCGGCGCCGGCCGACGCCTCCTCGCCGCCCGCCCCGTACGGGCCAACGGCGGCGGAGAACTGCCGGGTGGAGACGTGCACGAGGCTGTCGGGCCCGGAGCCGCCGACCGCGGGGCGCTCGGACAGCCCGCTGGTGCGCTGGGCGGGCAGGGCTCCGGGGCGGCTCTCGGGGCTCTCGGCGCTCTCCGCCCAGGCGTCGGTGTCCGCCTCGACGGCCGCACCGGACTTGGCGCCTGACTTGCCGATCAGCCTCATGCCGACTCCCGCTCCCCCAGAGTGTCGCGGCATCGTGCCCCGGCCGACGGCCGGGGGGACTCCCAGGAGAGGCGCCGGACCGGACGGCCCGTCAGCGGCCGTGCACCGTCCCCCATGTGTCCCATCGTCGCATCACCCGCTACCCGCGTACACCTGCCCCGGCCGAATTCGGGTGGGGCGGACCCGAAGCCGACGAGATTGCTTCGGCGCTTTGTCGATTTCCCGACACTTCCACCCCACAAACCCCGGTGCCGTCCCCGTTGGCGACGGTCGATAGTACCGGAGCGGTTCCCGCCGCTTCCGGACGGAAACGTCCGGGTACGACAGAGGCCCGGAGGAATGATCCTCCGGGCCTCTGACACCGAGTAGCGGGGACAGGATTTGAACCTGCGACCTCTGGGTTATGAGCCCAGCGAGCTACCGAGCTGCTCCACCCCGCGTCGTTGATCAAACCTTAGCACGGTTTCGACCGGGCCCGACGCCACCGGCCCTGCCCCCCGGAGACAGGAGCCCGGAGCCCGGATACGACAGAAGCCCGGAGGAATGATCCTCCGGGCTTCCTGCTACTGAGTAGCGGGGACAGGATTTGAACCTGCGACCTCTGGGTTATGAGCCCAGCGAGCTACCGAGCTGCTCCACCCCGCGTCGGTAACTGAACCGTAGCACGGACGCGGGGTGGAACCAAAAACGGTCACCGCAGCTCAGCGGGGACTACGGGTGCGGACTGGCCGCCCCCGAGCCGGTCGGCGTCGCCGTCGGCGCCGGCGCCTGGCCGCCCGCCCGGGCCGCCTCGGCCGCCTTCAAGGCGTCGCCGAGCGCCTTCTGGGCGTTGCCGTACGCCACCCAGTCGCCGTTCTTGAACGCGGTCTGGCTGTCGTTGTACGCCTTCTCCGCGTCCCCGAGCGCCTTCTGCAGCTCCGGCGAGATCGTCCCGCCCGGGGCCGGGGTGCCCGGCGCGGTGGGCGTCGGCGTCGGCGTGCTGCCGCCGCCGGGCGTCGTCCCGGTCCCCGGGGCCGTGCCGGTGCCCGGCGTCGTCCCGCCCTGGCTGGACGGCGCCACCGGCGTGGCCGGCGGGGCCTGCCCGGCGAACAGCTTGCGCAGCGCGTCGTCCAGGGTGTTCTCGAACGCCACGTTGTCGTCCCCGTACACCGCCAGGACCTTCTGCAGCGTCGGGTACTTGGCGCCGCGCCCGCGCACGTACACCGGCTCGACGTTCAACAGCCCGCCGCCGACCGGCAGGGTCAGCAGGTTGCCGTACTCCAGCTCGGTGTCACCGCCGCTCTTCAACGCGAAGATCTGGTTCGCCACCTCCTGGCGGGAGTTGAACTTCGACTGCACCAGGCCGGGGCCGGGGGCGCCGCTCTCGCCCGTCATCTTGAGGATGCGGATCTTCCCGTAGTCGTCCCCCGGGTCCGCGTTGACGGCCATGAAGGCCGCCAGGTTCGGCCGCTGGTTGGGCACGAAGGTGCTGGTCAGCGAGAAGCTCGCGGCCTGGGCGTCCGGCATCCGCACCGTCACGTAGTACGGCGGCTGGACCTGCTTGGTGTCACTGGTCGGGTCCACCGGGACCTGCCAGATGTCGCTGCCGTTGAAGAAGGAGTTGGCGTCCGTCACGTGGTACTGGCCGAGCAGGTCGCGCTGCACCTTGAACATGTCCTGCGGGTAGCGCAGGTGCGGCAGCAGCGTCGCCGGGATGTCCGCCTTCGGCTCCACGGTGCCCGGGAAGGCCTTCATCCAGGTCCTGAGGACCGGGTCCTTCTCGTCCCACTGGTAGAGCTTCACCTCGCCGGTGTAGGCGTCCACCGTGGCCTTGACCGAGTTGCGGATGTAGTTGACCTGGTTGGCGGCGGTCAGCAGCTCACCGCGCTGGTTGGTCAGCGAGTCCTTGGTCGCGGTGCCCAGCGTCGTCTTCGACGAGAACGGGAAGCCGTCCGAGGTGGTGTAGCCGTCCACGACCCACACCACGTGGCCGCCCTGCACCACCGGGTACGGGTCGGCGTCGATCGACAGCCACGGCGCGACCTTCTCCACCCGCTCCTTGGGCGTCCGGTTGTAGATCACCTTCGCGCCGTCGGTGATCGCCCCCGCGTACAGCATCTGCGGCTCGGCGAAGCGCACCGCGTACGCGGCCCGGGTGATCGGGTTGTCCAGCGAGACACCGCTGTCACCGGTGTACGTGTACTCCACGTTCTGACCGGTCTTGACGTCGGTGTAGTCGATCTCCTTGTTCGAGCCGCCGACGATCGAGTACGTCGTCGTCTTCTCGCCGTAGTAGATCCGCTGCTCGTAGTCGCCCAGCGAACCGGTGGCCGGCAGGCCGGACTCGGTGAACACCGGCCCGCCCTTGTCGTCGACCTGGTTGCCCTTGGCCAGCGCCGCGCCGTAGCCGTGGGTGTACTTGAAGTGGTCGTTGATCCAGTTCCGCTGCACCCCGTTGAGGTCCAGCTCGCGCAGGCCGATCACGGTGTCCTGCTTGCCCGTCGGCGTGCCGTAGCGGTCCACCGAGAGGGTGCTCGGGAACGCGTAGTAGTTGCGCTGCTGCTCCAGCGACTGGAACGTCTGCGACACGATGTTCGGGTCCAGCAGCCGCACGTCCGCGATGGTCTGCGCGTCCGGCTTCAACGCGTCACCCGTGGTCGAGCCCTGCGGGCTGTACGGGGTGGTCTGCGCGTCCGCGATCCCGTACGCCTGCCGGGTCGCGTCGATGTTCTTCTGGATGTACGGCGTCTCCTTGGCCTGCTCGTTCGGCTTGACCTGGAACTGCTGCACGATCGCCGGGTACAGCCCGCCGATCAGCACCGCCGACAGCACCATCAGCCCCAGCCCGATCAGGGCCGGCGCCCAGGTGCGGCGGATCGGGGTCAGGAAGAACAGCACCGCGCAGATGATCGCGACGAAGAACAGGATCGTCTTCGCCGGCAGGAACGCGTTGGCGTCCACGTAGCGCAGCCCGGTCCAGCCCGAAACGCCCTTGTAGGCGCCGGTCTTCACCGCCAGCCCGTACCGGTCCAGCCAGTACGCCACCGCCTTCAACAGCACGAACACGCCCAGCAGCACCGCCAGGTGCCCCTGCGCGCCCGCGCTCGCCCGGCGGCCCGGGCCCTGCAGCCGCAGCCCCCCGTACAGGTAGTGCACCAGCGCCGAGGTCAGCAGCGAGACGATCACCGCGCTGAACGCGAAGCCCAGCACGAACTCGTAGAACGGCAGGTCGAAGGCGTAGAACGAGACGTCCATGCCGAACTGGGCGTCCTTCTCACCGAAGGACGTCGCGTTCGTCCACATCAGCCAGGTCCGCCACTGGCCGGACGCCGCCGCACCCGCCACCAGGCCGATCACCAGCGAGACCCCGATCAGCGCCCAGCGCTTGAACGGCGCCAGGCCCGCCCGGTAGCGGTCCAGGCTCTGCTGCTCCACCGACATCGCCGACAGCGGCGGCCGCAGCCGGTGCGCCAGCCACACGTTGAAGCCGACGATCACCGCCATCAGCAGGCCGAAGACCCCGAACAGCCCGACCTTCGTCCACAGCTGGGTGGTGAACACCGAGGAGTAGTGGACCGACCTGAACCACAGCCAGTCCGTCCAGAACCCGGCGAACATGACGAACAGCAGGAACAGCACCGCGAGTACGCCCAGGGTCAGCAGGGCCACCCGCGCCCGCCGGGAGGGCGGGCCCACCCTCCGCCGGAAACCCGGCCCTGAGCGTTCCGGCATCTGGAATACCACGGTGGCACCTCAGCTGTGTCGTCTGGAATCGGTCGGTCGTCAGAGCAACTTAACCAGTCCTCGACCGAGTTCCCACCGTTAGCAGACGGTTACGACGCCGTTCCCCCGCAACCCCCCGCCGCCCCGCCCGAACACCCCGCCCCGGACCCCGGGGCCGCCCCGGCGAGCGGGCGCCGCCCGGCGTGTGAGGATTGAGTCATGTCCGACGCGCCTGATCTGAACAACTCCCCCGACGACGTCTCCAAGCTCCCCGCCGCCACCCCCCTCACCCGGGCCGCGCTGGAGATCGACGAGTACGCCGCGACCCTCGGCTGGGACCTCCCGGCCCGGCTGTTCGCCCTGGTGGACAGCGCCGCCCTGCGCAAGGCCGACCCGCGCATCGCCAAGCAGCTCGGCCTCGCCGACAGCGACGAACCCGGCCTCACCCCGGTCGAGCAGGACGAGCTGCCGGCCGGCATGGAGCTCGACAAGTTCCTCGGCACCATCGCCTGGCCCGACGCGGTGGCCGGCTGCGCCCTGGTGGTCGAGCGGCTGATGCTGCCGCCGGGCGCCGAGCAGTCCCGCCCGCGCGGTGCCAGCGACGCCCAGCTCGCCGAGTGGGTGGCCAACCACCCCAAGCGCGAGGAGGTGCGGATCACCGCCGCGGTGCTGCGCGACGGCAAGAAGGAGATCGCCCTGCGGCTGCGCTCCAAGGACGTCGCCCGCGAGGTGCTGACCGGCCCGGACCTGGTCCCCGGCCTGACCGACGCGCTGCTGGCGACCTTCTCCTGACCCCCGCTCCCGCCCCCGCTCGGCCGAGGGCTCGCCCAAGGCCCGCCCAGGGCCCGGCTAGCGGGGGCAGGACGGCAGCGCGGAGGCCTGCCCGGAGCGGATCTGCTCCAGCGACTTGAGCGCGCCGTCCAGGGTGTCCGTCTTGATCAGGGTCAACCCGGACGGCACGTTCTTGGTGGCCTCGGCGCAGTTCGAGGCCGGGGTGAAGAAGTACTCGGCCCCGGCGTCCCGGGCGGCGATCAGCTTCATCGATATCCCGCCGATCGGGCCGACCTTGCCGTCGTCGTCGATGGTGCCGGTGCCCGCGACGAACTTGCCGCCGGTGAGGTCGCCGCCCGGGGTGAGCTTGTCGACGATGCCGAGCGAGAACATCAGCCCGGCGCTCGGGCCGCCGACGTCCTGCAGGCCGATGTCGATCTGGAACGGGTAGGTGTGCCGGATCCCGGTGCCGATGCCGACCACGGCGAGCTCGGCCCGCTCGGCCGGCGCCTTCGGGTCGAGGTCCTTGGCCCGGACGGTCGGCACGGTGACGTCGGTCTTCGTCCCCGGGGTGGCGGAGCCGTTGCCGGAGGTGTCCTTGGCCCGCGGCACCACGGTGAAGACCACCGACTCGCCGGGCTTGTGCTTGGTGACGGCGGCGACCACCTGGTCCACCGAGCCGACGGCGGTGCCGTCCACCGCGACGATCTGGTCGCCCGCGTGCAGCCGGCCCTCGGCCGGGGCCCCCGCGGTGACCGACTTGACGATCAGCTCGTTGCCGACCGGGACGCCCAGCTGCTTGAGCGCGGCGGTGCGGGCGCTGTCCTCGGAGGAGGCGAACTCCTCGGCGTTCTGCTTCTTGGCGTCGGCGTCCGACTGCCCCTTGGGGTAGACGTTGTCGTGCGGCACCACCAGCACGTCGTCGCGCATCCAGCCGATCACCGCGTTGACCAGGCTGGGCTCGTACTTGGCCCCGGTGACCTGGACGGTGGTCATGTTGAGGTGACCGCTCGTCCGGTACGAGTCGTGGCCGGTGATGGTGATCACCGGCTTGCCCCCCTGCTCGCCGAGCGTGTTGTACGTCGGGCCCGGGCTCATCTCCGTGTACGGCACCTTCATCAGCACCGAGACGCAGAGCAGCGCTATGAGCAGCAGGGTGGCAGCGAGCATCGTCGCGGAGCGGCGTGGCATGCCTCGACAGTACGGGACGCCCGTGACGCGGCGCCCGCCGGGCTACCGGCCGGAGCGCTCCCCGGGGGCGGCGGAGCCCGCGGTGGTCCGCTCCATCGCGGCCATGAAGCGCCGGTGCTCGGCGAGCGAGGCCGGATCGCCGGTGGCCTTCGGGGCCCGCTGGGCCCACCCCGCCCAGGCGGCCGCGACCAGGACGGCGACAACCGGAATGATCAGCCAGGCGAGCGCACCCATGTCAGTACTCCCAGCTCCTCGGGTCTATGAGCAGATTAACCACCCCGGCGGACAACGCGGCCGGCGCCATCCGGGTTACGGGACGGCCGATCGGCTCACTTCCAGGGAGTATCCGGCGCCCCCGGCCGGACCCGTTCGGGTGAGGCCGCGGCGCGCCTGCCCCGAAGGACGTGCTCCGTGTGCGGGCGGTTGCACCGCACCCGCGCGGTCGGGCGGCTGCTCACCGCCCCGGGAACGGGAGCCCGGTCAGCAGCCCCCGGCGCCGACCCACTCCTCCTCGCCGTCGGAGAAGACCTGGTGCTTCCAGATCGGCACCTCGTGCTTGAGGTCGTCGATCAGCCGGCGGGCGGCCGCGAAGGCCTCACCGCGGTGGGCGCAGGAGACGGCGACGATCACGGCCTTGTCGGTGATCTCCAGCCGGCCCACCCGGTGCACCGCGGCGAGCGCCCGTACCGGGAAGTCGGCGACGACCTTCTCGGCGATCCGGCGCATCTCCGCCTCGGCGGTGGGGTGGCAGCTGTACTCCAGCGCGGCGACCGACTTGCCGCCGTCGTGGTCCCGGACCGTCCCGACGAAGACGGTGGTACCGCCGGCCGCGTCGTCGCCGACCGCCTCGTACACCTCGTCCAGCGAGAGCGGGGTGTCGCGGATGGCGAGCAGGCGGATGGGGTCGTGGTTCTCGGACATGACCCCATGATTCCTCATCGGGGGCCGATCGGGGCAAGGGGCTTCCGCATCACGATTCCGAAATTTCGCATCGTGAGAACCGGCGCCCGCCGGGCGCCGCCTTCGGGCCTCGCCTCCGGGCGGGGCGCCCTCGAGAAGCGTCTTCGGAAAGCGCCCCGGCAGCATCAACTCAGCAGTGGCGACTCAGCGGCGGCGGCTCAGAAGCGGCGACGCTTGCGGGCCCGGCGCACCAGCGCCGCCGTACCGACCAGCGCCACCGTCGCCCCGGCCGCCCCCAGGCTGGTCGCGGCCTCCTTGCCGCCCAGCCGGCGACCCGCCACCGCGTGCTTGCCCGACACCTGCGCCAGCAGCTCGGCCAGCACCTGCTCGTTGGTGAACTCCGGACGCCAGCCCGCCTCGTGCAGCCTGCTCCCGGACACCACCCACGGGTACATCGTGTACGCCAGGTCGCCCGCCGGCGCCGGGGTCAGCCCCAGCCGGTGCAGCCGCGCCGCGGTGCCGAGCGCCAGCGCGGCGGGCAGCTCCATCCGCCGGATCCCGGACAGCCGCTCCACGTCCTCCTGCTCCAGCCAGCCGTCGCAGCCGACCGTCACCTCGCCCTCCACCAGGCCCAGCGCCGCGTACTCCAGCGCCGCCGCCAGGTCGTCGACGTGGCAGAACTGCCAGCAGGGGCGCGAACCGGCCACCACCAGCAGCCGGGGCGCCTCGAAGTGCCGGGTCAGCACGGTGTCCACGCCGGGGCCCACCACCACGGCCGGTCGCAGCACCGTCACCTGCAGCCCCGGGTGGGCGCGCGGCGCCCGCCGGGCCAGCCGCTCGATCTCCAGCAGGTCCCCGACCAGCGAGGCCTCCTCGGTCGCCCGCAGCTCCGAGTCCTCGGCCAGCGGCACCTCGTTGTCGGCCAGCGCGCCGTAGACCATCGCGGAGGTGCACAGCACCACCCGGTGCACGCCAGCGGCCGCCGCCGCGGTCAGCACCGTCTGAGCGCCGCGCACGTTGTAGGCGCTGCGGGCCCGCGGATCGGACTCCATGCCGAAGTCCATCGCCAGGTGCACCACCACGTCGACCCCGGCCAGCCGCTCGGCCACCGCCGGGTCCCGCACGTCCAGGACCCGCCACTGCACGCCCGGGACCTCACCGCGCCGGTCGTCCACCGCCAGCACCCTGCGCACGTGCGGGGAGGCCACCAGCCGGGCGGCGACCCGCTCGCCCAGCACCCCCGCCGCACCGGTCACGGCCACGGTCAACGGCCTCCCGCCGTAGGCTGGAGGCGGCGACGCCGTGGCGTCCGGATCGTCCTCTCCAGCGGTCAGCCCAGAGCGAACGTCCGAAGGCGGGGAACTCACCGGCCATCCTCCACGGTTAGCTTATGTGCGTACGGACGTGTGTCACGTACGTCCATCCTGCCCGAGGCGAAGGCCCGGCGGTGCACCCGGCGCGGGCCTGGCCCTCGGGAACCGCCCACGAGTCCCCCGCTCCACCGGAGACCCGGGCGGACCGCACTGCCCGCCACACCCGTATGACGGCCGACCGGATCGAGGACCCCGTGAGCGACCTTCCCTTCGGATTCGGCGTTCCCCCCGAGGAGCCCGAGGACGGCAAGGCCAAGCCCGACGACGCGCAGAAGAAGAAGGAGCAGGGCCAGGAAGGCACCGGCGGCGCCCAGCCGTTCGGCTTCGGGACCGGCAACCCCTTCGGCGCGATGTTCGGCCTGCCCGGCACCCCGGGCGGCCCCGGCGGCGCCGGAGCCGACAACCCCTTCGCCGCCATGTTCGGCGGCCTGAACCCCGGCGACCTCGGTGCCGCCTTCCAGCAGCTCGGCCAGATGCTCTCCTTCGAGGGCGGTCCGGTGAACTGGGAACTCGCCCAGAACATCGCCCGGCAGACCGTCGTCGCCGAACCCGCCGAGGGCAAGAGCAAGGACCGCTCGGTCGGCGACGCCGAACGCTCCGCCGTCGTCGAGGCCGTGCGCCTGGCCGACCTGTGGCTCGACGGCGTCACCGAGTTCCCCTCCGGCGCCGGCACCGCCGTCGCCTGGAGCCGCGCCGAGTGGATCGAAGCCACCCTCCCGGTCTGGAAGGACCTCGTCGACCCGGTCGCCGAGCAGGTCGGCAACGCCATGGGCGGCGTCCTGCCCGAGGAGATGCAGGCCATGGCCGGCCCGCTGATGGGCATGATGCGGTCCATGGGCGGCGCCATGTTCGGCACCCAGATCGGCCAGGCGCTCGGCGCCCTGGCCGGCGAGGTCGTCGGCTCCACCGACGTCGGCCTACCGCTCGCCCCGGCCGGCAAGGCCGCCCTGCTCCCGCAGAACGTCGCCGAGTTCGGCGAGGGCCTGAACGTGCCCGCCGACGAGGTCCGGCTCTACCTCGCCCTGCGCGAGGCCGCCCACCAGCGCCTCTTCGCCCACGTCCCGTGGCTGCGGGCCCACCTGCTGGGCGCCGTCGAGGCCTACGCGCGCGGCATCAAGGTCGACACCTCCCGCATGGAGGAGCTCGTCGGCCAGCTCGACCCGGGCAACCCGGAGGCCCTCCAGGAGGCACTGGCCGGCGGCCTCCTCCAGCCCGAGGACACCCCCGCGCAGAAGGCCGCGCTCGCCCGCCTGGAGACCGCGCTCGCCCTGGTCGAGGGCTGGGTCGACGCCGTCGTGCACGCCGCCGCCGAGCCCCACCTGCCGCAGGCCGGCGCGCTGCGCGAGACCGTCCGCCGCCGCCGCGCCGCCGGCGGACCCGCCGAGCAGACCTTCGCCACCCTGGTCGGCCTGGAACTGCGCCCCCGCCGCCTGCGCGACGCCGCCCGGCTCTGGGCACTGCTCGCCGACGCCCGTGGCATCGAGGGCCGCGACGCGCTCTGGGAGCACCCCGACATGCTGCCCACCGCCGCCGACCTGGACGACCCGGACGCCTTCGTGCACCGCGGCAGCGGGGACCTGGAGGGCGGCTTCGACTTCGACGCCCTCGACAAGCTGCTCGGCGAGGCCGCGGCCGGCAAGCCCGACCTCACCAAGAACGACCCGCCCAAGGGCGACGCCCCGAAGGGCGACACCCCGAACGGCGACGCTCCGAAGGGCGACCAGGACGGCACCGACGGAAAGGGCGAGCCCACCGCATGACGGCCACCGGGACGTCCACGTCCCCGTCCACCCTCCACGCGGACGCCGTCCGCACCCTGACCGACTGGCGGCCCGCCGACCAGGACCAGGAACAGCTGCGCCTCGACTACCTCGCGCACCTCGCCGAGCAGCCCGAGGGCCTCTACCGGTCCTGCCTGCCCGCCCACATCACCGCGAGCGCGGCGGTCGTCGACCCCGCCGCTGGGCGGGTGCTGCTCACTCTGCACCCCAAGGTCGGCATCTGGCTGCAGATGGGCGGGCACTGCGAGCCCGGCGACGCCGACCTCGCCTCCGCGGCCCTGCGCGAGGCCGTCGAGGAGTCCGGCATCCCCGACCTCACCCTGCTGCGGCAGGACGGCGTGCCCGTCCCCGCCAAGCTGGACCGCCACCAGGTCCGCTGCACCGGCAAGGACCGGCCGGAGAACACCCACCTGGACATCCAGTACATCGCGCTGGCCCCGGCCGGGGCGCAGGCGCTGATCAGCGAGGAGTCGCTGGACCTGCGCTGGTTCGACTACGACCGGCTGCCGGAGCTGACCGACCACTCGGTGCGCGACCTCGTCGCCCGGGCCCGGAGGCTCACCGCCTGACCGACCGAAGTGCGCCATGGAGAGGGGGCGCGGACCGTACGGTCCGCGCCCCCTCTTCATGTCCACCCTCACCCGCAGGAAGCCCCCGGATCCGGTTCCGCTCCCGGCCCCGTCCCCGTCCCCGTCGCACCGTGCCGGGCCCCCGGGATGTGCGGCAGCCGGGCCGCCGACACCACGCCCTCCAGGTAGCCGCGGGCCCGCTCCGTCCGCGGATAGGCCTCCAGCAGCGCCCAGAACGCCGGGCCGTGGTCCGGCACCAGCAGGTGCGCCAACTCGTGCAGCAGCACGTAGTCCAGCACGTACTCCGGCATGCCCTGCAGCCGGTGCGACAGCCGGATCGTCCCCTCGCTGGGAGTGCAGGAGCCCCAGCGCGAATTCTGGTTGGTCACCCAGCGGACCTGCACCGGCTGGGCCCGGCCGGCCAGATAGGCCGCCGACAGCTCCCGGGCCCGTGACATCAGGGCGTCGTCACCGAGGATCCGCCGACGCTCCTGGGCCGCGAGCTTCTCCAGCATCTGCGCGACCCAGCGCTGCTCCTCGGCGTGCGACATCCGGGCCGGGATCAGCACGACGGTGCGGTCACCTTCGCGGTAGGCGGAGACCGTACGGCTGCGCCGGGCGCTGCGCCGCACCTCGACCCGGCTGCGGTCGTGCGCCTCCGGGGGCACCGCCCCCGCGGGCGGGTACTGCGGCCTCGCCTGCTGCTTGTCGTGCGGCTTCTCGCGCTGCTTCTCGTCCGGGCGCCCGCGCGTACTCGGCGCCGCCATCTGGGACCCGGACGCTGCACGGGCACGCCGACGCGACGCCGGTGGATGGGAGTCCCGCTCGGCTGCCATGGCACACGACGTTACCCGGTACCACTGACAGAAGTCCGGTGCCGTGGCCGAAATCTTTCATGGAGCGATCGGGAACGAAAGGCTGCCGGAGGGTGTCCGGAAACCGACGCCCGGAAGGATGGGCAGTTATCCACAGGGCTCCCGAACAGATGGTGTGATCATGCGCCCGGACCTGTGGATAACTTTCCGCACGCCCCCGCCGCCATGGGGCATGCTGCGGTCAGCCGTCCGGAAACGATCGGAAGGGAGACCACCGTGCGCCTCATGCTCAAGCCCGCGCTGTCCCGCAGCTGGCGGGACTCCGAGACCCTGCAGTTCGGCACCGTCACCCGGTTCGCCGGGGTGCTCGGCAACGCCGACAAGACGCTGTGCGAGTTCCTCGACCTGCTCGACGGGACGCGCGAACGACCCGAGCTCCTCTCCGCCGGCGAACGGATCGGGCTCGGCCGCGAGCCCACCGACACCCTGCTGAGCGAACTGGAGGAGACGGGGCTGCTGGACGACGCGGAGGCGACCGGCCGGGCACTGTCGCACTTCCCCCGGCCCCACCAGGACGTCCTCGCGCCCGACCTCGCCTCGCTCTCCTTGGTCCACTCCGGACCGGGCGCCGCACCGGCCGTCCTGGTCCGGCGCGCCAGGGCCAGGATCGAGGTCCGCGGCGCGGGCCGGGTCGGCGCGGCCGTGGCGGCCGTGCTCGCCGCCGGCGGCGCCGGCACCGTCACGGTGGCCGACACCGGCCGGGTCCGGCCCGACGACTGCTCCCCCGCCGGGCTGCCGCCCTCGGACATCGGGCGGCTGCGCTCGACGGTCGCCCGAGAGGCGGTGCAACGCGCCACCGGCCGCCCACTGGCCCCGGTGCCCCGGCGCAAGAGCGACGACCCGCCGCCCGACTTCGTGGTCCTCGCGCCCCGGGACGGCAGCGCCGCCTTCGCGGGAGGAACGTACGAGGCCCGGCTGCTGCTCAGGGCCGGGGTGCCGCACCTGTACGTGGGCGTGGTCGAGGAGTTCGGCATCGTCGGACCGCTGGTGATCCCGGGGCGGTCGGCCTGCGGGCACTGCCTGGTGCTGCGCCGGGAGGACGAGGACGCCGCCTGGCCGCGGGTCCTCGCCCAGCTGGCGGACGACGGCCCGGGCCGGGCCCGCACCCCGGCCTGCGACACGGCCCTGGCCACGGCCGTCGCCGGTTTGGCGGCGCTGCACGTCCAGGTGTACCTGGACGGCGGCCGACCGCCGAGCGTCGACGGCTGGTGCGAGATCTCCGCGGGCGACGGCATGCCCCGCCGCCTGCGGCTCCGAGGACACCCGGACTGCGGCTGCCTGTGGCAACCGCTGCCGCCGAGCTGAGACGCGAGGAGGACAGGAGGCACGAGGAACGCACCGGGCGCGGGCCCGGGCGGCTGCGGGGCTCAGCAGCCACCCGACCCGACCCGTGGCCGACACGGGCAAAGGCGCCCGGCCAGGAGAGCCCATGGCCAGGAGAGCCCATGGCCAGGAGAGCCCATGGCCCGCGCCCTGCCTGGGGCAGGGCGCGGGCCGGGAGAGAGCGGGAGCCGCTGTTCCGAGGGACGGGGTGAGCGCGAGATGTGGGTGGGTGGGTGGGCAGGCGGCGGGTGAGGTGGGAGGAGGAGGGAGGAGGAGGGTGGGTGGGGGGCGGGGGGGGGAGGGGGGCGGGCCCCAGGAGTGTCGACGGGGCGAAGCCCCGAGAGCCCCCCACGAAATACCGCCGGAGCAGGCCCGCGAACCGGGCACAATGGCGTATGTGATGGTGGGCCGTCCGGCGGTCGGGGGGCCAGGGGAATGGAGGCCCGGGTGAGCGATCTTCCGCGCAAGGCAGTGACCCGAACGGCACGGCTCGCCGCCCTGCCGCTGGGCATAGCCGGTCGCGCCACGCTCGGACTGGGCAGGCGCATCGGCGGCCGGTCCGCCGAGGTGGTGACGGCCGAGCTCCAGCAGGCCACCGCCGACCAGTTGTTCAAGGTGCTGGGCGAGCTCAAGGGCGGGGCGATGAAGTTCGGGCAGGTGCTGTCCGTCTTCGAGGCCGCGCTGCCCGAGGAGGTCGCCGGTCCGTACCGGGCGGCGCTCACCAAGCTGCAGGATGCCGCTCCGCCGATGCCCGCCGCCAAGGTGCACACCGCACTGGCCGAGCGGCTTGGGGAGGGCTGGCGCGAGCTGTTCCTGGAGTTCGACGACCGCCCGGCGGCGGCCGCCTCGATCGGCCAGGTGCACCGCGCGGTCTGGCACGACGGCAGACGGGTCGCCGTCAAGGTGCAGTACCCGGGCGCGGGCGACGCCCTGCTCGCCGATCTCTCCCAACTGTCCCGGGTGGCCTGGCTGCTCGGCCCGTTGATCCCCGGGCTGGACATCAAGCCGCTGATCACCGAGCTGCGGGAGCGCGTCTCGGAGGAGCTGGACTACGAGCTGGAGGCCCAGGCCCAGCGCCGGCACGCCGAGGAGTTCGCGGGCGACCCGGACATCGTGGTGCCGGTCGTGGTGGCGCAGGCCGACCAGGTGCTGGTCACCGAGTGGATGGACGGCACCCCGCTCTCCGAGGTGATCGCGAACGGCACCCAGGAGGAACGCGACCGCGCCGGGCAGCTGCTGGCCCGGTTCCTGTTCGCCGGCCCGTCGCGGACGGGGCTGCTGCACGCGGACCCGCACCCGGGCAACTTCCGGCTGTTGAAGGACGACGGCCCGGTCGGGGGCTGGCGGCTGGGCGTGCTGGACTTCGGCACCGTGGACCGGCTGCCGGGCGGGCTGCCCGCGCCGATCGGGGCCTCGCTGCGCATGGCCCTGGACGGCGACGCGGCGGGCGTGCTCACGATGTTGCGCGAGGAGGGCTTCGTGAAGCCCTCGATCGAGTTGGACCCGGACGCGGTGCTGGACTACCTGCTGCCGATCATCGAGCCGGCGGCGGTGGACGGCTTCCACTTCACCCGGGCCTGGATGCGGGCCCAGGCGGCCCGGATCGCCGATCCGCGTTCGCCCGCCTACAACCTGGGCAAGCAGCTGAACCTGCCGCCCTCGTACCTGCTGATCCACCGGGTGACGCTGAGCACCATCGGGGTGCTGTGCCAGCTGGGCGCCAAGGCGCCGTTCCGCGCCGAGATGCTGGAGTGGCTGCCCGAGTTCTCCGGTGAGCGCCCCGCGAAGCCGGCCGGGCGAGGCGGCCCGGCCGGGCCCGCGAAGCGCACCGCATCCGCCAGGTCCGCCAAGTCCGCGAACCCGGCCAAGCCCGCCAAGTCCGCCAAGCCCGCCCGCGGCTGAGCCGACCGTCCGAGGGCGGGCGCCGCGAACAAGCACAACGGCCGCAGGCCGCTCCCCGCGAACGGGGGGCGGCCTGCGGCACGACGGGGGTCGGTCGGATCGGCGGCGAACCGCCTGGGCCGGCGCTACATCAGCGCGACGGCGAGCGCCTTGCGGGCGCGCAGCGAGGCCCGCTCGGCCCGCTGCCGGAGCTTGCGGGCCCGGACGACCCGGCTGACGAGGCGTTGTTCCTCGGCCTCGTGGAGCCTGTCTTGCATATGGGCACGGGCCAGGGATTCATGCAGGAGTTGCATTTCGAGGGTCCTGTTCTGGATCTGAAGTTCGGTGGTCTGCTCGGCGCGGACGGTCGGATCGATGGCGGCGGGGGTCATGTGGTGGTCCTGCTCGTGGTGCGTGCTCGGAAATGGGACGGTGCGGGCTGCTGCGTCGGCCTTGGCGGCGGCGATCCGTACGGATCGGCGGAGGGCGCTGTCCAGCGGGGGCTGCTCTCCCCGGCGGACTGCCCTGGCGTCGTGGGCGGGGTTCACGCCATGACCTCGGTCTTGCGCGGACGCCCACGCGGCCGCTTGCGGGCCACGACGACACCCTGGACGAAAAGTTCGCCGCCCCAGACGCCCCACGGCTCGCGCCGCTCCAGGGCGCCCGCGAGGCAGGCCTCCTTCACCGGGCAGGTGCCGCAGAGGGACTTCGCGTACTCGACGTCGGCGGGCGTCTCGGCGAAGAAGACCTCGGGGTCGAAGGCGCGGCAGGGGATGGGGAGCCCGAGCGCCTCGGCCTGCTCGATCGAGTTGAGCTGCATGAACGGAACCTCCGGAGGGTCGGCCTGGTCGGCCTTGGTGATCTGGCTTGTCGGCGGTACGGACGGGATGGGCGGCGTGATGACCGTGGACACTGTGGGCGTCTTCCTCGTCTTCTCAGTGGTTCCGGCCCAGTGGACTGGTGGTGCTGGGCCGGAGGCCCCGGGGGGCCTGGGTGGTCTTGCGTACCGGACAAAACAGAAGGGCCGCGGATCCCGGTGTGACGGGTTCCGCGGCCCTGGAGGTGCCGACCTGAGGCTGGCTCAGGTTCGTTCTCTCCAGGGTTCAGGCCCGCGGAAGGCCCGCATCCGGATGGCCTCGGCGCCGATAAAGGCGGCCTTGGCCTGGTTGATCTGCTGCTCGTTCTGCTTCTGGGCGTTTCCGGCACCGATGACCTGCGCATAGTCGCCATGCATGGCGGCGACTACGACTGCCTTCGGTGCCTGGAGCGGTCGCTCGTCGCACTCGGGACGCGACGCGCCGACCTGCGCCCAGCCACGGGACAGACCGGTCTCGACGAGGGTGCCTTCGACACTCCTGCCGCCCGTGAGGCACAGATCAGTGTGTCCAAGACCACTGACAGCGGAGGCGACGGAGACACCGGTGGTGTCGAGACCCAGACCGGTTCCACCGAGCTCGGCGAGCGCCCGCAGACGGGCGGCACGCAGGGAGGCAGCGACAACGGTCTGGCCAGTCATTTTGGTGATCATGATGTTTCCCACTGTCTTCGCCTCCTCTCGGCGTCTCGCGGAGCCTGGTCTCCCTGGCTCCGAATGTTCGGATGTCTGTCTCGGTGAAGCTGGTAAAGCTGGTGAAGCGGTGCGGCGTAGCTGTGTGGCGTGGGGGAATCGGCACAGGTTTCACCCCGTGCGACCTCGTCCCCTTGACCGCTCCGGCAGGCTATTGCGCTCCCGGTACGCCGCGCAAACTATTTTTCACGCGAGTTCACGCGACGCCATCGACGGCGCGGTCCGCGCGACGTTCCGCGGCGGTTACGAAGTCCCCCGAGCAGTCCCCTGGACCGCGCCCGTGCCGGCTCACGCCGGATCGACCGGACCGTCGTCCTCGACGCCGTCCGGATCCTCCTCGGGCTCCTCCCCCGCACACAACGAGAGCACGGCGGCCCCGTACTTGTCCAGCTTCATGGCGCCGACCCCCGAGATCACGGCCAGTTCCTGCCGGTTCGCGGGCACGTCCTCGGCGATCGCCATCAGCGTAGCGTCGGTGAACACCACGTACGCGGGGACGCCCTGCCCCTTGGCCTGGGCGGCCCGCCACTCGCGCAGGCGTTCGTAGAGCGCCTCGTCCATCGTGGACGGGCAGTCCTCGCAGCGGCGCAGCTTGCGTTCGACGGCGTCGGTGAGCGCCTTGTCGCAGACCCGGCACTTGACCGGGCCGCGGACCCGCCGGGCGGCGGAGCGCTCGCCGGCCTCGACGCTCCCCCGCCCGCCCCGCGCACCGGTGCGCGCGCCCGGGGCGGCGGAGCCGGGGCGCAGCCCGTCCATGAAGCGGCTGGGTTTGCGGGAGGCGCGGCCGCCCGGGGAGCGGGAGAGGGCCCAGGAGAGGCTGAGGTGCTTGCGGGCGCGGGTGACACCGACGTAGAGGAGGCGGCGTTCCTCCTCGATCTGTTCGTCGGTCTTGGCGTAGATGATCGGCAGGGTGCCCTCGGTGAGGCCGACGAGGAAGACGGCGTCCCATTCGAGGCCCTTGGCGGCGTGCAGGGAGGCGAGGGTGACGCCTTCGACGGCGGGGGCGTGCTGGGCGGCGGCGCGGGCGTCGAGTTCGGCGACGTAGGCGGCGAGGTCGGTGTCCAGGCCTTCGGCGGTGCGGGTGCGCTCGAACTCCTCGGCGAGCCGGACGAGGGCGGCGAGGGACTCCCAGCGGTCGCGGACGGCGCCGGAGCCGGCGGGCGGTTCGGGGGTGAAGCCGC
The DNA here is from genome assembly GCF_044760155.1 of Kitasatospora sp. NPDC098652. NCBI lineage: Bacteria > Bacillati > Actinomycetota > Actinomycetes > Kitasatosporales > Streptomycetaceae > Kitasatospora > Kitasatospora sp. NPDC098652. The sequence goes on from NZ_JBIWAQ010000004.1 coordinate 405,019, forward strand.
GGCTGGCGAGGACGGCGCGGACCTGGCCGGCCAGGTCGGGGGCGCCGGCGGTGAGGGGGTCGGCGGCGGCGCGGGCGGCGCCGCGCAGCAGCACGCCTGCGTCGCGGACCTCGGGGCGCTCGAAGAAGCGTTCGGCGCCCTTGAGCTGGTAGGGGACGCCGAGGTCGGCGAGGGCCTGTTCGTAGACCTCGGACTGGCCGTTGGTGCGGAACAGGACGGCGATCTCGCTGGCGCGCACGCCGGCGGCGATGAGGTCCTTGATCCGGCGGGCGGTGGTCTCGGCCTCGGTGGGCTCGTCCTCGTACTCGGTGTAGACGGGTTCGGGGCCGGCCTCGCGCTGGGAGACGAGTTCGAGGCGGTGGCGGGCGGCCTCGCCGCGGGCCTGGGAGAGCAGTCCGTTGGCGAGGTGGACGACCTGGGGGGTGGAGCGGTAGTCGCGGACGAGTTTGACGACGGTGGCCTCGGGGTGGCGGCTGCGGAAGTTGAGCAGGTAGTCGGGGGTGGCGCCGGTGAAGGAGTAGATGGTCTGGCTGGCGTCGCCGACGACGCACAGGCTGGCGCCGCCGCCGTCGCCGGTCCACCGGTCGAGCAGGCGCTGCTGGAGCGGGGAGACGTCCTGGTACTCGTCGACGGTGAAGTGCCGGTACTGGCTGCGGACCTGGTCGGCGATGTCGGGCCGGTCCTCCAGGATGGCGGCGGTGAGCAGCAGGACGTCCTCGAAGTCGATGTTGCCGCGGCGGGTCTTGGTCTCCTCGTAGACGCGGTAGACCTGGGCGGTCTCGGCCGGGTCGCGGGGGGCCTCGCGGCCGGACTTGGCGACGGCGGCGGGGTAGTCCTCGGGGGCGGTCTGGGTGACCTTGGCCCATTCGATCTCGGCGGTGAGGTCGCGCAGTTCGGTGCGCTGGACGCGCAGTCCGCAGCGGCCGGCGGCCTCGGCGACGAGCTGGACCTTGCGTTCGAGCAGCTGGGGCACCGGGCCGCCGATGGCGCGGGGCCAGAAGTACTGGAGCTGGCGCAGGGCGGCGGCGTGGAAGGTCCGGGCCTGGACGCCGTCGGCGCCGAGCTGGCGCAGGCGGCCGCGCATCTCGCCGGCGGCGCGGGCGGTGAAGGTGACGGCGAGGACCTGCTGGGGCTGGTAGACGCCGCTGCGCACGCCGTAGGCGATGCGGTGGGTGATGGCGCGGGTCTTGCCGGTGCCGGCGCCGGCGAGGACGCAGACGGGGCCGTGCAGGGCGGTGGCGACGGCGCGCTGTTCGGGGTCGAGCCCGGCGAGGACGGCGTCGGGGCCCGTGGCGGTGCCGGGGTCGGCCCAGGGGGAGCCGTGGGGGCCGTCGTAGGGGCTGCCGCTCAAGAGGTCTTCCTGCATGCGTTCCATCCTCTCAGCCCGCTGGGACAACGGGGGCGGGGTTGTCCACAGGCCCGGTGCGATCGCAGGATGATCGCTCTGCTCCGTGCGTCCTGGGGCCGGAATGACTGCCACCCGGTGGACGTTGCGGCTGTCAGAACGTACGAACCCCTCTTTCGAAGGAGCCCCCTCGATGTCCGGCACCGTGACGATGTACAGCACGACCTGGTGTGGTTACTGCAACCGGCTCAAGAGCCAGCTGGACCGCGAGGGCATCGGCTACACCGAGATCAACATCGAGGAGGACCCGGCGTCGGCGGCGTTCGTCGAGTCGGTGAACGGCGGCAACCAGACGGTGCCGACGGTGCTGGTGCAGCCGGTGGGCGGCGGGGAGCAGGTCGTGATGACGAACCCGAGCCTGATCCAGGTCAAGAAGGCCCTCGCGGCCTGACCCGCCACGGTCCGCCGGGGCCCGTCCGGGGCAGCCACGGTCCGCCGGGATCCGCCCCGGTCCACCCGGGCCCCGGGGTCGGCGCGCGTCACTGCGCGTCGGCCCGGGCGGGGTCGACGGGGGCGGCGGGGGCGGGCAGGGTGGTGCGCGCGCCGAGGTCGCCGATGCCGTAGACGAGTCGGCTGCGGTCGGCGGAGTAGCGGGTCTCGATGACCCGGACGGGGCCGCGCCGGTCGTAGGTGACGCGGGTCTGGACCATCAGCGGGACGCCGGGGCCGCCCTGGAACCACTGGGCCTCCTCGGGGCCGGGCATCCGGGCGACGAGGTGGTCGACGGCGCCGATCTCGGTGCGGCCGAGGGTGGCGAGGACGGCTTCGTCGCCGCCTTCGACGGGGTCGGGTTCCATCAGCGGGGTGCCGGCCGCGAGTCCGGCCCGGTAGTGGCTCTCCTCGATGGAGTACGGCTCGCGGTCGAGCAGGCGCAGCTGGCGGCGGACGACGATGGCCTCGCCGGGGCGCAGCCCGAGGCGTTCGGCGATGTCGACGCGGGCCCGGACGATCATCATCTCGAAGTCGGTGCTGAGTTCGCGCCCGGCTTCGGCGGCTTCGCCGAGGTAGACGGTGGAGGGGGCGGCGAGGCAGTCGCGCGGTGCGGGGGCCAGGGTGGGTCCGTAGGCGCGGTGGTCGAGCACGGGGTGTTCGCGCAGGTAGGTGCCCTTGCCCTGGAGGCGGACCAGTCGGCCTTCGTTGACCAGGACGTCGACGGCGAGGCGGACGGTGTTGCGGGCGACGCCGTACTGGCGTTCCAGTTCGCTCTCGACCGGGAGGGCGGCGTCGGCGGTGAACTCGCCTTCGGCGATCCGGCGGCGCAGGTCGGCGGCGAGGCGCTGGTATTTGGGGGATTGGGCGGTGCCCCGGGGGATTGTCACCCGAGTGAATGTAGCGAGCGCGGTGACGCGGTTTCAGCCGTTTCCGGCAATGTCGTCCGCGCGGGTTGACGGTGGGGGCTTCGGAGTGTCCCGCGGTAGCAGAACTGGCCCGTCCGGTTACGAACAGACGCTCGTGGCGGGTTCGGGAAGAGCTCAGAAAGGAAATTGGGGGCGCGCGGCCAGAGCCACGCGCCCCCTTCTTCCCGGGCGTACCGGAAATACGGACCGGATTACCGGATGCTCGGACGACCGGAGGACCGGCCGACCGGATGCCCGGACGACGAGACGACCGGAGTCCGGGACTACCAGCGCGCCGCCGAGGGCAGCGGCTCGCCGTACCAGAGCTCGACCAGGTGGCGGGCGATCGAGATGCCGGAGGGCGGCAGGATCTCCCCGGCCTCCATCCCGGCCCGCAGTTCCTCGCGGGAGAACCAGCGCGCCTCGGCCAGTTCCTCGCCGTCCACGGTGATCTCGGTGCCGCCGGGCAGCGCCTTGCCGGTGAAGCCGAGCATCAGGCTGGACGGGAACGGCCAGGGCTGGCTGGCGACGTAGCGGACCTCGCCGACCCGCACCCCCGCCTCCTCGTGCACCTCGCGGGCGACCGCCTGCTCGATCGACTCCCCCGGCTCGACGAAGCCGGCCAGCGTGGACCAGCGGCCCTCCGGCCAGAGCGCCTGGCGGCCGAGCAGGCAGCGGTCCTGCTCGTCGGTGATCACCATGATCACCGCCGGGTCGGTGCGCGGGTAGTGCTCGGCCGCGCAGGAGGTGCAGCGCCGCACGTGCCCGGCGCCCGCCTTCTCGGTGGGGTGGCCGCAGCGCGAGCAGAAGCTGTGCAGCCGGTGCCAGTGCTCCAGGGCGACGGCGTGCACCAGCAGCCCGGCGTCCCGGTCGGACAGCATCGCGCCGACCTCGCGCAGCCCGGCGGGGCGGGCGTCGCCGTCCAGCCGGCCGGGCAGGCTCTCGCCGGCCAGCGCGAAGTACGAGACGCCGTCCCGGTCGGTGCCGAGGAAGTAGCGGTCCCCGGTCTGCGGCGCCTCGAAGGAGGGCAGCAGGACGAGTTCGGTGCCCTCGGCGGTGTCCACGACGAAGACCTCGCCCCCGGCGATCGGCAGCACCCGGGTGGCGGGGTGGCTCCAGGCCGCGGCCAGCCACGGCTCGTCGAACCGGTGCTCGGCGGCCCGCTCCACCCCGGCCCTGGCCAGGGCCAGGGCTCGCGGGCGCTCGGTCTCAGGCTCGGTGCTCACGTCGTTCCATCCCCACGTGGTGAATCATCCGGATGAGTGATCTGACTGCCGTGCCGCTCGGAGCGGCTCGCGCGCCCGTCGACGGTGGGCCCGCTCACGCGCCCGTAGACGGTGGGCTCGCTCACGCGCCCGACGCGCGTCCCTCGGCGGTGGGCCCGCCCGCTCACGCGCCGGGCCGGAAGTTCTCGGCCAGGTCGCCCCACAGGTAGGCGGCGGTCTCGACACCCTTGGCCAGCAGGTCCAGCTCGACCTTCTCGTTGACCGAGTGCCAGCCGTCCGAGGGCACCGAGATGCCGAGGAACAGCACCGGCGCGCCCAGCACGTCCTGGAGGTCGGCGGCGGGGCCGGAGCCGCCCTCGCGGGTGAAGAGGATCTTCTGCCCGAAGGCGCGGCCCATCGCGCGGACGGTGGACTGCAGCGCCGGGTGGTCCAGCGGGGTCAGGCAGGGCCGGGTCGCGCCGGGGAAGACCAGCTCGTACCGGACGCCCTCGGGGACCTGCTCGGCGACCCAGGAGCGGACGGCCTCGCGGACCTTCTCCACCTCCTGCCCGGCGACCAGCCGGAAGGACAGCTTGAGGTGCGCCGAGGACGGCACGATGGTCTTGCCGCCGGGGCCGGTGTAGCCGCCCCAGATGCCGTTGACCTCGGCGGTGGGCCGGGCCCAGACCCGCTCCAGGGTGGTGTACCCGGCCTCGCCGCGGGTGCCGTACGACTTGGCGACGCGCAGCCACTGCGCCTCGTCGAAGGGCAGTTCGGCGAACAGCTCGCGCTCGCGCTCGGTCAGCTCGACGACCCCGTCGTAGAAGCCCGGGATCGCGACCCGGCGGTCGGCGTCGTGCAGGGCGGCGGCCAGCTCGGCCGCGACCTGGGCCGGGTTGGGCACGGCGCCGCCGAAGGAGCCGGAGTGGATGTCGGTGTCCGGGCCGTACAGGTCGAGCTGGGCGTCGGCGAGGCCGCGCATGCCGGTGCAGACGGTCGGGGTGGTCTCGGACCACATGCCGGTGTCGGAGATGACCACCACGTCGGCGGCCAGCCGCCCGGCCTCGCGCCGGACCAGGTCGGCGAAGTGCGGCGAGCCGGACTCCTCCTCGCCCTCGATCAGCAGCTTGAGGTTGACGGCCGGTGCGGTGCGGCCGGTGGCGGCCAGGTGGGCGCGCACCCCCAGGGTGTGGAAGAACACCTGGCCCTTGTCATCGGCCGCGCCGCGCGCGTACAGCCGGCCACCGACCACGGTCGGGGCGAACGGCTCGGTGTCCCAGCCGTCCTCCTTCGCCGCGGGCTGCACGTCGTGGTGCCCGTAGACCAGGACGGTCGGCGCGGACTCGTCCCCGGACGGCCATTCGGCGAACACCGCCGGCAGCCCGTCGGTCTCCCACACCTCGGCCACCGGGAAACCGGTCTCGCGCAGCTTGGCGGCCAGCCAGTCCGCGGAGCGGCGCACGTCGCCGGCGCGCTCCGGGTCGGCGGAGACGGAGGGGATCGCCAGCCACTCGGAGAGGTCGGCGAGGAAGGCGGCCTGGTGCTGGTCGATGTAGGAGCGGACGGCGCTGTCCGGGGTACTCGTCATACCGACGACTGTAGTTCGCCTGTACGGGTGCCCGCCCCGGCCCTCCGGGTGCCGGACGCCGTCGGGCCTGTAACCTCCGTCACCCCCGCCGCCGGGAGCGGCGGACGGGGGTGACGGCCGGGGTGGCGGCCGGGGGTGACGGGAGCCGGGCACGGGCCTCAACCAGGCACGGGCCTCAGCCGAGCGCGACCCTCGGTCGGGCACGGCCCTCAACCGAGCGCGACCTTCGACCGGCCCGGCCCTCAGCCGGTGCGGCGCAGCAGCGAGATCCGCGAGCGCGTGAGCAGCGCGGCCAGGCCTGCCGCGAGCAGCGGCAGCACCACGACGGTGGCGGCGATGGTGGGCCAGGGGAAGACCACGGCCCCCTTGTTGGCGAGTTCCTCCGGGCTGATGCCCGGGTAGCCGGCCGCGAGTCCCTGGACCTTGCGCAGGGCGACGGCCGGCACCACGCCGCTGACGACGCCGAGCAGGGTGCCCATGGCGGCGATCACCCCGCACTGGAAGCCGGACAGCGAGCGCCGGATGCGCGGTTCGGCGCCGACCGCGGCGAGGGTGGTGAGGTCGCGCTGGGAGTCGGCGGCGGCCAGTCCGGTGGCGATGCCGGCCGCGCCGAGGGCGACGAGGGCGGCGAAGCCGGCCAGGCCGAGGCCGATGAGTCCGGCCTTGGACTGGTAGCCGCGTTCGACGCCGAGGACGGTGCGGTCGGTGAGCTTGGCGAGCGCGCCGTCGGCCTTCTGCTGGTCGCCGTCGGAGGGTGCGGCCGCGGGGAGCCAGACCGAGCCGGCCGGGCTGGTCCTGAAACCGAGGCGGGTGGCGGTGTCCGGGGTGATGACGAGTTGGCCGGGGGCCGGCAGCACGGAGGGGGCGAGGACGGCGTCGACCTCGGTCTCGGTCTCCTTGGGCTTGGGGGTGGAGCCGTCGGCGCCCGCGGCGACCGGCTCGGTGAACCGCAGGGCGACCTTGCCGTCCTTGTAGTAGCGCGGGTCGAAGACCACGGCCTTGCCGGCGGCGAGGGCCTGAACGGCCGCCGGGTCGGTGACGCCGTAGAGGTTGCGCAGCAGGGTGGCGTCGCCCGCGGCGACGTCGCCGTACTGGCTGCCGCCGCGTTCGTGGACCTGGCAGCGCGGGTCGGTGCTCATCACCCGCTTGATCTCGTCCGGTCCGGCCTGGTTGTCGCGGTCGAAGACCGGGCAGCGCCGCTCCTTGGGCGGCATGACCTGGATGTAGCCGCAGTAGGCGCCGGACCGGCAGTCGCCCTTGAGGTCGACGTGGGAGACGTCGGCGCGCGGCCCGAGGCCGGGGATGGAGCGTTCCACGGTGTCGCGCATCTGCGGCAGCAGCTTGGCCTCGGTGGTGTTGCCGTAGCCGCTGTTGAGGAGGACGGCGCCGGCCGGGCCGGCGGCGGCGTACTCGCGGCGGTACTGCTCGTCGTAGCTGGCGAGGAAGACGTTGACGGCGACGGAGCCGGCGACGGCGGCCATCACGGCGGCGACGGCGGGTGCGGTGCGGCCGCGGTGGCGGACGGAGTCGCGCAGGGCGAGCCGGGGGCCGAGCGAGAGCCAACGGCCGAGCTTGCCGAACAGGCCGACCAGGTACGGGGTGAGGGCGACCATCCCGAGTTCGGCGACGAGCGAGCCGCCGAGGACGGCGAGGGTGCGGCTGGAGAAGCCGCTGGTCGCGCCGAGCAGGGCGAGGGCGGCGCCGCCGGCGAGCATCAGCAGGCCGAGCAGGGCCAGTCTGCGGCTCGGGGGCTTGAGCGAGTCGCGGCCGGTGAGCGCGGAGACGACGTCCTGCCGGGAGGCCTGGACGGCGGGCACGATGGCGGCGAGCAGTCCGGTGACCAGGCCGACCAGGAGGACGCCGAGCAGGTCGAGCGGCTGGAGGTTGAAGTGGCCGAAGCGGGCGCCGGAGTACTCCTCGGCCTGGGTGCGCAGCAGGGCGACCAGGCCGACGCCGAGGCCGAGGCCGAGGGCGGCGCCGGTGAGGCCGAGGACGACGCCGCCGCCGAGGACGACCGCGCGGACGTTGGCGCGGTCACCGCCCGCGGCGGCGAGCAGTCCGAGCTGCCGGCGCGAGCGTCGGGCCCCGACGGCGAAGGCGGGGCCCGCGAGGAGGACGATCTCCAGCAGGGCCATGCCGACGACGGTGCCGAGGATGACGACGGAGGTGCGGTCGAGCAGGGCGGTGCCGCCGGCGCCGCGGATCCGGTCCAGCTCGGTGTAGTAGGGCACCTCGGCGCGCGGGGGCGGGTCGAGCATGACGGTGCGGGAGGCCACGAGGAAGCCGTAGCCGTTGAGTTCGGTGACCTTCGCCCAGTCGAGGGCGGCGCCGGCCGGGAGCTTGACCAGCCAGCGGGCGGCGGGGTCGGAGTCGCGGCCCTGGTCCGGGCCGGCGTTCGGGAGTCTGCCGACCAGGGTGCCGGGGCGGGCGAGGATCTCGGTGTTCTTGAGGTCGCCGGGGTACTCGACGACGGCGGTGATGGTGAAGGGGCTGGACTCCAGGCCGCGGACGGTGGTGCGGTCGCCGATCCGCAGGCCGGAGCGGTTGAGGAACTCGCGGGTGACGGCGGCCTGTTGGTCGTTCACGGGGGCGCTGCCCTCGACCACGTCGACCAGGCCGTGCCAGACCGGGTCGGTCAGGTCGGCCTCGCCGGTGCGGGTGGTGAGCAGGCCCGCGGTGCTACTGGCGGCGGCCTGCGGGCCTTCGACGTGGGGCACCAGGGTGGTGCCGGGCGGCAGCAACTGCTGGGCGAGCAGGGCGGGTTCGGTGTCGCGGGAGCGCTGCTGGGCGGGGGTGTACTGCGGGGCGGCGCCGTCCTTGGCCTCGTACTTGGGGTTGATGACGCGGTAGGACTGGTCGCTCGGGTCGGGGGCCTGCAGGACGGAGCCGCCGCGGTCGGTCATCTCCAGGCGGGCGTCGGCGCGGCCCATGGTGCGGACCACGCGTTCGGCGGGTTCGAGGGTGGCGCTGCGGAAGAACACGTCGGCGCCGGTGACGCCGAGGACGGGCAGCGCGACCATGGCGACGACCAGGGCGCTGCGGCCCTTGGCGCGCAGGGCGTCGCGGCGGGCGATGCGCAGGGCGAGCCGCCAGGCGCTGGGCTTCACTCGTCCACCTGCTCGCTGCCGGCGGCCTGGCTGTTGGCGGCGGCGCTGACGAGCAGGCTGGCGGCGTCCTGGCTGACGGACTCGTCGACCATCCGGCCGTCGCGCAGGAAGACGACGCGGTCGGCCCAGGCGGCGTGCCGGGCCTCGTGGGTGACCATCATGGCGGCGGCTCCGGCGTCGCAGCGGGCGCGCAGCACGGCGAGGACGGCTTCGCCGGTGGTGGAGTCGAGGGCGCCGGTGGGTTCGTCGGCGAGGACGAGGCGTCGGTCGCCGATCAGGGCGCGGGCGATGGCGACGCGCTGCTGCTGGCCGCCGGACATGTCGTCGGGGAAGCGGTCGGCGAGTTCGGGGATGCCGAGCTCCTCCAGGGCGGCGAGGGCTTCGCGGCGGGCGGCGCGGGCGGAGACGCCGTCGAGTTCGCGCGGCAGCGAGATGTTCTCGGCGGCGGTGAGGGCCGGTATCAGGTTGTAGTCCTGGAAGACGTAGCCGATGGAGCGGCGGCGGACCTGGGCGAGCTTCTTGCGGGTGAGCCCGCCGAGGGCGACGCCCTCGACCAGGACCTGGCCGGTGGTCGGGCTGTCGAGGCCGCCGGCCAGGGTGAGCAGGGTGGACTTGCCGGAGCCGGAGGGGCCCATGACGGCGACGAACTCGCCGGGGTGGACCTTGAGGTCGACGCCGCGCAGGGCCTGGACCTCGGCGGCGCCCTGGCCGTGGACGCGGGTGACGTTCTCCAGGTGCAGCACCGGTGTCGGCCGGGGCTGTTGGGTGTGGGACACGGTTCCCCCCTTGTGCTGGGTACGGCTGGTTACGGGTGGGGCGCCGCCGGGGCGCCGGCCGGTGTCGGGTGGCCGGGCGCCGCCGGGGCGCGGGTGCGGCTCGGCGCGGGCTGCTCGGGCGCGAGTGCGGCTCAGGCGTGGGTACGCCTCAGGCGCGGGTGCGGGCAGCACTGCCCGGGCGCGGGTCCGCGTCAGGCGCGGGTGCGGCGGCCGAGCCGCTTGGGTTTCGCGGCGCCGTCGCGGGCGGCTTCGGCGGCCTCGGCCTGCCGGAGTTCGGCCTGCTGGGCGAGCCGGGTCTCGCAGTGGTCGAGCCAGCGGATCTCGGCCTCGGTCTGGAAGATCAGCTGGTCGAGGACGAGCAGCCAGGCGAGTTCGTTGCTCTCGGAGGGCACGGCGCCGGGTCTGGTCTCGCCCGCGAGGGCGCGGCCCTTGAGCCGGGTGTAGTCCTGGAGGGCCTTGATGCTGTGCCGGCGCTGACCCTGGACGACGCCGGAGACGTCCACCCCGGGGACGGTCACGGCCATCGCGAGTTTGATGGCCAGTTCGTCGCGCGGGGGGTTGGTGCGGGGCACCGGGGTGTCGAACCAGGCCCGCAGTTCGGCGCGGCCGGCGTCGGTGACGGCGTAGAACTGGTGGCCCTCCTCGTCCTCCCCGGCGGCCTCGACCAGGCCGTCGCGCTCCAGGCGGGACAGGGTGGTGTAGACCTGCCCGACGTTGAGCGGCCAGGTGGCGCCGGTGCGCGCCTCGAACTCGGTGCGCAGCTGGTAGCCGTAGCGGGGGCCCTGGTCGAGCAGGGCGAGCAGACCGTGACGGATGGACATACTCAGTATGTATACCCGGTATGCCCCACGGCCTCAAGCCGCGCCCCCTCCGGTACCGTCGTGCGGTGTGAGCCAGTTGCGCATCGCCACCTTCAACCTGTTGCACGGCCAGCCGCTCGGCCCGGACGGCACCCCGCTGCCCTACCCGGCCGACGCGGGCGCCCCGTTGGCCGAGGCGGTGGCCGCGCTGGACGCCGACGTGCTGGCCCTCCAGGAGGTGGACCGGCACCAGGCGCGCTCGGGCGGCACCGACCAGGCGGCGGTGGCGGCCGCGGCGATGGGCGCCGGCGACTGGCGCTTCGCCGCCGCGCTGCACGGGCGCCCGGCGCCGGTGGCCGGCTGGGTGCGGGAGCCGTCCGGGCCGGACGGGCTGCGGGTGTACGGGCCGGCCGAGATCGGCGACGGCGCCCCGCCCTCGTACGGCACGGCGCTGCTGACCAGGCTGCCGGTGCGGCACTGGCGGGCCCGCCGGTTCGCCCCCGCTCCGTTCGGACTGCCGCTGCGGGTGGCCGGGCGGCGCGGGCTGACCCCGGTGCCGGACGAGCCCCGGGCCGCGCTGGCGGCCGTACTGGAGGGCGAGCGCGGCCCGTTCACGGTGGTGGCCGCGCACCTGTCCTTCGTGCCGGGCTGGAACATGGCGCAGCTGGCCGGGATCCGGCGCTGGATCGCCGACCTGCCGCAGCCGTACCTGGTGCTGGGGGACTTCAACCTGATCGGCGCGGTGCCGCGCACGGTACTGGGCGGGGCGACGGCGCTGGAGCGCACCGCGCCGCGGGTGCGGGTGCGGGAGCTGCGGGCGGCCCGGCGGGCCCGGCCGGCGCTGGGCGCCGCACTGGGCACCGCGCGCCGGCGGCGGGTGCGCGAGCCGCGGGCCCGGTTGCAGGGCTGGTACGACCTGGCGCGCACGCCGACCTATCCGGCGCACCGGCCGGCGGTGCAGTTCGACCACGTGCTGGCGGTCGGCGTGCCGCGGGCCGTGGTGGGCCCGGCGGCGGCGCCGCACGCCGGGGTGTCGGACCACCGGCCGCTGCTGGTCCGGGTGTCGCTGTAAAGCGCCCTGGCTAGCGCTTGACCAGGGCGTCGGCCTGCTGGGGCAGGTGGGCGAGGGCGGGCTGGGTCGGGTCGTACTGCAGGAGCAGCATGGCCGCGTCGTCGCCGAGCTGGCGCCCGACGTGGCGCACCACGTCCTCGTGCAGCCGCTGCAGGACGTCCGCGGGGCGGCCGTCGGCGCAGCGCGGGAAGCGCTCGGCGAGCGGGTAGAAGGTGCCGGAGCGGTCGCGGGCCTCGATCACCCCGTCGGTGAACAGCAGCACCCGGTCGCCGGCCAGCAGCGGTACCCGGTGCACCGGGGGGCGCACGTCGGCCGGGTCGAGCACGCCCAACGGCGGTACGGTCTCGGCGAGTTCGAGTGGGTGGACCAGGCCGCCGCGGAGCAGCAGCGGCGCGGGGTGGCCGCAGTTGACGAGTTCGGCGGCGCCGTCCGGTCCGACCCCGATCAGGACCAGGGTGACGAACTCCTCCTCCACGCCGGGGTGGTCGTTCTCGTGCAGGGCCCGGTCGAGGCTGACGGCCAGCCAGCCGGCCACCCGGTCGAGGGCGGGCTCCTGGTGGGCGGCCTCGCGGAAGGCGCCGAGGACGGCGGCGGCGGTCTCGACCGCGCCGAGGCCCTTGCCGCGGACGTCGCCGACCACGGCCCGTACCCCGTGCCGGGTGTTGACGACCTCGTACAGGTCGCCGCCGATCCGGGCGTGGGCGGCGGCGGCCTCGTAGTGGACGGCGGCGCGCACGCTGCCGACCCGTTCGGGGACGGGCCGCAGCAGCACCCGGCGGGCGATCGAGGCGACCAACTGGGCGTCGGCCAGGGCGCGTTCCTGGCGCAGTCGCAGGGTGGCGCTGACCCAGCCGATCGTGGCGACCAGCAGGATCGCGATGACGCTGGCGGTGTGCACGGACTCGCCGAGCGCGTTGCTGCGCAAGGCCATCAGGAAGGCCGCCGCCTCGGTGCCCAGGCCGATGACGAGCGGGTACCAGGTGCGGTGGCTGACCACGGCGGCCAGCGCGGGTACGGCGGTGAGGGCGGGTTCGACCGTCACCTCGGTGCCGCTGAGGTAGTCGAGGACGACGATCAGCGCCATGCCGAGGAAGGGCAGCGCGAGCGCCGTCCTCGGCCAGGTGCCGGTCGTGCCCGGTGCGGGTCCCGGGGTCGGCCCGGTGAACCGCTCTCTGATCCATCCGGTCGCGCTCAACTTCGGTCTCTCCAGCGGAAGACGCCGATGCCCGTGGGCACCTGCGGCGATGACTGAGGGTTAGGGAATGCGGGCCTCGCCGGCGGCCGGAGTACGGGGGTTGACCGGTTACCGACCCCACAATAGGCGCGAAACGTGCACGACGCACAGGTTTCGGACGTCGGCGCGATGACTTGGGTGCTCTGCGTGACTCATTAGTCACTGTTCCCGATCAGGAGCCGTTCCAACTCTTTTCGGTCGGGAAGTCGCTCCGGACGTACGATCCGTCCGCTGCGGACGTACAGGAACGACGCCGTGACCTGCTCGGGATCAACGCCCGCCTGCTCCGCCCAGGCCAGCCGGTAGACCGCGAGCTGCAGCGGGTCGGCGGTCTCCTCCCGGTGGGTCTTCCAGTCCACCACTTCGTAGCGTGACGCACCACTGGATTCCGACACCCCGTCACCGTCCCGGTAGACCGCGTCGATCCGGCCGCGCACCACCCGGCCCGCGAGCACCAGCTGGAACGGGGCCTCCACCCGGTACGGCCGGCGGTGGGCGTACGGGGTGCGCAGGAACGCCTCCTTGAGCTGCTCCAGGTCCCGCTCGTCCTCGATGCCGTCGTCGTCGGCGCCGGGCAGCGCGCCGGGCTCGATCAGCAGCAGCGGCTCGATCCGGGACTGCACCCAGGCGTGGAAGCGGGTGCCGCGCCGGGCGGCGGGCTGCGGGGGGCGCGGCATCGGCCGGGCCAGCTCGTGCGCGAAGCCGTCCGGGTCGGCGGCCAGGCGCAGCAGCTGGGTGGCGGACAGCGAGGGGGGCAGCGGCACCTCGCGGGCGGTGCGCCGGGAGCGCTCCAACTCCCCCAGCAGCGCGGTCAGGTCGCGGTCCCAGGAGGCGACCTGGCGCTGGTCCTCGACGGCCATGGGTTCCGCCTCGGCGGCGGGCCGTCCGGCCAGCCGGCCGCGCACCACCTCGGCGACCCGGCGGCGGGCGTGCTGGGCGGCCGGGTCCAGCGGCAGCGGCCAGGGGTGCTCGACGGCGGCGGTCAGCGCCGGGTTCTGGGCACCCTTCTCCGGCTGCTCGGCCCAGTGCTCGACCTCGCCCGCGCCGGGCCGCTCGCAGTGGGCGCGCAGCTGCTCCAGGAATGCGGACGGGCCGCGGACGGTCTTCTGGCTCGGCCCCCACCAGTGCCCGGAGGCCAGCAGCAGGGCGCGGGGGCGGGTGAACGCGACGTAGCCCAGGCGCAGTTCCTCGGTGCCGGAGTGCTCGGCCAGCTCCTTCTTGAACGCGGCCATCGACTTGGACGTCCAGCCGCCGCGCACGTCGGGCAGGGTCGCGGCGTCGCCGCGCAGGGCGTGCGGGAGCACGCGCTTGGTGCTGGTCCAGCGTTCGCGCGGGCTACCGGAGGGGAACGCGCCCTTCACCAGGCCGGGGACGGCCACCACGTCCCACTCCAGGCCCTTGGACTTGTGCGCGGTGAGCACCTTCACGGTGTCCTCGCCGCCGGGCAGGCTGCTGTCCAGGCCGCGCTCGTACTCCTGGGCGGCGCGCAGGAAGCCCAGGAAGGCGGCCAGGCCCGGGTCGCCGTCGAGGTCGGCGAAGGAGGCGGCGACGTCCAGGAAGGCGTGCAGGGTCTCCCGCCGGCGGGCGGCCAGCGCCTGCGGGGAGGCGGACAGCTCGACCTCCAGGCCGGTGACGGTCAGCACCCGGTGCAGCACGTCCATCAGCGGGTCGGCCAGCGAGCGGCGCAGCTCGCGCAGTTCGGCGGCGAGCCGGGCGAAGCGCACCCTGGCCTCGGCGGAGAACGGCAGGTCGTCGGGCTGGTCCGCGTCGAGGAAGGTCTCCACGGCGTCGGCCAGCGAGACCACCTCGGTGGGGTCGGCCTCGGCGACGGCCGCGGCCAGCGCCGCCACGCCCTCGGGCCGCTCGGTGCGCACCAGTTCGGCAGCCCGGCGGCCGAGCAGGGCGAGGTCGCGCGGGCCGATCCGCCAGCGCGGGCCGATCAGCAGGCGCACCAGGGCGGCGTTGGCGGTCGGGTCCTGGAGCACCTCGCAGACCGCCACCAGGTCGGCCACCTCGGGCAGGTGCAGCAGCCCGCCGAGGCCGACCACCTCGACCGGGACCTCGCGGGCGACGAGCGCGGCGTGGATGTCGGGGAAGGCCGCGCCGCCCCGGCAGAGCACGGCGATCCGGCCGGGCGCGGTGCCGGTGCGCACCAGGTGGGCGATCGAGTCGGCGAGCCAGTCGACCTCCTCGGCGTGGGTGGGCAGCAGCGCGGCCCGTACGAAGCCGTCCTGTTCGGCGCCGGGGGCCGGGCGCAGCGCCTCGACGCCCTCGTGCATGGCGCGCAGCGGGGCGGCGAGCTCGTTGGCGAAGGCGAGCAGCCGGCCGCCGCTGCGGCGGTTCTCACTGAGCGCGTAGCGGTCGGCGGGGCGGCCGTCGGCCTTCGGGAAGTGCCGGGGGAAGTCGTCGAGGTTGGCGACGGAGGCGCCGCGCCAGCCGTAGATGGCCTGGCAGGGGTCGCCGACGGCGGTCACCGGGTGGCCGCCGCCCCGGCCGGGCCGGGCTGCGCCCCCGGCGCCCGCGTCCTCGGGGCCCGCGCCCTCGGGGCCCGCGCCCTCGGGGCCCGCGCCCTCGGGGCCTACGTCCGCGCGGCCCGCGCCCTCGGGGCCCGCGCCGAACAGGCCGGCGAGCATCAGGCGCTGGGCGACGGAGGTGTCCTGGTACTCGTCCAGCAGGACGACCCGGTACTGGCCGCGGAGCAGTTCGCCGACCTCGGGGCGCTGCTGGGCGAGGCGGGCGGCGGCGGCTATCTGGTCGCCGAAGTCCATCAGCCCGGCGCTCTGCTTGCGGCGGCGGTACTCCTCGACCAGGCGCAGCAGTTCCAGCCGGGCGCGGGCGGTGGCGGGGACGGCCCGCAGGTCGTCGTTGCCGAGCTTGACGGTGGCGAGGGTGTCGAGCAGCTGCTCGTCGTGGGCGCGCAGGGCGGCGGGCTCGACCAGGTGCTCGGCGAGTTCGCCGTCCAGGGCGGTGAGGTCGGCGACCAGGTTGGCGAAGGTGCCGGTGAGGGCGGGGAAGGGGCCGCGGGCGGTGCGCAGCACCTTGGCGGCGAGCTGGAAGCGGGTGGCGTCGGCGAGCAGCCGCACGTCCGGCTCGATGCCGATCCGCAGGCCGTGCTCCTTGAGCAGGCGCCCGGCGAAGGCGTGGTAGGTGGAGATCTCGGGTTCGCCGAGCGGCTCGCCCTCGTCCCGGTCGGCGACGCCGGCTCGGAGCAGGGCGGTGCGGACGCGTTCGGCGAGTTCGCCGGCGGCCTTGTTGGTGAAGGTGAGGCCGAGCACCTCCTCGGGCCGGACGGCGCCGGAGCCGACCAGCCAGACGACCCGGGCGGCCATCACGGTGGTCTTGCCGGAGCCGGCCCCGGCCACGATCACGGCGGGGGTGAGGGGGGCGCCGATGGCCGCCATCTGTTCCCGGTTGAACGGGATGCCCAGCAGCTCCTTGAGCTGGTCGGGATGGCTGAGCACGGCGGTCACCCCGCAACCGTAACCGGAACGGCGGACATTCCCGGTCCGGGCGTCGCCCGCCCGTTCCCCGCCCGCCCCACCTGCGCCGAGCCCCCCTCACCGAGCCTCGCGCAGAGCCGCTACTCGACGAGCTGCGCCCCGTCCCGCTGGGCGGAGCAGCTGCGGCGGAAGGAGCAGCGGTCGCAGCCGCCGCCGGTCTGCGGGACGAAGCGTTCGGCGAGGACCTTGCCGGCGGCCTCGGCGAGCAGGTTCTCGATCCACGGCTCGCCCTCGGGCGGCTCCTGCCGCTGCACCTTGGGGGCGTCCGGGTCCGCCTTGGCGGCGGCCTCGCGCAGGTGGACGAGCTCGGCGCCGCCGGTGGCCGGCGGGTGCTCGGTGAAGCCGGGCAGCTCGTTGAGGGCGCCGGCCCGGACGGCCAGCTGGTAGACGGCGAGCTGCTTGTGCTCGGGCAGCGACTTGTCGGTGGGGATCTGCTTGCCGGTCTTGAAGTCGACCACGTAGGCGCGTCCGGCGTGGTCCTTCTCGACCCGGTCCATCGAGCCGCGGATGCGCACCGAGACGCCGCCGACGTCGAGGGTGACGTCGAAGCCGTGCTCGGTGGCGACCAGGTCGCGGCCGCGCTCCAGGACGTGCCAGTTGAGGAAGCGCTCCAGGGCGGTGCGGGCCTCGCCCTTCTCCTGCTGGGACTTCCAGGGGGCGTCGAAGGCGAGGGCGTCCCAGACGGTGTCCAGGCGGGCCATCAGGACGGCGAGGTCGGCGGGGGTACGGCCGGAGCCGACCTCGTCGGCGAGGGCGTGCACCACGTTGCCGAAGCCCTGGGCGGCGGTGCCGGGGGCGCGGGCCTTGACCTCCTTGTCGAGGAACCACTGCAGCGAGCAGTTCTCCAGCTGCTCCAGGCCGCTGCCGGACAGCCGGACGGGCGCGTCGGCGCTGCGCAGCGGCTCGGGGGCGGTGGTGGCGTCGTCCAGGCCCCACCAGCGGTCGGGGTGGGCGGCGGGCACCAGCGGCAGCCCGTCCTCGTCGGTGGCGGCGGCCAGGGTGGCGAGGCGTTCGGCGGCGGCGCGGCGCAGTTCCGGCGAGCGGGTGGGGTCGACGGTGACGGCGCGCAGTTCGGCGACCAGGGCG
Source organism: Kitasatospora sp. NPDC098652 (assembly GCF_044760155.1). Classification (NCBI taxonomy): domain Bacteria; kingdom Bacillati; phylum Actinomycetota; class Actinomycetes; order Kitasatosporales; family Streptomycetaceae; genus Kitasatospora; species Kitasatospora sp. NPDC098652. The sequence goes on from NZ_JBIWAQ010000004.1 coordinate 422,129, forward strand.
GCCACCGAGAGCGGGCGGCGCGGGCGGTGGGTGACGTCCTCGACGGTGACCGGCGGGGTGCGGCGCACCACCTTGCCGGTGCGCGGGTCGACGTCCTCGCGGTAGAGCTCGCGCAGGAAGCGGGAGGGCTCGTCGCCGTCGTCGGCGGGCGCCTTGACGGCGGTGACGATCAGCCGTTCCTTGGCGCGGGTGGCGGCGACGTAGAAGAGCCGGCGTTCCTCGCCGAGCAGGGCGGCCGGGGAGAGCGGTTCGGCGAGGCCGTCGCGGCCGATCCGGTCGGCCTCCAGGAGGGAGCCGCGGCGGCGCAGGTCCGGCCAGAGGCCGTCCTGGACGCCGGCGACGACGACCAGGCGCCACTCCAGGCCCTTGGAGCGGTGGGCGGTCATCAGCCGCACCGCCTCGGGGCGGACGGTGCGGACGGTGAGGGTGTCGGCGGCGATGTCCTGGGCTTCGAGTTCGGCGAGCAGGTCGAGGGCGCTGCGGTGGCCGGTGACCTGCTCCTCGGCGCGGGCGGCGGTCTCGAACAGGGCGCACAGCGCGTCCAGGTCGCGGTCGGCGTTGCGGCCGGCGGCGCCGCCGCGCAGGGCGGCGCGCTCCAGGCGTTCGCGCCAGCGGCGGCTGCCGTCCCACAGCTCCCACAGGGCCTCCTCGGCGGTGCAGCCGCCGGCCAGCAGTTCGCGGACCTTGCGCAGCAGGGTGCCGAGGTCGCGGGCGCGGCGGGCGGTGGCCGGGTCGAGGGCGACCAGCCGCTCGGGTTCGGCGAGGGCCTCCCGGATCAGTACGCCGGCCGGGCGCGGGGCGACGTGGGGGAGGCCGTCGGCGCGCAGGGCGGCGCGCTCCTCCTCGCGCAGGGCGCGGCCGAGGCGGCGCAGGTCGGAGCCGTCGAGGCCGCCGAGCGGGCCGGTGAGCAGGGCGTGGGCCAGCTCCTCGGTGAGCGGATCGGCGGCGTGCGGGTCGGCGGCGTACGGACCGGCGGTGTGCGGGCCGGGGATGTCGAGGAGGGCCTGCTTGTCGCGGGCGGCCTGCTCGGCGCAGACCCGCAGGGCGAGCAGCAGCTGGGCGACGGCGGGTTCCTCGCGCAGCGGCAGGTCGTCGCCGTCGATCTCCAGCGGGACGCCGGCCGCGCCGAGGGCCCGCCGCACCCCGGGGATGGAGCGGGTGCCGGCCCGGACCAGCACGGCCATCTCGCCCCAGGGCACGCCGTCCTCCAGGTGGGCGCGGCGCAGCAGGTCGGCGATCGAGTCGAGCTCGGCGCCGGGGGTGGGGTAGGTGTACACCTCGACCCGGCCGCCCTCGCGGGAGGGCAGCAGGGCGCGGTGCTGGGCGAGTTTGTCGGCGGGCAGCCGGCCCATCGGCATCCGGCGGGCGAGTTCGCGGGAGGCGGCGAGCAGGACGGCGCCGGAGCGGCGGGAGACCCGCAGCACCTTGACCTCGGCGGGGGTGCCGTCGGCGCGGCGGAAGGCCTGCGGGAAGTCGAGGATGCCGTTGATGTCGGCGCCGCGGAAGGCGTAGATCGACTGGTCGGGGTCGCCGACGGCGACCAGGTCGCGGCCGCCGCCGGCGAGCTGGCGCAGCAACCGGACCTGGGAGGGGTCGGTGTCCTGGTACTCGTCGACGTAGACGACCTCGTAGCGGCGGCGCAGGTCCTCGCCGATCTCGGGGCGTTCGGCGAGCAGCACGGCGCGGTGGACGAGTTCGGCGTAGTCGAGGACGCCGCGCAGGTCGAGCACGTCGAGGTAGTCGGCGAGGAAGTGTGCGGCGGCGGCCCAGTCGGGGCGCTGGACGCCCTGGGCGAAGCGTTCGAGTTCGGCCTCGCCGAGGCCGAGTTCGCGGCTGCGGGCGAGCACGGCGCGGACTTCGTCGGCGAAGCCGCGGGTGGTCAGGCAGGCACGCAGGTCGAGCGGCCAGGCGATCCGGCCGCGGCCGTCGCGGGCGTCCTCGGCGCCGCCGGCCAGCAGTTCGCGGACCATGACGTCCTGTTCGGGGCCGGAGAGCAGCCGCAGTGGTTCGGCGTACTCCTCCGGGTCCTGGTGGGCGCGCAGCAGGGCGTAGCAGAAGGAGTGGAAGGTGGTGGCCTGCGGGGCGGCGGCGGTGGAGCCGAGCCGGCCGGACATCCGGTCGCGCAGTTCGACGGCGGCCTTGCGGCTGAAGGTGAGGACGAGGATCTTCTCGGGGTCGGTGCCGTCCTGGATCCGCCGGGCGACCGCCTCGACCAGGGTGGTGGTCTTGCCGGTGCCCGGTCCGGCGAGGACGAGCAGCGGGCCGCCGGCGTGCTCGACCACGGCGCGCTGGTAGGCGTCCAGCACGGGCGGGTCGGGCTGGACGAGCGGGTTGCGCACGAGCCGGTAGGGCGAACTCACGAACGGGTCCTGGGGTTGTACGGAAGGGCGTGGCCGGGGCGGGCCCGCCGAGGGATCGCGGCGGGCCCGCCCGCATCGAGCCTACGATCCTGCCCCGTCAATCCCGGCCGCGCGCGGGATCCGGTGAATTCTCCCCGCCGTCCCAGCGGGCCCGCCGGAGGTCGACCCGGGGCGGGTCGGCGAGTTCGCGCAGCGGGGTGCCCTCCTCGCCGTAGTGGGCGAGGGCGCGGTGCTCGTGGCCGGGCAGCAGCCGGCCGTCGGCGCGGATCACCCGCCACCAGGGCACCGAGCCGCCGTACAGGGCCATCACCCGGCCTACCTGCCGGGGGCCGCCCTGGCCGAGGTACTCGGCGACGTCGCCGTAGGTCATCACCCGGCCGGGTGGAATCCGCTCGGTCAGGTCGAGCACCAGTTCGGCGAACGGTGGTAGGGCGTCCGGGACGCCGTCGTCTGTTACGTCCGTCACCTGCGGCATTCTTCCTTACAGGGACGCGCGCGCGGCCCCGTACGAACGACCCGCCGCGCCCGATCCGGCCCCTGTCCAGCACGGGAGGTCGGGGCATGCCACCATCTTCGGGGCGGTGAGTGGTGATACGAGGACAAGACCAGATGACCGGGACGGCTGACGTGGGCGTGGACAAGGACTCCGACGAGTCCGGCTCCGTCGTGCCCCCGGCGCCCGGTGACGAGTCCGATGGGCGGCCCGTTCCCGGGCCGACCCCGGAAGTCTCCCTGATCAAGGACCTGACGATCAAGACCCCCACGCCCGAGAAGGCCCCCGAGGCTCCGGCGGAGCCGCCCGCCCCGGCCCCGCCCGTCCCCGCCCCGGCCCCGCCGGCCCCGCGGACCGAGCACCACGACCCGCTGGACGACGCCCCGCACCTGGACGTCGACGAGCCGCTGCTCGCCGCCCGCGCGCACCGCCCGTCCGACCTGATCCGCTTCCTGGCCGGGGTCTTCGGGATAGTCGCCGTCTTCGTCCTGGCCGGCATCGCCACCTCGACGACCACCGGCATCGAGCAGGACATCGCCACCAACGCGCCGCACTTCTCCGCGGTGCTGTCCACCATCACCGGCCTGGTCTCCAGCGTCGCGGTGCTCGCCGTGCCGCTGGCCTTCGCGGTCGAGCGGCTGATCAAACGCGACGGCCTGCGGGTCGCCGACGGCGTGCTCGCCTCGGTGCTCGCGTACGGCGTCTCGCTGGGCATCGACTGGTGGGTGGCCGAGGGCGCCTCCGAGCACATCCGCACCGCGCTGACCCGGCTGCCGATGGACAGCCACAACACCCTCACCGACCCGGTGCACGGCTACCTCGCCCCGGTGATCGCCTACATGACCGCCGTCGGCATGACGAGCAGACCGCGCTGGCGGGTGGCCCTGTGGGTGGTGGTGATCTTCAGCGGGGTCACCGAGCTGCTCGGCGACTACACCACCCCGCTGTCGCTGATGCTCACCGTGCTGATCGGCTGGTCCGTCGCCTACGGCACGCTGTACGCGATCGGCTCCCCCAACATCCGGCCCACCGGCCAGCACCTGATGATCGGCCTGCGCAAGGTCGGCTTCACCCCGGACGGCGCCCACCGCGCCCCGGACGCCCCCGGCGGCACCCGCCGCTACTACGTCACCCAGCAGGACGGCCCGCCGCTGGACGTCCACATCATCGACCGCGAGCAGCAGGCCTCCGGCTTCTTCTACCGGGCCTGGCGCCGGCTGCGGCTGCGCTCGGTGGCGGTGCGCCGCAGCCCCCAGTCGCTGCGCCAGGCGCTGGAGCAGGAGGCCCTGATCGCGTACGCGGCGGCCGCCTCGGGCGCCCGCGCGCCGCAGCTGGTGGCCACCTCCGAGCTGGGCCCGGACGCCGCGATCCTGGTGTACGAGAACGTCGAGGGCCGCACCCTGGACGAGCTCGCCGACGAGGAGGTCACCGACCTGGTGATGGCCTCGCTGTGGCAGTCGGTGGCGGCCCTGCACGAGCGCCGGATCGCCCACCGCCGGCTGACCGGCGAGTCGCTGCTCGTGGTGGACGACAAGACGGCCTGCCTGGTCAACCTCTCCGGCGGCGACATCGCCGCCACCGACCTGACCCTGCGTATCGACGTCGCCCAGCTGCTCACCACCTTCGCGCTGCGGATCGGCCCCGAGCGGGCCGTCGCCACCGCCAACGCGGTGCTCGGCGCGGACCGGGTCGCCCAGGCGCTGCCGCTGCTCCAGCCGGTCGGGATGAGCCGCTCCACCCGGATCGACCTCGCCAGGCTCACCAAGGAGCGCAAGGCCGCCGCCCGGGCCAGGGCGCTGGAGCAGGTCGCGGCCGGCGAGCGCACCCAGCAGCAGGCCGAGGAGGACATCGCGGCGGCCGGCGAGGACCTGCTCAGCCGCATCCGCGGCCAGATCCTGCAGATCGCCCCCGAAGCGCCGATGGAGCCGGCCAAGCTGGAACGGCTCAAGCCGAAGAGCCTGATCATGGTGATCGCGCTCACCTTCGCCGCCTACCTGGCGCTGACCACCATCAAGCCGGCCCAGCTCAAGCTCTCCCAGATGAACTGGGCGTGGGCGGCGGCGGCCCTGCTGGCGGCCGCGTTCAGCTACGTCGCCGCCGCGATGAGCCTGACCGGCTTCGTGCCCGAGCGGCTGCCGTTCCGGCGCACCGTCGCGGCCCAGCTGGCCGGCTCCTTCGTGAAGCTGGTCGCCCCGGCGGCGATCGGCGGCATCGCGCTCAACACCCGCTACCTGCAGAAGGCCGGGATCCGCCCGGGCCAGGCGGTCGCCTCGGTCGGCGCCTCCCAGCTGGCGGGCCTGGCCGGGCACCTGCTGCTGCTGTTCAGCTTCGGCCTGATCACCGGCAGCCAGACCAACGGCGACCTCTCCGCCTCCCGGGCGGTGATCATCGGGGTGCTGACCGCCGCCGTGCTCGCCCTGGTGGTGGCCGCGGTCGCGCCGCTGCGCCGCTTCGTGCTGGGCCGGCTGCGCTCGCTGTTCTTCGGCGTGGTGCCGCGCATGCTCGACCTGATGCAGACGCCCAGCAAGCTGATCACCGGCTTCGGCGGCATCCTGCTGCTGACCCTGTCCTTCACCGCCTGCCTGGACTTCTCGGTGCAGGCCTTCGGCGGCGACATCAGCTTCTCGGCCGTCGCGGTGGTCTTCCTCACCGCCAACGCGGCCGGCTCGGCGATCCCCACCCCGGGCGGCATCGGCCCGGTCGAGGTGGCCCTGATCGGCGCCCTGACCGTCGCGGACGTCTCCCCCGCGGTCGCCACCCCGGCGGTGTTCCTCTACCGGGCGCTCACCTTCTGGCTGCCGGTGCTGCCGGGCTGGATCGCCTACAACGTGCTGCAGCGCAAGCACGCGCTCTGAGCGCGGCACGCGGAGACGACGAAGGGCCCCACCGCCGAGCGGTGGGGCCCTGAGTCGTACACCCGGCCGTACAGCCGGATGTACGGCCGTACGTCGGCCTAGTAGACCGGCTTGTGCGGCTCGATCTGGTTCACCCAGCCGAGCACGCCGCCGCCCAGGTGGACGGCGTTGGCGAAGCCCGCGGCCTTGACCACGGCCAGCACCTCGGCCGAGCGCACACCCGACTTGCAGTGCAGCACGATCTTGCGGTCCTGCGGCAGCTTCTCCAGGGCGTCGCCCATGAGGAACTCGTTCTTCGGGATCAGCACCGCGCCGGGGATGTTGACGATCTCGTACTCACCGGGCTCGCGGACGTCGATGAGGTAGATGTCCTCCTTGTCGTCCTGCCACTGCTTGAGCTGCTTCGAGGTGACGGTCGAACCGGCGGCGGCGGCCTGCGCCTCCTCCGACACGACGCCGCAGAAGGCCTCGTAGTCGATCAGCTCGGTGACCGTCGGGTTCTCGCCGCAGACCGCGCAGTTCGGGTCCTTGCGGACCTTCACCTGGCGGTAGTTCATCTCCAGGGCGTCGTAGATCATCAGCCGGCCGACCAGCGGGTCGCCGATCCCGGCCAGCAGCTTGATCGCCTCGTTCACCTGGATCGAGCCGATGGACGCGCAGAGCACGCCCAGCACGCCGCCCTCGGCGCAGGACGGGACCATGCCCGGCGGCGGGGCCTCCGGGTAGAGGCAGCGGTAGCAGGGGCCGTGCTCGGCCCAGAACACGCTGGCCTGGCCGTCGAAGCGGTAGATCGAGCCCCACACGTACGGCTTGCCGAGCAGCACCGCGGCGTCGTTCACCAGGTAGCGGGTGGCGAAGTTGTCGGTGCCGTCCACGATCAGGTCGTAGCCGGCGAAGATCTCCATCACGTTGGAGTTGTCGAGACGCTCCTCGTGCAGGACCACCTCGACGTACGGGTTGATCTGCCGCACCGAGTCGCGCGCGGACTCCGCCTTGGAGCGGCCGATGTCGGCCTGGCCGTGGATGATCTGGCGCTGCAGGTTCGACTCGTCGACCACGTCGAACTCGACGATGCCCAGCGTGCCGACACCGGCGGCGGCCAGGTACATCAGGGCGGGCGAACCGAGGCCGCCGGCGCCGACGCAGAGCACCTTGGCGTTCTTCAACCGCTTCTGCCCGGCCATCCCGACGTCCGGGATGATCAGGTGGCGGGAGTACCTGCGGACCTCGTCGACGGTGAGCTCGTCGGCCGGCTCGACCAGGGGTGGCAACGACACGGGGACTCCGATGGGTCTCTTGTTCAGGCGGCCGGGGCCAGCCTCGGACGGGGTTGTTGCACCGCCACTCAGGTGGCTCTCTAGGCCAACAGTGTCATGCCCCACCGGTATTCCGAGACAGCCCGTCCGATGGGCGAGACGGGCCGCGCCGGATCGTGGAACCGCCCGCCGGACGCCCCGGAGCGCCCCGGGCCCGTGGTTGCGGGCCCGGGGCTCCTCCGCACCGCGCTCACACCCGACAGGCCGTCTCCAGCCAGACGTCCCCCAGCGACTCCTCCAGCGGCACCTGTGTCCGCCAGCCGAGACGGTCCCGGGCGGTCCGCACGTCCGCCTGCCGCCAGGGCACCGGCTCCCCCGGGGCGGGCCGGCCCTCCGGCCGGTGCCCCTCCGCCCGGTGGCCCGGCAGGTACGGCCCGGGCGAGTGGTGGCCGTGGCCCGGCAGGTGGTCGCCGACCGGCCCGGCGGCCTGCGCGGGCAGCAGGACCTGCCGGTTCTCCTCCACGATCGACCCCTCGAAGCCCGACGCCCGGACCAGCAGCTGGGCCGCGTCCCGGGCCCGCACGGCGTGCCCGCTGCCCACGTTGATCACCCCGGTGGCGGCCGAGACCGCCGCCGCCTGGATCGCCCGGGCGACGTCCCGCACGTCCACGAAATCCCGGTATCCGGACAGGTCCGGCATCCGCACCTGGTTCTCGTCCCGCTCCAGCGCCCGCCGCAGCCCCTCGGCGAGGCGCCCGAACAGCGAGGCGGTCGGCGCCCCCGGGCCCACCACGTCGAACACCCGCAGCACCGCCGCGTCCAGCCCCGAGGCCAGCACCAGCTCCGTCCCGGCCAGCTTGGAGACCCCGTACGGGCCGACCGGCCGCGGCTCGGCCTGCTCGGACACCGGCACCCCGCCGGGCACCGGCCCGTACTCGGCGGCCGAGCCGACGTGCACCAGCCGGGCCGGCTCCCGGCTGCGCCGGATCGCCTCGCAGACGGTCGCGACGGCCAGCGTGTTCGACCGGATCAGGGTCCGCGAGCTGCCGTAGGTGGCACCCGCGCAGTTGATCACCACCTGCGGCGCGACCGCGTCCAGGAAGCGGGCCAGCGCGCCCGGGCTCCCGGTGGTCAGGTCGAAGCGGATGTCGGCCGAGTCGCGCCGGCCGAGCACCGTCACCTGCAACTCCTGGTCCATCAGCAGACGATCGGTCACCCGGCGGCCGATGAAGCCGTCGGCGCCCAGCAGCAGCACCCTCATCGGGGGCGTCCTTCCACGAAGCGAGGTCGGGGACGACCTGGCGGACTGAAAAACAGCGAACGAGATCTGACGGGTCTGACGGTCTTACGGGTCGGACGGGGTCCTGCGAGTCGGACGGGGTCGGACAGGAGGGCTCAGCGGTGCGCGCCGGCCCGGCCGAGCAGCGCCCAGCCGTAGGCCAGCAGCACCGCCGCGACCGCGCCGCCGCCCAGCAGGACGGCCGACGGCCAGGAGCGGCCCAGCGCGAGCGGCACCGCCGTCGCGACGGGCCCGGCCAGGGCGCCCAGCGCGGCGGCCGTGGTCCGGCCGCAGCGCGCCAGCAGCGCGGGCAGCACCAGCAGCAGGCCCAGCACGCCCTGCGCCGCCCATGCCGCGGGGCTGGCCCGCTCGGCGGCCAGGTGCAGCAGGCCGCCGCCGTGGCCGGGCCCGGGGCGCGGCGCGACCACCGCGAGGACGGCCAGCGCGGCGTAGCTGAGCACCGCGAGCACGGCCAGGTGCAGCGCGACCGCGACCGGCAGCACCGGGCGCATCCGGGCCCGGAACTCGGCCAGGGTGCGGGCGGCCCCCAGGTGCCCCCGGCCGACCTGCCGGTACCAGCGGGCCGCCCGCTCCGCCGAGCCCGCCGACACCGCGGCGGCCAGCACCAGGGCGGCGGCCAGCGGCCGGTCCGGGCCCGGCGCCGCCAGCGGGAGCAGCAGCAGCGCGGCCAGGCCCAGCCCGTGGCCGAGCGCGGCGGGGCGCGGCCGGGAGCCGGCGGGCGGGGTGCTGGCCGGGCCGAGCTCGGCCGGGCAGGGCGGGCCGCACGGCGGCGGGGCGGGCTCGGCCGGGGCGGTTCCGGTCAGCGCGGGCAGCAGCACCAGCGGGACGGCGGCGGGCAGCAGCACCGGCCAGCGGGCGCCGAACGCGGCCACCGCGGCGCAGGGCAACGCGGCCAGCGCGGCGGCGGTCAGCGCCGCCCGGGCGGCGGCCGCGCAGTGCCGCGGTTCGGGCGGCTCGGGCGGCGGCGGCCGCCGGGGCACCCGGGCGTACAGCTCCTCGGCCAGCGAGAACAGGTCGGCGTGGCGGCAGCGCGCCGCGGCGTCCGGGCCGAGCCCGGCCTCCTCCAGCCCGGCGGCGATCTCCAGCGGGTCGACGGCGCGCTCGCACAGGTCCCGGTGCTCGGCCATCAGCTCGCGCACCGGGTCGGCACTGACTGCGGGGCCGGACATCAGACGGCCTCCGCGAGGGCGGGGCCGACGGGGCGCGCCGGATCGGGTCGGGCCTGGTCGATTCGCGCCGGATCGGGGCGGGCCGGCGGTTCGGCGAGCACCGTCAGGGCGGCGAGCTGCCCGGCCCGGCGGCGCGGTCCCGGCGCGAGCGCCCCGTCCGCGTGCTCGGCGTACGGCCCGGGGGCGGCGGCGCCGTCCTCCCGGCCGTCCTCCCGGTCCTCGTCCCCGGGCCCGTCCCGGTCCTCATCCCCGTGCTCGGCCCGGCCGCCGACGGGGCCGCCGGCCGGGCCGTCGCTGAGCCAGTACTCGGCGGGGCGCGCGAACGGGCGTGGCGCCCGGCCGCCCTGGCCCGCCCCGCCGCCCTCGGGGAAGGCGGGGTACTGCGAGACCAGTTCCAGGTAGATCTCCCGGAAGGCACCGGTCACCGGTTCGACGGCGAAGCGTTCCTGCGCCCGCAGCCGCCCCGCCAGGCCGAGCCGGGAGCGCCGCTCCTCGTCGCGCAGCAGCGCCAGGCAGGCCCCGGCCAGCGCGCGCGGGTCGCGGGCGGGCACCAGCAGCCCGGTCGGACCGACCACCTCGCGGGCCACCCCGACGTCGGTGGAGACCACCGCTCGGCCGCTGAGCATGGCGTCGGCGAGCAGCCGGGGGCTGCGCTGGGAGAGCGCGGAGAAGACCGCCACCGTGCCGCCCTGCCAGGCCTCGGCGAGCGAGCCGGGCCGGCCGGCGAAGTCCACCGCCGCGCTCACCCCGAGCCGTTCGGCGACGGCCGCGCAGTGCGCCCGGTAGCCGGGGGCCGCCTCCTCGCCGTACAGCACCAGCCGGGCCGCGGGCAGTTCGGCGCGGACCCGGGCGAAGGCGTGCAGCGCCAGTTCGGCGTCCCGCCCCGGCTCCAGCGGGCCCGCCCAGACCAGGGTGGGCCGCTCCGGCTCCGGCCCGGCGGCCGGGCGGTCCACCGCCGGGGTGCCCTCGTAGACGACCCGGGTGCGCGCCGGATCGGCCCCGCAGCGGCGCTGCCACTGCTGGTCGTGGGCGCTGCCCGGGGTGAGTATCGCGGCCTGCCGGTAGGTCTCCTCGGTGAGCGCCCGGAAGAAGGACAGCAGCAGCGCCCGGACCGGCCACCGGTACGGCGCCTCGCGGTAGCCGAGGTACTGCTCGCGCAGGTGCAGGCCGTGCTCGGTGACCACGAAGGGCACCCCGTGCAGCTGCCGGGCGACCAGGGCGGGGAGCGCGGCCGGGCCGCCGCCGACCACGTGGCACAGGTCGGCGGTGCCGAGGCCGCCGGGGCCGGTGCCGTACCAGGGCGCGGAGAGCGGGCGCAGGCACTGCTCCAGCAGGTCGGCGGCGACCAGCACGTCGCGGACCAGCGGCTGTCCGGCCGAGGTGTTCGCGCCGGGCAGCCGCCAGGTGCGCTCCAGCACCCGGCGGGCGTGGGCGGAGGCGAGGAAGGCGGGCAGGGTGCCGCCGTCCTCCCGGGCCAGCGCCGCCAGCCGGTACAGCCCGGCCCCGAAGCCGGCCCGCTCCCCCGGCAGCACCAGCGCCCGTACCAGCTCCTCGTACGCCCGGGCGTACTGGCGTCTGCGCAGCGCCCCGGGGGCCCGGCCGCGCGGCCGGCGGCCCCACAGCGCGAGGTGGTGGGCGCCGTGCCAGGCGGGCGAGGGCCGAGCGCCGGGGCCGGGGCCGTCCGGGCCGGTGAGCAGGTACAGCTCGAACTCGTGCTCCGGCAGGCCCTCGGCCAGCCGCTCGCACCAGGCCCCGGCACCACGGTCGGGATGCGGACGGGCACCCTCGGTGAGCAGCGCGACGCGCACGGGAGTCCTCCTTCTGCCTCGGAGCGGGGGCGGTGCCGGCAGCCTCGGTCAGCGCCGACCGCCCCCCGCACCCCTGGGACGCCCCCTGGGCGGGGGCCACGGGAGCCGCGGGGCCGTACGCCGGGACGCTTGCTCGGGCCGTGCGCCGGGTGCTCCGGCGTCAGCGGTCCTCCCCCACACCTGTTCGGTCCGGCAGCAGAAAGGTAGGACCGGCCCGGGGCGATCCATCGGTCACATGCCTGGCTGCCACCTGAACGAGTGAACCGCCGTGACCTCGCACCTGACCGGGCCGTTAGCGGGCGCTATACGGCGCTCCGGCACCGCCCGGCACCGCCCCGGTACCGCCCCGGCACCGCTCCGGCACCGCTCCGGCACCGCCCGAGGCTCAGCGGGCGGTGTCCGCGATCAGCTCGCGCACGGCCCGGGCGACCGCGTCGGGGTGCTCCATCATCGCCACGTGCCCGGACTCGGGCAGCACCAGCAGCCGGGCGTCGGCGAAGGCCGCGCAGGCCCGCCGGGCGGAGCGGTAGGCGACCAGCTTGTCGCGCAGCCCGTACACCAGCAGCACCGGCGCCGCGACCTGCTCGGCCTGCCGCCACAGCGCCTGGTCGCCGCGCTCGGTGTAGGCGGAGACGATGCCGCGGGCCGAGCCGACCAGGGCCGGCATCGCGTGCGGCTGCGCCATCCGGTGCCGGTACTCGGCCACCGCCTCGGCGCGGGCGGTCGGGCTCAGGGCGGCCGGGTCGCCGTAGACCAGGCGCAGCAGGTCCTCGGTGGCCGCCTCGGCGTCGCGCCGCCCGGCCGGCAGCCGGCGCAGCAGGGCGGGCAGTCCGGGCAGGGCGAGCAGGCCGGTGGGCCAGGCGGAGCGCTGCGGGGGCAGTTCGGGCAGCGCGGGCGAGACCAGGGTGAGGCTGCGGACCAGGTCGGGGCGCAGCGCCGCGAGCCGGACCGAGACGGCGCCGCCGAGCGAGTTGCCGAAGAGGTGGACGGGGCCGCGGCCGGCGGCCTCCAGGTAGCCGATGACGGCGCGGACGTGGCCGGAGAGGCTGAGGTTGCCGTCGGCGGGCGGGCCGGAGCGGCCGAAGCCGGGAAGGTCGACGGCCTCGCCGTCGACGAGGCCGGAGAGCCGGTCCATCAGCGCGGTCCAGTTGCCGGCCGAGCCGCCCAGGCCGTGCACGAAGAGTCCGGGCTCGCGCCCGTCGGCGCCGCCCGCCTCGGCGGGCCGGTGCACCGCGAGCACCGCGCCGGGGACCTCGACCGTACGTACCTGCTGCTCAGCGCTGCTCATGGTGGACGATGGTAGTGAGGCCCGGTCGGGGGCGGCGGGGGCGGTCCGGCCTTCCCGGCCCCCGTCCCGTCCGCCCGTCCCCTCCCTCCTCGCCTCCCTCGTCGCACCACTGCCGACGCCGAGGTCAGCGCCGTATTGTGGGCTCCTGACAAGCGGCCGGACTGCTTTTCTCGCCTTCGCCAGGGGCGGGCGCGGTTACCGAAAAGTAGAATCGGCCCTCTTGCCAGCCCCGAAGAACCCCGAAGTGAGGAGCGCCGTGACGGCCATCCAGGAGGCGCAGGAGCGCCCGCGCGGTGCCCGCCTGCCGCGAAGCGCCCGCCGTGAACAACTGCTCGGTGCCGCCCAGGAGGTGTTCGTCGCGCAGGGTTACCACGCGGCCGCCATGGACGACATCGCCGACCGCGCCGGGGTGAGCAAGCCGGTGCTCTACCAGCACTTCCCCGGGAAGCTGGAGCTCTACCTGGCGCTGCTGGACAAGCACTGCGACGCCCTGGTCGAGTCGACCCGCGAGGCGCTGGGCACCACCACCGACAACAAGCTGCGGGTGGCCGCGACGATGGAGGCGTACTTCAACTACGTCTCCAGCGAGTCGGGCGCGTTCCGGCTGGTCTTCGAGTCGGACCTGACCAACGAGCCGGCCGTGCGCGAGCGGGTGGAGCGGGCCTCGGAGGCGAGCGCGACGCTGGTCAGCCAGGTGATCCAGGAGGACACCGACCTGCCGGAGGCGGAGTCCAAGCTGCTGGCGGCCGGGGTCTGCGGCCTGGCCCAGATCACCGCCCGGTACTGGCTGTCGCAGGGGCTGGAGATCCCGCGCGACGAGGCGGTGCGGCTGGTCGCCAGCCTGGCGTGGCGGGGGCTCAAGGGCTTCCCGATGCACCCGGGCGACCTCCCGCCGGAGGGTTCCGCCCAGCGCTGAACGATCCGCTGACCTTCGCCTGGGCGGTGATCGGGTGCTCTATGGTGAAGCCGTACGGCGCGGTCGCCGTGACCGCTTGTCCCAGGCGGTCCGTCGCCGCGCGTGGAGACTGCCAACCCGGAGGGACGGAAGCCGTGGAGGTCAAGATCGGCGTGCAGAACGCGCCGCGCGAAATCGTGATCGAGAGCTCGCAGACTGCCGATGAGGTCCAGAGCGCGGTCGCGAAGGCGCTGGAGGGCTCCACCAAGCTCTTCTCGCTCACCGACGAGCACGGCCGTCGCGTCATCGTCCCGGCCGAGCGCCTGGCGTACGTGGAGATCGGCGAGTCGGCCGCCCGCAAGGTGGGCTTCGGCACCGCCTGAGCCGCCGCGAGCAGGTCCGTCCGGTGCCCCGTTTCCCACCAGGGAGCGGGGCACCGTCGCGTGTACGGGCAGGTCGGCCTGGGTACGGCGACAGGTGCGGCACCGGTGCCGCACGCCCGTACCCCCGGGGAGGCCGCCGTGCTGGTCGAATCGCTCGTCTTCGTCCTGGTCGGCCTGGCCGCGGCCTCGGCCGCGCTGCTGGGCCTGCCGGGGTACTACCGGGCCTCCCGCCCGCTGGTGGTGGGGACGGCCCTGGCCTCGGCGCTGCTCGGCGGGGTGGTGGCGCACTTCTGCCTGGACGGTCGCCGACCGGTGGCCGCGGTGGCGTTCTCGGCGCTGGCCGCGGGGGTGGTCACCTCGCTGCTGGCCCGGCCGGACCTCGCCGCCGGGCGGGCCCCGGCGCACCGGCACCACCCGCACCGGGCCGGCGCCCACCGCGCGCCGCGGCGGCACCGGCCCGCCTGAGGCGCGTCAGGAGGCCAGGCCGAGGGCGGCCATCCGCCGGGTGTGCGCCTCGGTGATCCGGTTGAACATCTTGCCGACCTCGACCAGGTCGAAGCCCTGCACCTGCACGCCGCCGACCAGCAGGTTGGAGAGCGCGTCCCGCTCGGCGACGACCCGCTGGGCCTGGCTGAGCGCCTCGCCCATCAGCCGCCGGCCCCACAGGGCGAGCCGGCCGCCGGCCCGCGGGTCGGCCTCGATGGCCTGGCGGACCTTGTCGACCGCGAACTGTCCGTGGCCGGTGTCGGACATGACGCTGAGGACCAGGTCGCGGGTGTCGTCGTCCAGCCGGACGGCCACCTCGCGGTAGAAGTCGGTGGCGATGGCGTCGCCGACGTAGGCCTTGACCAGGCCCTCCAGCCAGTCCGAGGGCGCCGTCATCCGGTGGAACAGCTCCAGCGGCTCGACGAAGGGGCGCATGGCCTCCTGGGGGTCGGCGCCGATCTCGGCGAGCCGGTCGTGCAGCCGCTGGTAGTGCTGGAACTCGGCGGAGGCCATCCGGGCCAGGGCCGCCTTGTCGGCGAGGCCGGGCGCCAGCTTGGCGTCCTCGGCGAGCCGCTCGAAGGCACTCAGCTCGCCGTACGCGAGCGCGCCGAGCAGGTCGAGCACCGCCGCGCGGTAGGCCGGTTCGGCCGAGCACGTGGCCCAGTCGCCGATCGAGCCGGGCGCGCCGTCCTGCGTCTCACCATGGGTCTCCATGACCCGCCACCTTAGTCCCGCCCGGGCCCCCGCCCCACCACCGGACGCACCCCGGTGACCTGCCGGATCGGCTCCCCGTGCACCCGTCGGCGGGGGCGGTGTCAGACGCGTCACGTGTTCGAGTCGTCGCCTGACTGTATGGTGGTACGGAGCCCCGTCGTGCTCGCACGGTGCCACCGCCGTCTCGGTGGCCCGCACGAGCCCGCTCCGTAGCGGCAGCGCGTCCCCCGGACGTGTCCGCACCGGAGGCACGGGTACTCACGTACGCGGATGCCCGGTCGGAGAGCCGATCGGCTCCGACCATGGCTTGGACTTCAAGCCTTGGCACCGCATCAGTGGCCGAGCGAGGGCCGCCGAGACCACGCCCACCTGGCGGAGGTCCCGCGCAGGTCCCTCACGGGAACTCTCCCCGACGCCGCCGGCGACGCGCCCCGCCATCGGGCCGCGCGCACCGGCCGGCCGCAGGGACCGGCGCGGTTGTGCGTCCGCTCAGCTGTACTCGGGGCCGACCAGGCCCGTACCCACAGCCGCGCGGCTGCCCGCCCGCCGCTCGCTCTCGGCCCCTCCGAAAACGGAAGAGGCAGCACCCTGTCCACCACCGCTGAACCCATCAAGACGACGTTCCGGGACCTGGGGATCCTCCCGGAGACCGCCGAGGCCCTCGAGTCCGTCGGCATCGTCCATCCCTTCCCCATCCAGGAGATGACCCTCCCGGTCGCGCTGACCGGCCACGACGTCATCGGCCAGGCCAAGACCGGCACCGGCAAGACCCTCGGCTTCGGCCTGCCGCTGATCGAGCGCGCCGTGGTGCGCGCCGACGTGGACGCCGGCCGGGCCACCGAGGACCAGCTCTCGGACTTCCCGCAGGCGCTGATCGTCGTCCCGACCCGCGAGCTCTGCACCCAGGTCACCAACGACCTGCAGACCGCCGGCAAGGTCCGCAACGTCCGCGTGCTCGCGGTCTACGGCGGCCGGGCGTACGAGCCGCAGGTCGAGGCGCTCAACAAGGGCGTCGACATCGTGGTCGGCACCCCGGGCCGACTGCTGGACCTGGCCGGCCAGAAGAAGCTGAACCTGTCCAAGGTCCGCGCGCTGGTCCTGGACGAGGCCGACGAGATGCTCGACCTGGGCTTCCTGCCCGACGTCGAGAAGATCATCACCATGCTGCCGGCCAAGCGGCAGACCCTGCTCTTCTCGGCCACCATGCCGGGCCAGGTCATCAACCTCGCCCGCCGGTACATGAGCCAGCCGACCCACATCCGGGCCGCCGCCCCGGACGACACCGGCGCCACCGTCGCCAACATCGAGCAGCACATCTTCCGTGCCCACTCGCTCGACAAGGTCGAGCTGGTCTCGCGCATCCTCCAGGCCGACGGCCGCGGGCTGGCGATGATCTTCTGCCGCACCAAGCGCACCGCCGCCGACGTCTCCGACCAGCTGACCCAGCGCGGCTTCGCGGCCGGCGCCGTCCACGGCGACCTCGGCCAGGGCGCCCGCGAGCAGGCGCTGCGCGCCTTCCGCAACGGCAAGGTCGACGTGCTGGTCTGCACCGACGTGGCCGCCCGCGGCATCGACGTCGAGGGCGTCACCCACGTCGTCAACTACCAGTGCCCCGAGGACGAGAAGACCTACCTGCACCGGATCGGCCGCACCGGCCGGGCCGGCGCCTCCGGTACGGCCGTCACCCTGGTCGACTGGGACGACATCCCGCGCTGGCAGCTGATCAACAAGGCGCTGGACCTGCCGTTCAACGAGCCGGAGGAGACCTACTCCACCTCGCCGCACCTGTACGAGCTGCTGAAGATCGCGCCGGGCACCAAGGGTGTGCTGCCGCGTTCGGAGCGCACCCGGGCCGGGCTCGGCGCGGAGGAGATCGAGGACCTCGGCGAGACCGGCGGGCGGGGCGCCCGCACCGGTCGCGGCGCCGGCGCTGCCCGCGGCGGGCGGGCCGGCTCGGGCCGCCCGGCCGTCGAGGCCCCGGCGGCGGAGGAGAAGCCGCGCCGCACCCGTGAGCGCCGCCGCACCCGCCGTGGTACGGAGCTCGGCGAGGGCGAGGCGGCCGTCGCCGCGACGGTGACCGAGGCGGCTCCGGCTGTCGAGGGTGCCGAGGGCGAGGCCGCGCCGCGCCGTCGCCGCCGCCGTTCGCGCGGTGGCGCCGGCTCGGGCGAGGTCACCCCGGTGGCCGCGGCCGAGGTCGTCGCCGAGGCGGCCGCGGTGGTCGAGGCCGCCGTGGTCGCGGCCGAGCCGGTGGCGTCCGAGGCCCCGGTGGCCCCGGTGGCCGAGGAGAAGCCGCGCCGGACCCGGACCCGCAAGCCGAAGGCCGAGGTCGTCGAGGTGGCGGAGGCTGTCGAGGCCGCCGCCGTCACCGAGGCCCCGGCCGAGGCACCGGCGGAGAAGAAGCCGGCCCGGACCCGGACCCGCAAGCCCAAGGCCGAGGTCGCGGAGGCCGCGGAGGCCGTCGAGGCCGCCGCCGTCACCGAGGCCCCGGCGGAGAAGAAGCCGGCCCGCGCCCGGACCCGCAAGCCCAAGGCCGAGGTCGCCGAGGTCGCGGAGGCCGTCGAGGCCGCCGCCGTCACCGAGGCCCCGGCCGAGAAGAAGCCGGCCCGCGCCCGCAAGCCCAAGGCCGTCGCCGAAACCGCCCCGGAGGCCCCGGCCGCCGAGGCCCCGGCCGAGGAGGCGCCCGCGCCGCGCAAGCGCACCCGCGTCCGCAAGGCCGTGGCCGCCCCGGAGGCCACTCCGGAGGGCTGACCCGCACCGCCCCCTCGGGCGTTCCCGGGCGTCCCGCCTGGTGGGAGGGGTACCGGGACGGCATAGGCTCGTGGCATCGCCTGCCCCGGGAGGGAACCCGCTCATGAGTACTCCGCCGTTCCTGGACCTGCCCCGCTGCGCCCGGGCGGAACGCGTGCCGACCGCGCGCGGGGAGTTCGCGGCGCTGCGGGCGGAGCCGGACGGCCCGGTGCGCGGCTCGGCACTGCTGATGCCGGGGTTCACCGGCAGCAAGGAGGACTTCATCGCGCTGCTGGCGCCGC
The DNA here is from genome assembly GCF_044760155.1 of Kitasatospora sp. NPDC098652. Taxonomy (NCBI): domain Bacteria; kingdom Bacillati; phylum Actinomycetota; class Actinomycetes; order Kitasatosporales; family Streptomycetaceae; genus Kitasatospora; species Kitasatospora sp. NPDC098652. The sequence goes on from NZ_JBIWAQ010000004.1 coordinate 440,165, forward strand.
TCGCGGCCGCCGGGTACCGGGTGACGGCCGTGGACCAGCGGGGGCAGTACGAGACCGGCGGGCCGGACGACGAGGCGGCGTACGAGGTGAGCGCGCTGGGCGCCGACGTCCGGGCGCTGACCGAGGCGCTGGCCGCGGAGGGCGGGCCGGTGCACCTGCTGGGGCACTCCTTCGGCGGCCAGGTGGTCCGGGAGGCGGTGCTCGCGGCGGCCGAGGAGGGCCCCCTGCCGTGGCGTTCGCTGACCCTGATGGCCACCGGGCCGGGCGCGATCGACCCGGCCGAGGCGGCCCGGACCAGGATGCTGCTGGACGTCCTGCCGGTCATGGGCCTGGAGGAGATCTGGCAGGTCATGCGGCAGATGGACGAGAGCAGCGGGAGCCCGAAGCCGGCGTTGGCGCCGGGGGTCGCGGAGTTCCTGCACCGCCGCTGGGTGGCCAATGTGCCGCGGTCGCTGGCCGTCACCGGCGCGCACCTGGTGGCCGCGCCGGACCGGGTGGACGAGCTGGCCGCGGTGACGGCCGGGACGCTGCCGGTGCTGGTGGTGTCCGGGGAGCAGGACTACGCCTGGCCGGTGCCGGAGCAGGGCGCGATGGCGCGGCGGCTGGGCGCCCGCCGGGTGGTCGTCGCGGGCGCGGCCCACTCCCCCAACGCCGAGCGGCCGGCCACCACGGCCGAGGCGCTGGCCGCGTTCTGGGCCTGAGCCCGGCCTCCGATCGCCCCCTCCCCCGGCGTGGTCTGTACCACTTCCGGGGGTTCGACCGCGCTCGACGCAGGACAAAAGTCGTTAGTTACGGTAATCTTTGATTCTGTCCGGGAATCATCGGCGACCCCCACCGGGGTGCCTTTCAGCCGAAACCCGGACGTTACGGACGGGCAATGGCCCGGTAGCACCGCCACGACACCGTGGTGCACGAGGGACTGGACGCACCAGGCAAGCCCAGGGGGAGCCCTTGCCGCAGCAGACCGCCACACGTACCACCCGCGTGGTCCGGCCGCAGCGCCGGATCCGCAGGACCCCGAAAGGGCTGATACCGACTCAGCCGCAACCGCCCCGCCCCGCGGGGCCCGGAAAGGAGACGCCCATGACCAAGCCCATGCGCTTCGAGATCCTCCGCCTGGACGACGCCAACGGCTCCGCGACCGACCGCGTGATCGCCGATGCCGAGACCGTGCGCGAGCTCGTCCAGGACGCCGCCCGCACCGGCGAGCGCCTGCTCATCCGCCCGTGCCCGACCGTCTGACCCGGCGCGGCGCCTCCGACCGGGAGGCCCCACCCGCCGCCGACGAGCCGGGATCGTCCGATCCGGACGTACCGATACCCGACTGACGCCCCGTCACCGCGATCGCCGTTGACGGGGCGTCAGTGCGTCCGGCCCCGAACCGGCTCCCACCCGGCTCCGACCCCGCCCCGCCCCGGCTCCAGCCCGACCCCGACCCCGCCCCGGCCCCGGAACGTTTGCCTCCGCCCGCCACGGGACATCCCCCAACGGGAACCGCCCGCGCCGCACCCACCCGCGCCGGCCGGGCGTCCAGCACCGACAGGGTGCCGCCGAGCCGTCCGTACGGGTGATCGTCCTTGACGCGGCGGTCCGGAGGGAGGAGCGTTGTCGGCTATGAGGGGCGAGCCAAGCTGTCCGAGGTGCGCCGGTCGGGTCCGCGCCCCCGGTCTTTTTTCGGACACCTGGCAGTGCGACCGGCACGGAGCCGTGCACCCGATGCAACCCGTACTGCCCCCGAGCGTGGAAGCCCTGGGCGTCGCCGTCGTCCGCTCCCAGGTCCCCGTCTGGCTGCCCTGGCCGCTCCCGGTCGGCTGGCTCTACACCGGCATCGCCCACGTCGGCGACGACATCTCGGGCGCCCGGGCCACCGCCGTCGCCTGCTCCGGGCCCGCCCCGCTCGGCGGCTTCGGCGAACTGGTGCTGGTCGCCGAGGAACTGGGCGTCGGGCTCGGCGCCCGCTACGCCGGACTGCCCGGCCCCGACCCGGGCGACTCGGTCGGCCTCTACAAGCCCGCCGACGCCAAGCTGATGGCCGCCGGGCGGCCCACCCCGATGTTCCACGTCCCGGACGCCCCGGCCGACCGTGCGGTGTTCGTCGGCGAGGCCCGCGGGCTCTGGCTCTGGGCGATCGCCTGGCCCGAGCAGTCCGCGCTGGTGATGTACGACGAACTGGTGCTCACCGACCTGCGCGAGGCCGGCGCCGAACTGGACCTGCTGCCCTGCGGGGCGCTCTCCCCCCGGCTGCTGGGCTGACGACGGGCCGCACGGCCTATCCTGGGCGGCACCCACCAGCCTGAGGAGTCCGCCCCGTGCGCATCGACCTGCACGCCCACAGCACCGCGTCCGACGGCACCGACAGCCCGGCCGAGCTGGTCGCGGCGGCGGTCGCGGCCGGCCTCGACGTGGTCGCGCTCACCGACCACGACACCGTCGCCGGGCACGCCGAGGCCGCCGCCGCGGTGCATGCGCTGCCGGACGGCACCCGGCTGACCGTCGTCCCCGGCGCCGAACTGTCCTGCGTCGTGGACGGCGTCAGCATGCACCTGCTGGCGTACCTGTTCGACCCCGAGGAGCCGGAGTTCGCGGCCGAACGCGAGCTGGTGCGCACCGACCGGTTCCGACGCGGCCGGGCGGTCGTCGAGCGCTGCCGGGAGCTCGGCGCGGACATCAGCTGGGAGCAGGTGCGGCGGATCGCCGGGACCGGGTCGGTCGGGCGGCCGCACATCGCCAGCGCGCTGGTCGAGGCGGGCGTGGTGGCCACCGTCTCGGACGCCTTCACCCCGCAGTGGCTGGCCAACGGCGGCCGGGCGGACGTCCGCAAGCACGAGACCGACCCGGTGCGCGCCGTCCGGCTGGTCCGGGCGGCCGGCGGGGTGCCGGTGTTCGCCCACCCCGGCGCGGTCAAGCGCGGCCGGACCGTCCCCGACCGGGTGATCGCCGAGCTCGCGGCCGCCGGACTGGCCGGGCTGGAGGTCGACCACACCGACCACGACGAGGAGACCAGGCAGCGGCTGCGCGGCCTGGCCGACGACCTCGGCCTGCTGGTCACCGGCTCCAGCGACTACCACGGCAGCCGCAAGACCGTCCGGCTCGGCGAGCACACCACCGACCCCGGGGTGTACGAGGCGCTGCTGGCCCAGGCCACCGGGGCGAAGCCGATCGAGCGCTGACGGCGGGCGGGGCCGCGCACCGGGGCGCGGTGCGGCGGGCGGGCCCGCCCGTACGCCCTGTCTGCTGGGAGCCGACGCCGGGGCCCGGTCCCGACCGGGGGTCAGTCGAGCCTGACGCCGCGCCGCCCCGGGTCGCGCAGGTCGGTGCCCTGGTCCAGCCAGCGCTCCTGGAGCGCGGCCGCGCCGTGCACCCGCTTCCAGCCCGCCTCGTTGGGCGTCATCGGCAGCAGCGGTAGGAAGCGCACCGGCTCGGCGGGCTCGGCCAGTTCCAGGTCCTCGACCAGCCCGCCCGGCTCGGCGGCCAGCACCGAGGTGAACGGGGCGCCCTCCCAGAGCGGGGCGCCGAGGTCCAGCGAGCCGCCCGGGGCCACCACCAGGCCCTCGACCTGCGGCGTCGCGGCGAAGGTGGCGAGGCTGCGCAGCACGCCGTCGCGCCCGCCGCGCACGGTCAGCACCAGTTCGACGCGCGGTCCGCGCAGCTGGTCGGCGACCGGCTGGGTCGGGTCGGCCATCGGGGCGGCCGACATCCCGAGCGTCGCGTAGCGGACCAGGCCGTCGGCGTCCGGCCCGAAGCGCAGCACCTCGATCCGGTCGGTGCCGAGGAAGGTGACGGCGGCGCGGCCGCTCGGCTCGCCGAAGGTGGAGATCAGCCGGGCCTCGACGGCCGCCAGCACCGCCTCCCGGGTGAGTTCCGGGGAGCTGCCGCCGTGGGGGTCGCCGAAGGACAGGAAGTCGTGCGCCATGCCGGTGAGCGTAACCCGGGCCGCCCCGGCGTCCGCGCGGGGGCGTACGGGCGAAGGCCGGGGAAACCCCGGGGCACCGATGCCCGGTCAGATGTTAGGGTGAGCGACTGGCCACCGGGATCGCAGGTTCCGGGGCGGCGAGCGAAGGAGGTGGTTGCGGTGGATACCGGCCGACCATGCAGTACCGGCAGCTCTGCCCGGCCCCGACTTCCCCGTGACCCCCGCCCCGCAGGCCTCAGCGGCTGACCGAGCCCCAGTGGCCCGGGCGCGGGTCGTCGGCGGACGGACCGGCCGGGAGAGCACCCCTCGTCCCCTTCACCGGTGTTCCTCGCCGTCGCACCACGGCCCTTCCGCGTCCCTACCGCGCCACCGTGCGACGGCTCCTGCCCCAGGGAGCCTGTCATGTCGATGATCAACAGCCTGCGCGCCGCCGTCCGCACCAACCGCCGACGGGGCCCCGTCGGGGCGTACGACGCCGTGCCCGAGGGCGTCGGCTCGGCGGTCGTGGACTGCGCGGTCTACCAGCACGGCCGGCGCAACGGTGAGACCTGCAGCCCCCGCGAGGCCGCCCGCCGGGTCAAGGCCGCGCACCAACTCCCGGACACCGCCGGGTCGTTCAGCTGGATCGGGCTGCACGAGCCGACCGAGGCCGAGTTCGAGGGCATCGCCCAGCGCTTCGGCCTGCACCCGCTCGCGGTGGAGGACGCGGTGCACGCCCACCAGCGGCCCAAGGTGGAGCGCTACGACGACGTGCTGTTCGCCGTCTTCAAGACCATCCGCTACGTCGAGCACGACCAACTGACGCCCACCAGCGAGGTGGTGGAGACCGGCGAGCTGATGGTCTTCGCCGGCCGGGACTTCGTGATCACCGTCCGGCACGGCGGCCACGGCTCGCTGCAGGAGCTGCGGCACCGGCTGGAGGCGGACGCGGACGAGGCCGGGCTGCTCGCCAAGGGCCCGGCCGCGGTGCTGCACGCGATCGCCGACCACGTGGTGGACAACTACCTGCTGGTCGCCGAACGGCTGCAGAACGACGTGGACGAGATCGAGTACGGCGTCTTCTCGGCCAAGGGCGCGCGCACCGCGGACGTCGGCCGGGTGTACCAACTCAAGCGCGAGGTGCTGGAGTTCAAGCGCGCGGTGGCACCGCTGCTGCGCCCGATGCAGCAGCTGTCCGAGCCGCAGCAGGGCCTGGTCGACCCGGACATCCAGAAGTACTTCCGGGACGTCGCCGACCACCTGGCCCGGGTCACCGAGCAGGTGCACGGCTTCGACGAACTGCTGAACTCGCTGCTCCAGGCCAACCTGGCGCAGGTGTCGGTGGCGCAGAACGAGGACATGCGCAAGATCACCGCCTGGGCGGCGATCTTCGCGGTGCCCACCATGATCACCGGCGTCTACGGCATGAACTTCGACTACATGCCCGAACTGCACCACGCCTACGGCTATCCGATGGTGCTCACCGCGATCACGCTGATCTGCGTCGGGATGTACCGGGGCTTCCGCCGCAACGGCTGGCTGTAGCGCCCGCCCCCGCCCGCGCCCGCCCCGGGGTCCCGCCCCGCGGGCGCCGGGACCCCGCAGGGCGGGACCCCGCGGGGCGGGACCCCGCGGGGCGTCAGCGCCGTCCGCCGCGGGCGACCAGGACCAGGCCGAGCAGGATCAGCACCACCGCCGGGTACGCCGCCACCGGGGGCCACTGGCCGAGCCAGAGCGCGGCGATCAGGGCCGCGCCCGGGGTCTCCAGCAGGATCGCGGTGGAGGTGATCGACGGGCCGAGGGTGCGCACCACCCGGTTGCTCAGCGAGTGCCCGAGCAGCTGCGCGGTGACCATCAGCAGCACGATCTGCCACCAGGCCCCGGCCGACCAGCCGGACAGCCGCGTGCCGGTGGCCAGGCAGAGCACCAGCAGGCCGGTCGCCGTGGTCGCGTAGCAGACCAGCGTGTACGCGGTGGTGCTGACCGTCCTGCGGACCTCCGCGCCCAGCAGCATGTACCCGGCCGCGGCCAGGCCCGCGGCGAGCGCGAGGGCGTCGCCGAGCAGGGCGCGCGGGGACATCGAGAGGTCGACGCCGGTCAGCACCAGCACCCCGGCGAAGGCGACGACCGTCCCGAGCCAGACCATCCTCGGCGCCCGGACGCCGAACAGCCGCATCAGCAGGATCGTCCACAGCGGGGTGGTGGTGACCAGCGCGGTCGCGGAGGCCACCGAGGTCATCCGCAGGCTGGGCATCCAGAGCGCGAAGTGCACCGCGAGCAGCGCCCCGGCGGCGACCGCGAGCAGCAGCGCCCGTCGGCCGATCCCGCGCAGCTCGGCGCGGTGGCGCAGCAGCGCGTACGGGCCCAGGGCGCCGACCGACATGACGTTGCGCCAGAAGGCGATGGCCAGCGCGGGCGCGGCGGTGGCGGAGATCAGCGGGCCGGAGAGGGAGATGCCGCCGATCGAGACGGCGAGCAGCAGCAGGTCGACGGTGGGGAGCGGGTGCGCGGGCCGCTGGTCGGCGGCGGTGGCAGGGGCGGGGGCGGTCGCGGGCCGGGCGGCGGGCACGGCGCTCCTTCGCTGGTCGCGGGGGTGTGGCGCTCATACGGTAAGGCCCGTGGGGCGCCAATGGAACTGTCGCCCGGAGGCTGAGACGTCCGGCCGGGCGGGCGCGGGCGGCGAACCCGTACGCTGTCGCCATGGACCGCAACTCCGCCGCCCCCGTCGCCGACGACTTCCTCGACCAGGCCCTGCTGGAGGAGGCCGCGAAGAAGTCCGGACTGCTCTGGGTGCGCGCGGACGGCGAGGCGCAGGCCCGCCCGCTCTGGCACGCCTGGCACGACGGCGCCGTGGTGGTGGTCGGCGGGGGCGGCGAGCAGCCCCTGCACGGCCTGACCGCGGGCGGCCGCGCCGTGATCACCGTGCGCAGCAAGGACAAGGGCGGCCGGCTGACCGGCTGGGCCGCCGAGGTGGTCGAGCTGGCGCCGAACGGCGAGGCCTGGCTGGGCGCCGTCGAGGAGCTCAAGGGCAAGCGGCTGAACGCGCCCGACACGGACACCATCGCCGAGCGCTGGGCCCGCGAGTGCCGGGTGCTGCGGCTGCGGCCGGTAGGGGCGCTGACCGAGCGTCCGGGCGCCATGCCGGACGGCTCGCTCGCCGCCGAGCCGATGCCCACCCCGGCCACCACCCGCCGCCCGATCCCCGCCGGGCTGCCCAAACTGCTGTTCAAGCGCCGCTAAAGGTTCATGCCGAGGACTCCTGGGCCCGCTACCGTGCCTCACCGGGCCGGGTGCAGGCGGCACAGGTAGCCTGGGCCGGACGTGCGCCCCGGTGCGCACCGTACGGCGTCGAGCAGGTCGGACCGCCCGGGCAGGGTCGAGGGAGTCGAGGGAGTTCATGGCAGGGCCAGGAAGCCGGGTCTTCATCTCCCACCTCTCCGCCGTCGCGGTGTTCGACCCGAACGGCGACCAGGTCGGGCGGGTCCGCGACGTGGTCGTCTCGCTGCGCCTCGGCGGCCGCCCTCCGCTGGTGCTCGGCCTGGTGGTCGAGGTCGTCGCCCGGCGCCGGATCTTCCTGCCGATGACCAGGGTGACCAGCCTGGAGTCCGGCCAGGTGCTCACCACCGGCGTGATCAACCTGCGCCGCTTCGAGCAGCGCCCGTCCGAGACCCTGGTGCTGGCCGAGCTGCTGGACCGCACCGTCACCTGGTCCAAGACCGGTGAGGACGTCACCGTGCTGGACGTCGGCATGGTGCAGACCCGGCTGCGCGAGTGGGAGGTCACCAAGGTCTTCGTCCAGGTCGGCCGGGCCACCCGGCTGCGCAAGGGCAAGGGCGAGCGGCTCACCCTGGACTGGCAGGACGTCACCGGCTTCGCGCTGCCCGAACAGGACCAGGGCGCGGCGAACCTGCTCGCCACCTTCGAGCAGCTGCGCCCGGCCGACCTCGCCAGCGTGATGCACCACCTGTCGGCCAAGCGCCGCGCCGAGGTGGCCGCCGCGCTGCCGGACGAGCGGCTCGCGGACGTCCTGGAGGAGCTGCCCGAGGACGACCAGGTCGAGATCATCGGCAAGCTCAAGGAGGAGCGGGCGGCCGACGTCCTGGAGGCGATGGACCCGGACGACGCCGCCGACCTGCTCTCCGAGCTGCCCGGCGAGGAGGCCGAGCGGCTGCTCGGCCTGATGGAGCCGGAGGAGGCCGAGCCGGTCCGCCGGCTGCTCTCCTACGAGGAGGACACCGCCGGCGGTCTGATGACCACCGAGCCGATCGTCCTGGAACCGGACGCGACGGTCGCCGAGGCGCTGGCCCGGATCCGGATCCGCGACCACAAGCCCGCGCTGGCCGCCCAGGTGTACGTCTGCCGGCCGCCGAACGAGACCCCGACCGGCAAATACCTGGGCGCGGTGCACTTCCAGCGGCTGCTGCGCGAGCCCCCGTACGTGCTGGTCGGCTCGCTGGTGGACGACGACCTGGACGCGCTGCCGCCGGACACCCCGCTGTCGCTGGTCACCAGCTACCTGGCGACGTACAACCTGGTGGCCGCGCCGGTGGTGGACGAGGCCGACCACCTGCTCGGCGCGGTGACCGTCGACGACGTGCTCGACCACCTGCTGCCCGAGGACTGGCGCGACGCCGCGCTGCACGCCGGGGACGACGACAGAGACGAGGTGCACGGTGGACGGTGACCGCAACGGCCGGCGGGGCGAGTCCGCCCGCCGGCGCCTGCAGGGCGAACTGCGGGAGCTTCGCCAGCTGCGCGAACTGCGCACCCGCGAGGGCGGCGGCCGGGAGCGCCTGGAGACCTCCCCCATCACCGGCTCCAACCGCGTCCGGCTCGACCAGCCGCGCACCGCGCGGCCCGGCCTGCTGACCCTGCCGTCCTACGACCCCGAGGCCTTCGGCGTGCTGTCGGAGCGGATCGCCCGCTTCCTCGGCACCGGGCGGTTCATCGTCTGGATGACGGTGGTGATCATCGTCTGGGTGCTGTGGAACACCATGCTGCCGCCGGCCGCGCGCTTCGACGAGTACCCGTTCATCTTCCTGACCCTGGTGCTGTCGCTCCAGGCCTCCTACGCGGCGCCGCTGATCCTGCTGGCGCAGAACCGCCAGGACAACCGGGACCGCGTCAACATGGAGCAGGACCGGGCCCGCAGCGACCGCAACATCGCCGACACCGAGTACCTGGCCCGCGAGGTCGCGGCGCTGCGGCACGGGCTCGGCGAGGTGGCCACCCGCGCCTTCATCAGCTCCGAACTGGGCAGCATCCGCTCCGAACTCCACGCGCTGCTCAAGGAGATCGACGAACGGCGGGGCGCCCCCGAGTCGTTGTGACCGGCGGCACGCCACCGGCCGGTCGAGCGGTTCGCCCGGAGCCGTACCATCAAGGCATGGCCAACGAGACAGAGGTCGCGGCCGGCGTCACGGAGGACTCCGTACGCCAGGCGCTGGCGACCGTCAACGACCCGGAGATCAACCGCCCGATCACCGAGATCGGCATGGTGAAATCGGTCGGGATCGCCGAGGACGGCGCGGTGCGCGTCGCGGTCTACCTGACCGTCTCCGGCTGTCCGATGCGCGACACCATCGTCACCCGGGTCCGCGACGCGGTCGGCCGGGTGCCCGGTGTGACCGGCGTCGAGGTCGAGCTCGACGTGATGAGCGACGAGCAGCGCAAGGAGCTCTCCCAGCTGCTGCGCGGCGGTGCCCCCGAGCGGGAGATCCCGTTCGCCAAGCCGGGCACGCTGACCCGGGTCTACGCCGTCGCCTCCGGCAAGGGCGGCGTCGGCAAGTCCTCGGTGACCGTCAACCTGGCCGCCGCGATGGCCGCGGACGGCTTGAAGGTCGCCGTCGTGGACGCCGACATCTACGGCCACAGCGTGCCGCGCATGCTGGGCGTCGAGGGCCGGCCCACCCAGGTCCAGGACATGATCATGCCGCCGCAGGCGAACGGCGTGAAGGTCATCTCGATCGGCATGTTCACCCCGGGCAACGCCCCGGTGGTCTGGCGCGGCCCGATGCTGCACCGCGCGCTGCAGCAGTTCCTGGCCGACGTCTACTGGGGCGACCTGGACGTGCTGCTGCTGGACCTGCCGCCCGGCACCGGCGACATCGCGATCTCGGTGGCCCAGCTGGTCCCCAACGCGGAGATCCTGATCGTCACCACCCCGCAGATGGCCGCCGCCGAGGTGGCCGAGCGGGCCGGCACCATCGCGGTGCAGACCCACCAGAAGATCGTCGGCGTGATCGAGAACATGTCCGGCATGCCGTGCCCGCACTGCGACGAGATGATCGACGTCTTCGGCACCGGCGGCGGCCAGACCGTCGCCGACGCGCTGAGCCGCACCGTCGGCGCGACCGTCCCGGTGCTCGGCTCGATCCCGATCGACGTCCGGCTGCGCGAGGGCGGCGACGACGGCCGCCCGGTCGTGCTCGCCGCCCCCGACTCCCCGGCCGGCGCCGCCCTGCGCGCCGTGGCCGGCAAGCTCGGCGGCCGCCAGCGCGGCCTGTCCGGCATGTCGCTGGGGCTGACGCCCAAGAACAAGTTCTGACGTTCCACGCGGGCGTACGCGGCGGGGCCGGACGGATCACCGTCCGGCCCCGCTGCGTGTCCGCGGCGCCGCGGCGCTACGGCCGGGCGTAGCCGCCCAGGTCGGGGACGGTGGCGAAGCCGACGCCGTAGGCGCTGACGCCCCGGCCGAAGGCGCCGAGCAGCACGCCGGGGGCCTCGCCGGCCAGCACCCAGCCGTACTCGGACTCCCGGTAGCGGAAGGGCTGCGGCAGCCCGTTGACCGGCAGGCTCAGGGTCGACCAACCGGGCCCGGCCAGGTCGTCGGCGAGGTCCCACGCCAGGTTGCTCTGCTGGTCCAGCCAGTCCTGGCGCAGCGCCCGGTCCAGCTGGCCGGGCCAGGTCGCGGCGAGCAGGCCGGAGCCGGCCAGCCAGGCCGCGGAGGAGGCGGAAGTCGCCTCCAGCGTGCCGGTGTTGTCGGCGCTGCGGCGGCTGTCCCGGCGGGCCACGGTGACCACCACGGCGAACTTCCGCACGTCGCGCGGCTCGTACTGCTTGGCCGGCTCGTCGCCGTGGCCGAGGGTGCCGTAGTCGACGCCGCCGGCCGTCCCGCCGCGGGGGCCGCCGGCGCCCGCCTGCATCAGGAAGCGGCGGCCGGTCCAGCCCTCGTCCAGCCCGTACCAGGGGAAGTCGGCGGACAGGTAGGGCACCAGCGGGTCCGCCGGACCGGCCTGCCCGCCGACCACCGGGCCGCCGGCCGTGACCGTCGCCCCTCCCGCCTGACTCGTCGCGTCCATCCCCGGGCCTCCTCAACGCACGTGTGCCTGCCGTGGCGCGCTCCCATGGTGGCGTACCTCGGCGTTCCCGGGGGCCGTTCCTGGTCCGCGCGGGCGCGGATGTGACGGACGGCTCAACGGGAACAATCAGCACAATAGCGGCGCGCACGCCGGGGCCCCGCTCAGCCGGGCGGGCCGGCCGGAATTGTCGGACGCGCCGAGGGCCGCGGGCGGCCGGCCCGGATCAGGTGGCGTCGGGGTCGAACGGGGGCCGCTCGCCGGGCTGCAGCGGGGCGCCGGCCGAGGCGGGCGCCGCGGCCTTCTCGAAACTCACGCTGCCCGGCCGGCCGTTCACCGGCCCGGCCGGCCGGTCGTCCAGGACGGAGCGGATGTCGAGCGACTCCTTCATGTCCTTGAGGCCCAGCGGGTCCTGCTGGTCGCCCATGAGCTGCTTGCGGACGAAGGTCTTGGGGTTGAGGTCCTCGAACTCGAAGTCCTTGAAGTCGGGCCCCAGCTCGCTGCGGATGTCCTCCTTCGCGGTGTCGGCGAAGGAACGGATCTTCCGGATGAAGCCCATGGTGTCCTGGATCAGCTTCGGCAGCTTGTCCGGGCCGAAGACGACGATCGCCAGTACCGCCAGGGTCAGCAGCTTCAGCCCGCCTACATCGGTGAACACCTGGGCTCCCTAGCTCATCGGACGACGGTTCCTACAGGGTAATGGCCACCGGCGAGTCCCTGGTCCACGGCGGGATGAAGCCGTGGTAAAGACCAGCCGGTGGCCGGGGGCGCGGCGACGATCAGCTAGCGGATCTGCTGGCGCAGGGCGGCGACGTTGCCCGGGTAGCGCTCCGGGGAGGAGGTCGGCTGCGCCGGGCGGGTGGCGGCCACCGGGCGGCCCGGGAAGTCCACCGGGACCTGCGCGTTCATCGGGACGTAGCCGCCCCGGCCGCTGGTGCCGCCCACCGGGCTGACCGTGGTGCCGTGCTGCTCCTCGCCCTGGGTCAGTCCGCCGACGCCGACGCCGCCGAGCGTCACCGCGGCGACCGAGAAGGCGCCGGCGGCGGCGAACACCAGGCGGCGGCCGCGGGCCGGGGAGGGCCGCAGGGCGGCCGCTGCGGGCTGCGGGCGGGCGGCGGTCCGGTCGGGCCGGGCGACGGCCTCCGGGCGGCCGGTGCGCCGGCCGATGAGCGGTCGCAGCACCGAGCCGCGGCCGAAGGCGCGCGGGTCGACCCCGGGCACCGGGGTGTCGGCGCCGAGCGCGCCCGCGCCGAAGGAGGCACCGGCGCCGCGGCCGAAGGAGCCGCCGGTCAGCCGGCTGCCGCCGAGCGTCCCGGTGGCGTTCAGGCCGCCACCGGGGAGGTCGTCGTCGTCCCGGCCGCGGGGCCGGCCGGCGTCCGCCGGGGCGTCCTCGGGGAGGCTGCCGACGGCCATCAGCCGGGCCATCAGCGCGGAGGAGGGGCCGGGGGTGTCGGTGCGGGTCAGCAGGTGCTTGACCGACCGGCCCTCGTCGGCCTCGGCCTTGCACTGCGGGCAGGTGGCCAGGTGGGCCAGGACCCGCTCGCGGGAGTCGTGGCCGAGTTCGCCGTCCAGGAAGGCGGACAGCCGGTCGCCCAGGTGGTGTTCCTCGGCCGCGGGTTCGGCCGGCCGTACGGGCAGCGCGCGCAGCGCCGTGTCGGCGGGCAGCGGGACGGCGGGCAGCAGCGGGTCCCCGAGGTCGGCACCCACCGGATCCGCAGCGGCACGGCGGCCCGGCAGGGCCCAGCTCCGCCGGGTCGAGGACCGGTCGGACGCATCCGAACGGTCCGGACCGGACCAGCCGGTTCCGCTCACGATCGCCTCCGTCCGCGCCCGCCCGGCGCCGTCGCCACCTCGGCGGCGACGCCGACCGGCACCGGCTCCTCCGAGCCGCCGCGGCGCTCGCGGCCCGGGGCCGCGCCGGGGGCGCGGTGCTTGAGGGCGGCGCGCAGGTGGGAGCGGCCGCGGTGGATGCGGCTGCGGACGGTGCCGAGCTTGACACCCAGGGTGGCGGCGATCTCCTCGTAGGACAGGCCCTCGATGTCGCAGAGCACCACGGCGGCGCGGAACTCCGGGGCGAGGGTGTCCAGCGCCTGCTGCACGTCGGCGTCGAAGTGGGTGTCGCTGAAGTGCTGGGCCGGGCTGGGCTCGCGGGAGGCGAGCCGCTCGGCCGCGTCCTCGCCGAGCGCGTCGAAGCGGATGCGCTGGCGGCGGCGGACCATGTCCAGGAACAGGTTGGTGGTGATCCGGTGCAGCCAGCCCTCGAAGGTGCCGGGGGTGTAGGTCGACAACGAACGGAACACCCGGACGAAGACCTCCTGGGTGAGGTCCTCGGCGTCGTGCTGGTTGCCCGTCAGCCGGTACGCGAGGCGGTAGACGCGGGCGCTGTGCGCCTCGACGATCTCCTCCCACGTGGGCGGAGTCCAGCTCTGCGCGTCGGGACCCTCGGCGAAGGTCGCGAGGACAGGGGCCTCGGCGGTACCGGCGGCCGGCGTGGCGGCGGCGGGCTGGTCCAGGTCGGAGTGCGCAGGCTGGTTCATCACGGGCTTCGGCGTACGGGCCGACGCGGTGCCGCGGGAGTGCCGCCGCACAGGGACGTCGCCCTCGGCCACACCTCCTCGGTCGGCTCTTCTGCCCAGCAGGGCCACCACCATATCCACCTCACCCGTCAAGCCCGGATAAAAGTGCCCGGGAGGTCTTGCGCACCCGGTCGTCAGTGACAACGGCCCGCCGCCGTACGCGGTTCCCGCCCGGCCAGTAATCTGTGGCAGGAAATATCGACATCCTCCGGCACCGGGCCGCCACCCGGGGCTCCGAAAGAGGCAGCCATCAGCGAGTTCGGGCCCGCGCGCGCGGCCCTCGCCGACACCTACGTGGGCGAGGACGCGGTGCTGACCTACGCCCGGGCCCAGTCCGCGCGGACCGGCATACGGGCCATCGGACCGAGCGGCGGGGCCTGCCTGCGGCTGCTGGCCGCCGCCCTGGACGCCAAGGCGGTGGCCGAGATCGGCACCGGCACCGGCGTCTCCGGCGTCTACCTGCTGCGCGGGATGCGGCCGGACGGCGTGCTCACCACGGTCGACTCGGAGCCGGTGCGCCAGCAGCTGGCCCGCGAGGCCTACCAGGCGGCCGGGTTCGCGGCCAACCGCTCGCGGTTCATACCGGGCCGGGCCCTGGAGGTGCTGCCCCGGCTCGCCGACGGCCAGTACGACCTGGTGTTCTGCGACGGGGACCCGGCCGAGTCGCGGGAGTACCTGCTGGAGTCGCTGCGACTGCTGCGGCCGGGCGGGATGGTCTGCTTCGAGGGGGTCTTCCAGGAGGGCCGGCTCGCCGAGCCCGAGCTCCAGGACCCGCAGACCGGCGCGGTGCGCGACCTGGTGCGGGACGTGCGGGAGAGCGACGCCCTGCTGCCCGCGCTGCTGCCGGTCTCGGACGGGCTGCTCTGCGCCGTGAAGCGCTAGGAAGCCCCGGGACCGCCGGGAACCCCGGGGGACGCCGGGGACGCCGGAACCGCCGCCGGGGGAACGCCCCCGGAGAACGCACGGGCCCGGGCCGACATGACGTCGTGCCCGGGCCCGGCGGTACGTCTCCAGGAGACGGCGAACGCTGCGGTCAGCCGCAGGCCTTCTTCAGGGCCTCGCCCAGGGCGTCGGCCTCGTCGGGAGTGAGCTCCACCACGAGACGTCCGCCGCCTTCGAGCGGAACGCGCATGATGATGCCCCGCCCCTCTTTGGTGACTTCGAGCGGGCCGTCACCCGTCCGCGGCTTCATGGCCGCCATGCTCGTTCCCCTTCCTGCAACCGCTCAGCTACGCACCGGCAGTCCGTCCACCGCCGGTATCGAACGCATTGATCGGAAGCCATTATCCCGCATGCCACGGCCTGATGACCAACATCACTCTCGGTGCAACCACGGCCGGACCGGCAGCAACCACCGCAATCGGCACCAAAAGCCCCGGCGTGGCGGCGGTGCTGACGGCACCGGAAGGTGCGATACCTCACACTCCCCAGTCCGCCCTCCACTCCGGCATCCTGGCACGACCACCCGCGTGACGACCGTCGAGGGAGCCCTCACCCATGTCCGATTCCGTGCTGTACGAGCTGGACGGCGGCCTCGCCGTCATCACCATCAACCGCCCGGAGGCGATGAACGCCCTGGACGTGGCCACCAAGGTCGCGCTGCGGGACGCCGTTATCGAGGCCGCCGGGGACCCGGCCGTACGCGCGGTGCTGCTCACCGGGGCGGGCGAGCGGGCGTTCTGCGTCGGGCAGGACCTGAACGAGCACCTGGCCCTGCTCAAGCGCTTCGAGGAGACCGGCGAGGGCGCGCTGCGGACCGTCGCCGAGCACTACAACCCGCTGACCCGCGCGCTGGCGGGCATGCGCAAGCCGACCGTCGCCGCGGTCGGCGGGGTGGCGGCCGGCGCGGGCGCCTCGCTCGCCTTCGCCTGCGACTTCCGGATCCTGTCCGACCGAGCCGGCTTCAACACCGCCTTCGTCGGGATCGGCCTGACCGCCGACTCCGGCGCGTCCTGGACGCTGCCCCGGCTGGTCGGGCACGCCAAGGCCACCGAGCTGCTGATGCTGCCCCGGACGGTCAAGGCCGCCGAGGCGATGGAGCTGGGCCTGGCCACCAAGGTCGTGCCGGGCGACGAACTCGCCGCCACCGCACGGGTCTTCGCCCGCGAACTGGCCGAGGGCCCGACGGTGGCCTACGGCGCCGTCAAGGAGTCACTGGCGTACGGCGCCTCGCACTCGCTGGACGAGCTGCTCGACAAGGAGGACGAACTCCAGACCCTGGCCGGGGAGAGCGAGGACCACCGGATCGCGGTGCGCGCCTTCATCGCCAAGGAGAAGCCGAAGTACGTCGGCCGCTGACGGGCCCTACCGGCCCCCGCGACCGCCGGTGCGGACGTGGCAGTCCGCCAGGTGGTCGTCGACCAGGCCGCAGGCCTGCATCAGGGCGTAGGCGGTGGTCGGGCCGACGAAGCGGAAGCCCGCCTTCTTGAGCGTCTTCGCCAGCGCCGTCGACTCGGGCGTGACGGCCGGCACCTCGCCGATCGTGCGGGGGGCCGGCCGGTCCGGGTCGGCGGCGAACTGCCAGATCAGCGCGTCCAGACCGCCGTCCAGGTCGCGGGCGACCCGGGCGTTGGCGATCGCCGCCCGGATCTTGGCGCGGTTGCGGATGATGCTGGTGTCGGCGAGCAGCCGCTCCTCGTCGGCCTCGTCGAACTCGGCGACCTTGCCGATCTCGAAGCCGGCGAACGCGGCCCGGAAGCCCTCCCGGCGGCGCAGGATGGTCAGCCAGGACAGGCCGGACTGGAAGGCCTCCAGGCAGACCCGTTCGAACAGGGCGTCGTCGCCGTGCACCGGCCGGCCCCACTCGGTGTCGTGGTAGACCCGGTAGTCGTCGGTGGAGTCGCCCCAGCCGCAGCGGCGCAGGCCGTCCGCACCGAGCACGGTGCCACCCGGCGTCTCGGTCACCGGTCCTCCACCGGCTTCGCGTCCTCGGGGGCCTGCGACTTGGTGAGCGCGACGGCGGGCTCGACCACCGTGGCGAACTGCTCCAGGCCGGGCAGCGGCTCGGCGGCCGGGTCGGGGGCGCCGGTGGCCTCGACCGCGCCGCGCAGCTGGGCGGCGGCCTCCAGTTCGGCGATCCGCGCGTCGCGGTAGGCGAGTTCGGCGCCGAGGCGGTCCAGGACGTCGTCCACCTCGTCCATCCGGTAGCCGCGCACGGCCATCGGCAGGCGCAGCTCGTCCACGTCCGTCTTGCTCAGCGGGCGGTCCTGCGGCAGCCGCGCGGCGATGCGGTCCGGCACCGCCTCCGGCATCGAGCCGCCCCCACCGAGCGCAACCAGCGCGGCGCCGCCGACCACCACGGCCATGGCGACCACGATCACCCAGAACACGAGCTGTCCTCCCGAACTCCCGGTCGGCCTCCTCCGAGGGGCCAGGGAACCGGGCTGATCATGACAGCATGGTCCCTAGTGAGGCCGGGGGCCATCATCGCACCCGCAGCAGCTGTGGAGGAGACATCGGTGGCACTGCGCCTGGGACCGCGCGAATTCGGTGACGACGAGCTGGTGATCATGGCGATCGTGAACCGGACCCCGGACTCGTTCTTCGACAAGGGGGCGACCTTCGCGGACGAGGCCGCCTTCGCCGCCGCCGACCGCGCCGTGGCCGCGGGCGCGGCCGTCCTGGACATCGGCGGGGTGAAGGCCGGGCCGGGCGACGAGGTCACGGTCGAGGAGGAACTGCGGCGCACCGTGCCGTTCGTGGCCGAGCTGCGCAAGCGCCACCCCGGGACGGTGATCAGCGTGGACACCTGGCGGCACGAGGTCGGCGAGGCGGTCTGCGAGGCCGGCGCGGACCTGCTGAACGACGCCTGGGGCGGGGTCGACCCGAAGCTCGCCGAGGTGGCCGCCCGGTACGACGCCGGGCTGGTCTGCACCCACGCGGGCGGCGCCGAGCCGCGCACCCGGCCGCACCGGGTCGGGTACGAGGACGTGATGGCGGACATCCTGCGGGTCACCGTCGGGCTGGCCGAGCGGGCGGTGGGCCTGGGCGTCCGCCGGGACGCGGTGATCATCGACCCGGGGCACGACTTCGGCAAGAACACCCGGCACTCGCTGGAGGCGACCCGGCGGCTGCCGGAGATGACCGCGACCGGCTTCCCGGTACTGGTGTCGCTCTCCAACAAGGACTTCGTCGGCGAGACCCTGGACCGGCCGGTGAACGAGCGGCTGCTCGGCACCCTGGCCACCACGGCGGTCTCGGCCTGGCTGGGCGCCCGGATCTACCGGGTCCACCAGGTCGAGGAGACCCGCCAGGTGCTGGACATGGTCGCCTCGATCCGGGGCACCCGCCCCCCGGCGGTCGCCCGCCGGGGGCTGGCCTAGCCCGCGCTAGATCTCGTTCACGGGCCGGCGGGCGTCGGCGAGGATCTTGAGGACCTCGTCGATCTCGTCCGTGATGTGGAACAGCTCCAGGTCGTGCGGGGCCGCCTTGCCCTGCGCGACCAGGGTGTTCTTCAACCACTCGTAGAGGCCGCCCCAGTAGGCGCTGCCGTAGAGGATCACCGGGAAGCGGGTGACCTTCTTGGTCTGCACCAGGGTGAGCGCCTCGAACAGCTCGTCCAGCGTGCCGAGCCCGCCGGGCAGCACCACGAAGCCCTGGGCGTACTTCACGAACATCGTCTTGCGGACGAAGAAGTAGCGGAAGTTCAGCCCGAGGTCGACGAACTCGTTGAGGCCCTGCTCGAAGGGCAGCTCGATGCCGAGCCCGACGCTGAGGCCGCCGGCCTCCGTGGCGCCGCGGTTGGCGGCCTCCATCGCGCCCGGGCCGCCGCCGGTGATCACCGCGTAGCCGGCCTCGGCGAGGGCCCGGCCGATGGCCACCCCGGCCTCGTACTCGGGCGAGTCGGCCGGGGTCCGGGCCGAGCCGAACACGCTGATCGCGGGCGGGAGTTCGGCGAGGGCGCCGAAGCCCTCGACGAACTCGGAGGTGATCCGCAGCACCCGCCAGGGATCGGTGTGCAGCCAGTCGGTGGGGCCGGTGGTGTCCAGCAGGCGCTGGTCCGTGGTGCTGGTGCCGACCTGGTCCCGGCGCACCAGCACCGGGCCCTTCTGCTTCTCGGGCCAGGCCTTCTTCTTCCGCGGCACGCCGACCTGCTCGGGGCCGTGTCCGTACTGCCTGTCGTCTCCTGTGCCTGTCATGACGGAACCCTACGCCGACCTCCCCCCGATTTCAGGCAACGGGGGAAGGTCGGTCAAGCAACCGGAAGATGGCGTTCGCCCGGCTTCGGATCGACCGCGAACGCTGTCAAGTCAGCTGGTCAGCCAGGCCCGCAGGCGGTCCTCGGTCTCGGCGATGGCGGTCAGCGAGCAGTGCTCGTCCCGCTTGTGCGCGAAGTTCGGGTCACCCGGTCCGTAGTTGACCGCCGGGACGCCGAGCGCGCTGAACCGGGCGACGTCGGTCCAGCCGAACTTGGCCCGGGCCTGGCCGCCGGTCGCCGCCAGGAAGGCCTTGGCGGCGGGCTGGGACAGACCGGGGAGGGCGCCGGGGGCGAAGTCGGTCACGGTCAGCTCGAAGCCGTCGAAGACCTCGCGGACGTGCTTCTCCGCCTCGGCCTCGCTGCGGTCCGGCGCGTAGCGGAAGTTGACCGTGATGACGCACTCGTCCGGGATCACGTTGCCGGCCACGCCGCCGTCGATCCGCACCGCGTTGAGGCCCTCGCGGTACTCCAGGCCGTCGATCTCCACCCGGCGCGGCCGGTAGTCCGCGAGCCTGGTGAGCGCCTCGGCGGCGTGGTGGATGGCGTTGTCGCCGAGCCAGCTGCGGGCCGCGTGGGCGCGTACGCCGCTGAGCCGCACCTGCGCCCGCAGGGTGCCCTGGCAGCCGCCCTCGACCATGGCCCCGCTGGGCTCCATCAGCACCGCGAAGTCGGCGGCCAGCCAGTCCGGGCGGTCCTTGGCGAGGTGGCCGAGGCCGTTGCGGGAGGCCTCCACCTCCTCGCAGTCGTAGAACACGTAGGTGAGGTCACGGTTGGGCTCGGTCAGGGTGGCGGCGAGGCGCAGCGCCACCGCCACGCCGGACTTCATGTCGGAGGTGCCGCAGCCGTAGAGCAGGTCGCCGTCGACGTACGAGGGCAGGTTGTCGGCGATCGGCACGGTGTCCAGGTGGCCGGCCAGCACGACGCGCTCGGCGCGGCCCAGGTTCGTCCGGGCGACCACGTTGTTGCCGTAGCGGTCCACGGTCAGGTGCGGGTAGCCGCGCAGGGCGGCCTCGACGGCGTCGGCGAGCGCCTGCTCGTCGCCGCTCACCGAGGGGAAGTCGACGAGGCGCGCGGTCAGCGTGCCGCCGTCGAGGGTCAGGTCCAGGGGCGTCGGGTTCGGGCTGCTCATGACGTCAGCCTAGTGCCGTCGGATCGGCACTCCGCGTGGTCGTCCTGTGACCTGGAACGCCTGCGGACCGGCAACCGGAATGCGCCGCACATCCGTCCGAGTGGGTACGGTGTCGGATCAAGTAGGCGGGCGCGAGAGGGGCGACGGTGGCCAGGAGAAGGAACAGCGAGGAGCTGGGCGACGAGCTGGGCGACGAAGAGGCGCCCCGCCGTCGTGGTCCGGTCCGTGCGCTGTTGCTCGTGCTGGTCGGGCTGCTCGGCCTGGCGATGGTCGCGGGCCTGGCGGTGGTCGGGATCTGGTGGTTCGGTTTCCGGCAGGGCGCCACGGAGGAGTGCTCGGTGAAGACGGCCGCCGGGAGCGGCACGCTGGAGCTGCCGCAGGCCGCCAATGCGGCGACGATCGCCGCGGTGGCGCGTTCGCGGGGCCTGCCGGACCGGGCGACGGCGATCTCGCTGGCGACCGCGATGCAGGAGTCCAAGCTGCGCAACCTCGCGGGCGGTGACCGGGACTCGATCGGCCTGTTCCAGCAGCGGCCCTCGATGGGCTGGGGCACCCCGGAGCAGATCGCGGACCCGGTGTACGCGACCAACAAGTTCCTGGACGGTCTGGTCAAGGTGCCCGGTTACACCCGGTTGCCGCTGACCGACGCGGCCCAGGCGGTGCAGAAGAGCGGCTACCCGCAGGCGTACGCCAAGCACGAGACCAAGGCGACCCTGCTCACCTCGGCGCTGGCCGGCCGGGAGCCCGCGTCGTTCAGCTGTGTGGTGAAGGACTACGCCAAGCCGGACCCGGCCGACTCGGCGTCGCCGACGGCGGGCGCCACGGCCACCCCGGCCGCGCAGCCGGACCGCACCCAGGTGCTGTCCGACCGGGTGCGCCGGGAGTTCGGCAAGACGGTCACCCCGGCGGCGGGCTACGCCTCGACGATCAAGGGCGCGGAGAACGCCGTCGCGCTGACCCCGGACCCGGCCGCCGCCGCGCTGACCACCTCGGCGGACGCCGGGGCCGACGCCGGGGCGCCCGCCGAGCGGGCCAGCGGCTGGGAGGTGGCCCACTGGGCGGTCGCCCAGGCCCAGCAGCTGGGCATCGCGACGGTCGCCTACGACGGGAAGATCTGGCGCAAGTCCGAGTCCGAGGACGGCTGGCAGACCCAGACCTCGGGGACCTCGACCAAGCTCGTCCAGGTCACCCTGGCCCCGTACGGGAAAGGCTGACGCACTCACGTTCGGGTAGCCGCCGGACGGGTGATTCCGGTCAACCGCGATGGACCGGCCGCCCGTTCCGGCGACCCCGGCCGGAGAACCGTCACTCCCCTTGCCCGGGCCGGTCCGACGGCCTCCCACGAGGCCGGGACGGGCGCCCGCTGCGGTCATACGATCCGATGGTCGGTCAGGCTCGTTCCTTGCACCGACCGAAACCTTCTGGCTTCTCAAGCGGTAACAACGTCGTCCGCCAGGTCCCGTCCGCACCCGGAACGTCCACCCGGCGGACGGGACGGACCCAGACCCCTTCGAGGAGCCTCATGTCTCACCCCCTCACGCGCCGGATCGCCCAGGCCGCGCTCGTCGTGGCCGCCGGAGCGACCCCGCTGGTCGCGGCCGGCTCCGCGTCCGCCCTGGGCGGGGACGCCCTGCTTCCCAAGAGCGACCTCGCGGCGCCGCTGGGCCAGCTGACCAACACCGACACCGGTTCCACCCTGCAGCACACCACCCACCAGCTCGGCCAGGCCGCCGGCACCACCGGCGCGGCCACCGTCGCCGCCGGCGTACCGGCCTCCGCCGACGCCGCCGGGAACATCGTCGCCCACCAGCTCCCCGAGGCGAACGAGAAGGCCAGCTCGCTGACCGCCCCGGTGGACCAGACCGCCGCCACCACCGGCCAGCTCTCCGCCGTCACCCCGAAGGTCGCCTCGGCGCTCGCGGGCAAGCTCGGCGAGGCCGTCACCGGCAAGGGCATGGGCACCCGCAGCGCCAACGCGGGCAGCAGCCCGGTCGGCGGCCTCGGCCAGGCCGGTGCGCTCGCCCACGCGCTGCCCGGCGCCGACAAGCTCTCCGGAGCCGTCCCCAGCACCGGCGCCGTCACCGACGCGCTGCCCACCAGCGCCGTGGAGCGCGCCCTGCCGCTCGGCTCGGTCGAGCACGCGCTGCCCGGCGGCCTGCCCGCCACCGACGTCCTCGGCCTGGCCGAGCACGGCTCGGCCAACCGGCTCGGCGGCGCCGACCTCGGCCCGAACAACCCGCTGTCCGGCCTCACCAACTCGCTCGGCCCGGTCGGCGGCCTGCTGGGCGGCGTGAACGGCGGCAGCATCAGCGGCCTGCCGCTCTAGACCCGCGGTCGACCGCGGCAGCCCCCGCCGCGGTCCGCACGCGCGGGAGGGGCCGGTGTTCCGTCTCGGAACACCGGCCCCTCCGTCGTACCCGCCGTCAACGCGCCGCCGTCAGCGCGTTGCGGCCAGCCGCTCCACGGCCGCGGCGACCCGCTCGTCGGTCGCGGTGAACGCGACCCGGACGAAGCCGGCGCCGGACGGCCCGTAGAAGTCACCGGGCGCCACCAGGATGCCCAGCCCGGCCAGTTCGGCCACGGTCTCCCAGCACGGGCGGTCCTGGGTCGCCCACAGGTACAGGCTCGCCTCGGAGTGCTCGACCCGGAAGCCGTACGCCTCCAGCGCCGCCCGCAGCGCCGAGCGCCGGGCCGCGTACCGCTCCCGCTGCTCGGCCACGTGCGCGTCGTCGGCGAGCGCCGCGATCGTCGCCGCCTGGACCGGCGCCGGCACGATCATGCCGCCGTGCTTGCGCAGCCCCAGCAGCTCCTCGACCACCACCGGGTCGCCCGCCACGAAGGACGCGCGGTAGCCGGCCAGGTTGGAGCGCTTGGAGAGCGAGTGGACGGCCAGCAGGCCCTCGTGGTCGGCCCCGCAGACGTCCGGGTGCAGCACGGAGACCGGCTCGGCCTCCCAGCCCAGCTCGAAGTAGCACTCGTCGCTGACCAGCAGCACCCGGTGCTCCCGGGCCCACTCGACGGCGCGGCGCAGTTCGTCCGCGCCGAGCACCCGGCCGGTCGGGTTGGACGGCGAGTTCACCCAGAGCAGCCGCACCCGGGAGCCGTCCAGCTCGTCCACCGAGTCGTACTCGACCGGCTCGGCGCCGCACAGCCGGGCGCCCACCTCGTAGGTCGGGTAGGCCAGCCGCGGGTAGGCGACCTGGTCGCCCGGGCCGAGGCCGAGCTGGGTCGGCAGCGAGGCCACCAGCTCCTTGGAGCCGACGGTCGGCAGCACGGCCCGCGGACCGATCTCGGCGCCGCAGCGGCGGTTCAGCCAGCCGGCGATCGCCTCGCGCAGCTCCAGCGGGCCCCAGACGGTCGGGTAGCCCGGCGTGTCGGTGTGGGCCGCCAGCGCCTTCTGGATCAGCTCGGGGACCGGGTCCACCGGGGTGCCGACGGAGAAGTCGCAGACGCCGCCGGGGTGGGCGACGGCGGTGGCCTTGTAGGGCTCCAGCTTGTCCCAGGGGAAGACCGGGAGCCGGTCGGAAACGCGGCGCGCCGCCCCCGGGTGACCCGGGAACGGCGCGCGCGTGCTGTTGGTGTTCACAGCTCAGTAGCCACCGATCGTCAGTGGTCGGCGTTCTGCGGCGGCAGCGCGGCGATGAACGGGTGGTCCCGCTCGATCAGGCCGAGCTTGGAGGCGCCGCCGGGCGAGCCCAGGTCGTCGAAGAACTCGACGTTCGCCTTGTAGTAGTCCTTCCACTCCTCCGGAGTGTCGTCCTCGTAGAAGATCGCCTCGACCGGGCAGACCGGCTCGCACGCGCCGCAGTCGACACACTCATCCGGGTGGATGTAGAGGGAGCGCTGGCCCTCGTAGATGCAGTCAACCGGGCACTCTTCGATGCACGCCTTGTCCTTCACGTCGACACAAGGCTGCGCGATGACGTAGGTCACGCTGTCGTTCCTCCTCGGAAGGGCCTGGTGGCCCGTGCTGTTCTGCTGCCGTGCGCGGTGTGAGCGCGGCGTCGTCGATGCCCGCACCTAGTATCGCGGGTCGGAGCAGGCAAATGCACAGGAGGTGGCCGGATCATGACCCGAGACCAGCTGGAACGGCGTCCGGAAGTCCGGATAGATCCCTCTGACGTGGGACTTCGGGTCTCCGTGCGACGCCTCTCGGAGTTCGTGGACGACCGTCCGGTGTTCCGCGATGTGATCGGCGTGCTCACATCGTGGGACGATCAAGGGCTCACGGTCGAGCCCCGTTCCGGCGGTCCGGTGAGCTTCCCGGAGAAGCTGCTGGTCGCGGGCAAGGTCGTGCCGCCCTTCCCGGCGCGGCGCGCGCCGCTGCCCGCCGCCACGCCGGTCGAACTCCAGCGGACCGCCGGGCGCGGCTGGCCGGCCGTCGAGCAGGAGGCGCTCGGCGCGTGGACGCTGCGCGCGGCCGCCGGGTTCACCCGGCGGGCCAACTCCGTCCAGGCGCTCGGCGATCCCGGCGTGCCGCTGCCCGAGGCCCTGGCCGCCGTCCGGTCCTGGTACGCGGCGCGCGGGCTGCCCGCCTACGTCGAGGTGGTCGGCCCCGGCTCGCCCGAGGAGCTGCGCGGCGAACTCGACCGGCTGGGCGCCGGGTACGCCCCCACCCTGGTGCGCACCGCCCCGCTCGCCGCGCTCGCCCGGACCGGCGCCGGGCACGAGCGGGTCCGGCTCGCCCGGACGGTGGACACCGACTGGATGTCGCTGTACCGGCGGGTGAGCGGGGACCCGGCCGTGGAGGAGGCGGCCCGCCGGGTGCTGCACGGCGGCCCCTCGGTCTGGTTCGCCACCGTCCCCGGCGCCCCCGGGCAGCCGCCGCTGGCGATCGGACGCTGCGTCATCGACGGCCCGTGGGCCGGCTTCGGCGCGATCGAGGTCCAGCCGTACGCCCGGCGGGCCGGACTGGCGACCACGGTGATGGCGGTGCTCGCCGCCCGTGCGGCGGAGGAGGGGGCGAGCGGCGCGTACCTGCAGGTCGAGGCGGAGAACGACGGTGCGAGGGCGCTCTATGACGGACTCGGCTTCACGACCAGTCACACTTACCACTACGCGCTCCTCCCCCAGGAGTAGCCGACCGACCGTTCCATCCTGGTATGTCCGCTTGTCCGTCCGTCGTACGAAGGCCGTCGCCGTCACCGTGACCGAGCACAGCAGAGACCGCTTCCGGACCGCCGCCCGCTCCGAGCAGCCCGACCCGGTGCTGCTCTGCCTGCTCGCCGCCGCCGAGCACGACCCGGTCCTCGACCCGGGCGATCCGGGCGAGCCGCCCGGCGTGGACACCCTGCTGGCCGCCTGCGAGGCCGCGCTCGACCGGCACGCGGCCGCCGTCCGGCTCGCCGTGGCCGAACGCTCACCGTCCGGGCCGGAGGAGACCGCCGCGCTGCTCGCCGCCGTGCTCGGCGGCCGGGAGCGCTTCCACGGACGCCAGTCCGACTACCGCCGGCTGGAGTCCTCCCTGCTGCCCGACGTGCTGCGGCGCCGGCGCGGACTGCCGATCATGCTCTCGCTGGTGTGGACGGCCGTCGGCCGCCGGGCCGGGCTCACCGTGCACGGCATCGCCCTGCCCGGCCACTTCATCGTCGCGGTCGGCGGCCCGGCCGGCGGCGAGGAGTACGTCCTCGCCGACCCCTTCCACGGCGGGCGACTGCTCGACCCCGCCGACGTCGAGCGCCTGGTCGCCGCCTCCGGACACGACTTCACCCCCGCGCTGCTCACCCCCGCCCAGCCGCTGGACATCGTGCTGCGGGTGCTCGGCAACATCCGGGCCTGGGCCGCCGACCGGCCCGAACAGGCCCGCACCCAGCTGTGGGCCACCGAACTCGCCCTGCTGCTCCCCCGGCACCCGGCCCAGCTACGTCTGGAACGGGCCGAACTCCTGGTGCGGATGGGCGACTTCCTCGGCGGCTCGGCGGAGATGGACGACTACGCGCGGATCCTGGACGCCTTCGACCCGGACACCGCCGCCAAGGTCCGCCAGGAGGCCCGGGCGGCCCGCCACCGGCTCAACTAGCCTGCTACAACCAGCCCTTCTCGCGGGCGATCCGGACCGCCTCGGTGCGGTTGCGGGCCTCGGTCTTCTGGATCGCCATCGAGAGGTAGTTGCGGACCGTCCCCTCCGACAGGTGCAGCCGCCTGGCGATGTCCGCGTTCACCGCGCCGTCCGCGGCCGCGCCCAGCACGTCCCGCTCGCGCGCGGTCAGCGGGTTGGCGCCCTCGGCCAGCGCGGCCGCCGCCAGCACCGGGTCGATCACCCGCTCGCCGCGCAGCACCCGGCGGATCGCCTCGGCCAGCTCGGACGCCGGCGCGTCCTTCACCAGGAAGGCGTCCGCCCCCGACTCCATCGCCCGGCGCAGGTAGCCGGGGCGGCCGAAGGTCGTCGCGATGACCACCCGCGTCCCCGGCGCCCGGCTGCGCAGCTCGGCGGCCGCCTCGATGCCCGTCATCCCCGGCATCTCGATGTCCAGCACGGCGACCTGCACCTCGTTCGCCAGCACCGCCGCCACCACCTCGTCCCCGCGGCCGACCTGCGCCACGACGTCGATGTCCCCCTCCAGGCCGAGCAGCGCCGCCAGCGCCTCCCGGACCATCCCCTGGTCCTCGGCGAGCAGCACGCGGATCGAGGGGCCGTTCTCTGCAGTACCCATGGCCATGACCTTAGAGGGGGAGGGACTTGAGTCTCCGGCAGGGGGAGACCCCACAGTGGTGCCCATGGACGGCAGCGAGACGCTCTACTCGATCGGCGACCTCTCCCGGCGCACCGGACTCTCCGTCAAGGCCTGCGGGAGGTAATCGAGTGGTTCACCGAGGCCCTGCGCAGCAGACTGACCGGATGCTGACCCTGGAACCACTGCGCCCCGACCACGCCGACGCCGTGCTCGCCTTCGAACTCGCCAACCGCGCCTGGTTCGCCCGTACCGTCCCGGACCGCGGCGACGCCTACTTCGCCGAGTTCCCGGCCCGGCACGCCGCCCTGCTCGCCGAACAGGCGGCGGGCGTCTGCCGCTTCCACCTCGTCCTCGACGCGGACGGCACGCTGGTCGGCCGGCTCAATCTGCTGGACCTCGTGGACGGCAGCGCCGAACTCGGCTACCGCGTCGCCGAGTCCGCGGCGGGCCGGGGCATCGCCACCGCCGCCGTCGGCCTGGCCCGCCGCCTCGCCGCCCACGACTACGGCCTCCACTCGCTGAGGGCCGCCACCACCCTCGACAACCCGGCCTCCCAGGCCGTCCTCACCCGCAACGGCTTCACGGCCACCGGGGAGTGCCTCCTCGATGGCCGCCCCGGCCTCCGCTACCACCGCTCCCTCGCCGGCGCCTGACCCCGGTGCCTCAGGGCACCTTCGAGGCCCCGGGGGCCGGTGCGGGTGCCGTTCGCAGGGGTACCGAGGCCCGGACGCGAAAGCCCCTGCCGCGCTCTCCCGGGCCGGTCTCCAGCCGGCCGCCGACCAGGGCGAGGCGCTCCTCCAGGCCCGACAGGCCGTTGCCCGGCTGGGACTTGCCCGGGCCGGGACCGTTGTCGGTGATCTCCAGGACGGCGTACCGCTCGCCGCCGCCGTCCCAGCTCTCGTCCGCCGTCACCGTGCAGACGGTGGCCCCCTCGCCGTGCCGGACGATGTTGGTGACCGCCTCGCGCAGCGCCCAGGCCAGCGCGCCCGCCTCCTCGGTGGCCAGCGACGGCCAGGCGTCCACCAGCGACGGCGCGGCCTCCAGCCGGACCTGCGCGGCGGCCAGCGCCGTACGGGCGGCGGCGAGTTCGACCGGCAGGGTGGGGCGGCGGAAGCCGGTCACGGCCTCCCGCACGTCGATCAGCGACTGCCGGGCGACCTGTTCGATGTCGGCGACCTGCGCCCGCGCCGCCTCGTCCTTGCCCGCGTCCATGAACCGGCCGGCCAGCTCGCTCTTGAGGGTGATCAGCGAGAGCGAGTGCCCGAGCAGGTCGTGCAGGTCGCGGGCGAGCCGCAGCCGCTCCTCGGAGGCGGCCAGGTGGGCGACGGCGGCCCGGGCCTCGCGCAGTTCGTTCATGGTGGCGACCAGCCGCTGCAGGCCGGTCATCGCGACGCCGGAGAGGAAGGCGCTGAGGGCGAAGGTGGTGGTGCTGTCGTTGTCGGCGTGGATCGCCAGGCCGGTCCCGGCGGTGAGCAGGGCCATCGCGACCAGGGCGCGCAGCGCGTGCTTCACCGGGGTGATCACCGCGAGGCACACCGAGGCGTAGATGAACATGGTCAGGAACTCGCCGCCGAGCACCGCGGCGGAGGCCACCGCGAGCACGACCATCGTCCCGACGGTCACCTGGCAGGCCCGCGGCTTCATCCCCGCCTGCGAGCGGAAGATCACCAGCAGGACGTAGGCGACCACGAAGACCGCCAGGCAGACCCAGCCGAAGACCTGCTCGGCCCCGCTGTGGCGGCCGTTCAGCAGGCTGCTCGCCGGATAGGCCAGGTAGGTCATCCACAGCAGCATCCAGGCGACCTTGACGGTCATCTGCCGCCGGGTCTCCACCGGGGCGCCCGGGACGTTCATGAAGGAGGCGCGCGCCGGACCGGCCTCCACCGGTTCGTCGGGGCGGTCGGTCCGGTGCTCGTCGGTCATGGTGATCATCATGCCCGGCGGGCGTCACGCCGGTACAGCACCGCTGCGCCGGCGACGAACACCGCGAAGAAGGCGGCCAGTCCGGCGACCGCGGCCAGGTCCAGCGAGTGCCCGGGCTGGGTGAAGGTGGCCAGCTTGTTGTACAGGAACACCGGGTTGAACCGGGCGAAGGTCTCCAGCGAGCCGCTCACCGGGAACCAGGTGCCGCCGAGCAGCGCCATCGCCATGTAGGTGATCATCACGATCGGCTGCACCGCGTCCGGCGCCGCCGCGTAGCCCAGCGCCACCCCCAGCGCGGCGAAGACGAAGCTGCCCAGCCAGAGCGCGGCCGCCAGCCCGATCCACTGCGGCACGCTCAGCGAGACGCCCTGGACGGCCCCGGCCGCGAAGACCACCAGGATCGCCGGCAGCGTGGTCACCGCGGTCGCCGCGATCTTGCTGACGGTGTACGCCCGGCCGGGCAGCGCGGTCAGCCGCAGCTGGCGCGTCCAGCCGCTCTTGCGCTCCAGCGAGATCCGCTGCGCGTTGCCGGTGAGCACCGCGCCGACCGCGCCGAAGGTGGCCATCGAGACCATGAAGTAGGTCTTCACGGGCAGGCCGCCGGCCTGGTTGCCGGAGCCGTAGGCGTTGATGAAGAAGACGTACATCAGCGCCGGGTAGAGCACGGTGAAGAACAGGTAGCGCCGGTTGCGGAGGGTCCGCAGGATCTCCAGCTTGATCAGGGTGGTCATCGCACGCTCTCCTTCTCGGCGTCGGCCCGGCGGTCCAGCTCGCCCGTGATGGTCAGGAAGGCCTGTTCCAGGCCGACCCCGGTGACCTCCAGGCCGCGCGGGTACAGGCCCGCCCGGTAGATCCCGGCGACGCCGGCGTCGGCGTCCGCGGTCCGGATCCGCACCGTCCGCACCCCCGGGACCCTTGCGGTGACGTCCAGCGCCTGCACGCCCGGCAGGGAGCGCAGCACGGCCTCGTCGAAGCGGACGTCCGCGGGGAGGTCGGCGTCGTGGAGCTCGAAGGCGATCCGACGGGCTCCGGCGCGCGCCTTGATCTCCGCGGAGCTGCCGTCGGCGATCAGCCGGCCCCGGTGCAGCACCAGGACGCGGTCGGCGATCGAGTCGGCCTCCTCCAGGTAGTGGGTGGCGAACAGCACCGTGCGCCCGGCGTCGGCCTGGGCGCGCATGCTCGCCCAGAACGCCTGCCGGACGCTGACGTCCATGCCGGTGGTGGGCTCGTCCAGCACGATCAGGTCGCTGTCGCCGGCGATCGCCAGGGCGAACCGGACCCGCTGCTCCTGCCCGCCGGACAGCTTGTCCACCCGGCGTTCGGCGATCTCGGTGATCCCGGCGTCGGTCAGCACCCCCGTGACCGACCGACCGCGCGGGTGCACCTTGCAGGCGAGTTCGACCAGCTCGCGGACCTTGACGTCGGTCATCAGCCCGCCGCTCTGCAGCATCGCGCCGACCCGGCCGTCCGCGATCGCCGCCCGCGGGGTGCCGCCGAACAGCGTGACGCTGCCCTGGTCGGGTTCGCGCAGGCCGAGCAGCAGGTCCAGACTGGTGGACTTCCCGGCGCCGTTCGGGCCGAGCAGGGCGACGGTCTCGCCCGGCCGCAGCACGAGGTCCAGCCCGTCCACGGCGCGCACCCGCCCGTAGCTCTTGCCCACGCCGCGGAAGGCGGCCACCTCGGTAACCATCGCCCGGCTCCTCTCCCTGGTGGTGTCCGGTGCGGAGCTGTCCGCACCGGACCAGGGTCCCGCCCGGGCCGGGGCCGGCGGCAGTGCCGGCCGTCGTGCCTTCGGTATGACGGATGTCATGCCGCGGGGCACGACGGCCCGGCCCGGGGTGCCTAGCGGCCCAGCGAGCGCTTCACGAAGTCGACCTGGAGCAGCAGCAGGTTCTCCGCGACCTCCTCCTGCGGCGTCATGTGGGTGACGCCCGACAGCGGCAGCACGGTGTGCGGGCGCCCGGCGGCCAGCAGCGCCGAGGAGAGCCGCAGGGTGTGGGCGGCCACCACGTTGTCGTCGGCCAGGCCGTGGATGATCATCAGCGGGCGCTCCAGCCCGGCCGCGTACCCGTTGAGCGAGTTCGCCGCGTACACCTCGGGCCGCTCGGCCGGGTGGCCCAGGTAGCGCTCGGTGTAGTGGGTGTCGTACAGCTCCCAGTCGGTCACCGGGGCCCCGGCCACCGCCGCGTGGAACACGTCGGGGCGGCGCAGCACGGCGAGCGCGGCGAGGTAGCCGCCGTACGACCAGCCGCGGATCGCGACCCGGTCGAGGTCCAGCGGGAACTCGCCGGCCAGCGCCCGCAGCGCCTCCACCTGGTCGTCCAGGGTGGCCCCGGCGAAGTCGAAGGCGATGGACTTCTCCCAGGCCGGTCCGCGCCCGGGGGTGCCGCGCCCGTCGGCGACGACCACCGCGAAGCCCTGGTCGGCGAACCACTGGGAGTTGAGGTGCGGGTTGTGCGCCTGGACGACGCGCTGGCCGTGCGGGCCGCCGTACGGGTCCATCAGGACGGGCAGCAGGCCGTCGCGCTCGCGGTCGTAGCCGGTGGGCAGGAACACCGCGGCCGGGATGCGGCGCTCGCCCGCGAAGCGGAAGACCGGGCGGGCGGTGATGGCCGGGGTCTCGGCGTACGAGGCGATGGTGGCGACGTCGTCGACCACCACGCCCTCCGGCAGGTCGCGGGCGACCTGCACCAGTGTGCCGGGCAGGTCGGGCTCGGCGGTGGCCCGGACGGTGATCCCGCCGGCGTGCACCGCGCTGGTGACGGAGGTGAACGGGCGGCCGTTGGCGGACTCCCAGGCCAGTTCCTTGCCGTCGTGGCTGATCCGGCCGACGGCGATCCAGCCGGGCTCGGGGTCGGTCTCCTCGGCGCCGCCGGAGGCGCTGAAGAACACCTCCCGCGCGGTGACCGCGACCACCGACCGCACGTGCAGGTCGGCCCCGGTGACGGCCTGGTCGCCGACCACCAGTGCCCGCACCCCGCCCCGGTCGGAGATCCGGACCAGCTTGCCGTCCGGGGTCCAGGCCGGCACGCCCGGGAAGGCCTCCAGCCAGACCTCGTCGTGCTCCTCGAACAGCACCTCGGTGGCGCCGGTGGCCACGTCCACGCCGAGGATCCGCTGGGCGCGCTGGTCCCGGGACTGGACGAGCAGCAGCGGCACGCCGCCCTCGGACCAGTGCACCCGGGCCAGGTACGGGAAGGCCGCGTGGTCCCAGGAGACCTCGGTGCGTCCGCCGTGCAGGTCGAGCACCCAGAGCCCGACCTCGGCGTTGGCGGTGCCGGCCGCCGGGTAGGCGACCTCGGCGGGCTCGCGGTCCGGGTTGGCCGGGTCGGCGATCCACCAGCGGCGCACCGGGCTGTCGTCGGCGCGCTCGGCCAGCAGCCGCTCGCCGTCCGGGGACCACCAGAAGCCGCGGGTGCGGTCGATCTCCTCCTGGGCGATGAACTCGGCCTGGCCCCAGGTGACGTTCGGGCCGTCCGGCTCGGCGAGCGCCCGGTCGCCGCTGCCGTCGGTGCGGGTCAGCCGCAGTTCGCCGGCGGTGTTGGCGTAGGCGACGTGGGCGCCGTCCGGGGACAGCCGCGGGTCCAGCAGCGGGCCCACGGCGGGCAGTTCGGCGGTGGTGCCGGCGGCCAGGTCGGCGGTGAACAGCCGGCCGGAGAGCGCGAAGGCGGCCCGGTCGCCGGCGGCGTCCAGGGCGTAGCCGACGATGCCGGCCGAACTCTCCCGGCTGCGCTCGCGGCGCGCCTTCTCGGCCGGCGAGAGGTCCTCCTCGCCGCCGCCGAGCAGCACCGCCGGGTCGGCGGCGATCCGCTCCTCGCCGGTGGTGGTGTCGAGGGTCCAGAGCAGGTTGGCCCGGTCGCTGCCGGAGCGCGAGCGCAGGAAGACGACCCGCGAGCCGTCCGGTGCGACGGAGAAGGAGCGGGGGGCGCCGACGGTGTAGCGCAGGGTCCGCGCGTACTGCCGGGGGAAGGTGTCCGCAGGAGTGTGGGAGGTCATGGCACCAGACCCTACGACGGGCGACTGCCACGGCCGGGTGACTGGCGATCACTCGTTCGGAGCATCACCTCCGAGTACGCCCCGAAGGGCCCCACACCCCCTCCGACCGGCCCGTGCGCCCCACGAGTGCCCCGTTGCCCCGGCGCGCGCGGACTCACTGAATGTAATGCTCCCCTTACCCATCGGGTATGACTGGTCAGGCGAGTGATCGTCGGGCCCCGTCCCGGGCCCGCCGGCCACCCGGCCCCGATTCCCGTACGGTCCCACCGCCGCCCTCCCCCAGGAGGCCGGCGCCCGAGAAGGGGTATGAGCCCACATGGCCATGAACATCTCCGCAGCCGTGCTGATGCTCGTCATCGTGGTGGTGCTGATCCGCCGCTCCGGCCTCAAGCTGGCGCACGCGATCGTCTGCGCACTGCTCGGCTTCTACCTGGCCTCCAGCTCGATCGCACCGTCGATCAGCCAGGTCACCAGCAACCTCGCCGGGATGATCAACGGCCTCAAGCTCTGACCCCTCCGGCCGGTGGCTAGGCTTCCTCCCATGACCGCGACTACCGGCCGCCGCCTCCTCCTGGTGCACGCCCATCCCGACGACGAGTCGATCGGCAACGGCGCCACCATGGCCAGGTACGCCGCCGAGGGCGCCCGGGTGACGCTGGTGACCTGCACCCTCGGCGACGGCGGCGAGGTGATCCCGCCCGGGCTGGCCCACCTGACGGCCGATCGGGACGACACCCTCGGCGCCCACCGGATCGGCGAGCTGACCGAGGCGATGCGCGCCCTCGGCGTCACGGACTTCCGCTTCCTCGGCGGGCCGGGGCGCTACCGCGACTCCGGGATGATGGGCGTGCCCGAGAACGACGCCCCCGGCTGCTTCTGGCGGGCGGACGTGGACGAGGCGGCGGGCCACCTGGTCGCGGTGGTCCGCGAGGTGCGGCCGCAGGTGCTGGTCACGTACGACGACAACGGCGGCTACGGGCACCCGGACCACATCCAGGCGCACCGGGTCGCGATGCGCGCGTACGAGCTGGCCGCCGACCCGGCGTACGCCCCGGAGGCGGGCGCTCCCTGGCGGATCGCCAAGGTGTACTGGAACCGGATGCCCCGCTCGGTGCTGGACGCCGGCCTCGCCGCCACCGCCGCCGAGGCGCGCTTCCCGGGCGTCGCGCAACCCTCCGACGTCCCCGGGGTGGTGGCCGACGAGGTGGTCACCACCGTGCTGGACGGCACCGGCTACGGCGCCCGCAAGGCCGCCGCGCTGACCGCGCACGCCACCCAGATCACCGTGGCCGGTGACTCCTTCGCGCTCTCCAACCACCTCGGCCAGCCGCTGTTCGCCACCGAGTACTACCAGTTGGTGCGCGGCCAGGCCGGACCGGAGCGGCCCGAGCGCGACCTCTTCGCGGGCCTCGACACCGAGGCCGCGGACCCGGCGGCGGACCGGGCGGACCCGGCGACTGACCCCACGGCGACCGACCCGACGGGCCTGGCCGCCGACCCGATTCCGAGCGAGGGGAACGCCCGATGACCGCACCCGCCGCCAAGCCGAAGAGCCGCTCGATCGCGGTGGCCGTCCTCGGCACCCGCGAGGAGCGGCTGGCCGAGCCCCAACCCCCGCGCGCCGCCCGGATCGCGGCGTATGTCCTGTTCTTCCTGCTGGGCATCGCGGTGTCGGTGTGCGGATCCTTTGTGCAGGCCCTGTGGCCGCCCGTGGGAGTTCTGCTGGCGCTCGCCGCCACCGCCGCGACCTTCTACGCCGGCCTGCGGGTCACCGGTACCAAGCTGGGCGCCGCGGTGCCCGCGGGCGGCTGGTTCATGGCGATGCTGCTGCTGATGGTGCCCCGGCCGGAGGGCGACAACGTGCTCTGGTCCAACGCCACATCGCTGGCCTGGCTGTTCGTCGGCTCGATCCTGGGCGTGATCTGCGCCACCCTGCCCACCCGCACCAGCTGGTTCCCCGGCGTGCCCAGCCCCAAGCGCTGAACCGGGCGGGCGGCCGCGTACGGTAGCGCACACAACGCGCAGTCAGGACCACTCCGCCGTACTCTCATACCGGAGGAACCGGACGTATCAGGATCTGTCCGAAGCCGTTCACCGCTCAGTTCTTCCCAGTATGGTGGTCCCGCAGTACGTCGTACCCGACCGCCGTTTGCCCCAGGCCCGGCGACCACGAACCGCGGTCGCGCCGCACGGCCCGCCCGCGAACCCGGAGCAGAGCAGCATTGAGCAGCCGCGAATCTGACAACGCCAACCCGACGCCCCGGCGCACGGGTCCGGACGCCTACCCGTCGGGCACGCCGCCCTACGGCACCCCGGCGGGCCCCGGCGGCGACCGGGCCGGCGCCGACACCGGGTCGGGCGGCGAGGACGACGGTCCGAAGACCGAGACCACCCTGACCACCCGGGTCCGGATCAACATCCCCGGCTCGCGCCCGATCCCGCCGGTCGTCGTCCGCAGCACCGTCAAGAACGAGACCGCCCGGGGCGACGACGGCCCGGCCGACCCGTTCGCGCCCGGCGCCGAGCCGGGCGGCCCGCGGCACCGCTCCGCGCCCGCCTCGCCCGTCCTCGGCGTGATGGAGGGCGGCTCCGGCTCGGCCACCCCGCCGAACCTGCCGCCGGAGTGGCAGATCCCGCCGATCCCGCCGGCGACCTCGGAGTCCGAGTCCACCGGCGCGTGGTTCCGGCCGCGGCAGAAGAAGGCCCCGGCCGCCGAGCCCGCCCCGGCCGCCGTGCCGGTCGGCGCCCCGAGCGCCCCGAGCGCGCCGGAGGCCCCGGCCGTGCCCGGGCCCGGCGCCGAGGCCCGGCCGCAGGCCGCCCCGAACGGTGCCCGCCCGGCTCCGGACGCCGGCGCCGCCCGGCCGAACGGCCGCCCGCTGCCCACCCGGGGCCAGGCCCCGCGCCAGGGCGCCGCCCCGGCCAACCCCGCCTCGCCCTACGGCGCCGGGGGCCCGGCCGAGGAGCCGGGGGTGTACGAGAGCGCCGACCCGTTCGCCCCGGTCGCCGACCCGTTCGCCCCGACCGGCCCGACCGGCCCCGCCGCCGGTGCGCGCGGCCGCGGTGACCAGCGCGGCCCGCGTGGCAGCCGTCCGCAGCAGCCGTCGCCGCACCAGCAGGGCGGCCCCCAGCAGGGCGGGTTCCCGCAGAGCGGCTTCCCGCAGGCCGGGCCCGGCCCGGAGGACACCTCGGTGGACGGCTTCGCGCCGATCCGCGAGCACGACGCACCCCCGGCCGCCATACCCGGCCTGCCCCGGAACGGCACCACTCCGAACGGCACCACTCCGAACGGCAACGCCCCGCAGGGTGCCGACGGCCGTCCGCAGCCGGGCCTGTTCGCCTCGGCCCCGACCGGCACCGACCCGTTCGCCACCCAGCGCCCGGCCGCCCCCGGCCAGGACCCCTTCGCCGCCCCGGCGGGCCCCGGCGGGCTCTTCCCGGGCGCACCCCAGCCCGCCGCCCAGCCTTCCCCGCCGCCCGCCCCCGGCGGCCCCCGGCGGGCGGGTCGTGACCCGGAGGCCACCGAGGTCACCCCGCTGCCCGCCCCCGGCCCCCAGGCCGCGACCGGCGGCCCCGGCGGCCAGGTCGACGCCGCCCCGTTCCTCCCCGGCGCCGTCCCCGGGCCGGCCCCCACGGCCGGCCCCGCGCCCGCCAAGGACAAGGCCGAGCCGGCCGCCCCGGCCAAGGGCAAGGCGAAGGCCAAGCGCGGCGGCCCGAAGAAGCTGGTCAAGCTCGGCGTCTACGCCGTCGGCGGGGTGCTCTTCCTCGGCGCCGCCGCGTACGGCACCGGCCTGATGCTCAACCAGTCCGACATCCCCAAGGGCACCGTGGTGCTCGGCACGGACATCGGCGGCAACGGCCGCGACCAGGCGATCCACGCACTGGACGCCTCGGTCGGCAAGGCCGGGCAGCAGCCGCTCAAGCTCAAGATCGGCGACCAGAGCGTCGACCTGGACCCGACGGTCGCCGGCCTGAGCTTCGACACCACGGCCACCGTGGACGGCCTCGCCGCGCACAGCTACAACCCGGTCGACGTGATCAAGTCGATCCAGGGCGGCACCAAGGCCGTCGCCCCGGAGGTCCGGGTCGACCGTGCCAAGCTCAAGGCCGCGCTGGACTCGCTGGCGGCCGGCTCGGGCCAGGGCCTCCAGGAGGGCTACGTCAAGTTCGCCGACAACGGCGACCCGGTCGTGGTCCCCGGCAAGGCCGGTCAGGCCGTGGACACCAACGCCGCGCTGGACGTGGTCGAGCAGGCCTACCGCGACCGCGCCGCCGGCAAGCCGGACCAGCCGATCGCCCTGGCCGTCACGGCCGCCCAGCCCAAGGTCTCCACCCAGGCCCTCCAGGCCGCCGCGGACAGCCTCGGCAAGCAGGTGACCAGCGGGAAGATCCACATCGTGGCGGGCGCCAAGACCTGGGACTTCGGCCCGAAGACCGCGGCCAAGGCGCTCACCCTGACCCCGGACGCCTCCGGCAAGATCGCGCCCAAGTGGGACCTCGACGCGCTGGGCTCCCAGCTCAACGGCGCGTTCGACAAGGTGAAGGCCAAGAAGAACGGCCAGACCGCCGCGATCACCCCGCAGGACGTCGCGGACGCCGTCACCTCGCTGTTCGACAAGACCGGCGACAAGGAACGCACCTTCAAGTTCACCGTCGCCTGACCCGAGACGCCTGACGCCGGACGTCTGGCGCCTGACACCCAACGCCGGGCGCCTGCCGCCGGACGGCACCACCGTCCGGCGGCGTCGGCCGACGAACCGGGCACGAACGAGGGGCGGGGCCGCCGCACCGCACGGATGCGGCCGTCCCGCCCCTCGACAACTCCCCCTCCCGATCAGCAAGATGTGACGCCACACCATCCGTCACAGTCACCCCGGGAGCCACCACGATGGGCCGCCGCAGCCTCCAGCACCACCGGACGGCACTGCTCGCCGGTCTCACCGCCCTGACGCTCTCCCTCGCGCTCTGCTCCTGCTCCGCGGGGTCGGACGGCGCCGCCCCGGACGCCCCGATCGCCGCCCCCGGGATGCCCAAGCTGACCTCGGTCGACATCAACGCCCACGACCGCGCCCAGCTGCGCCAGGGCGGCACCCTGAACCTGGCGATCTCCCAGTTCTCCCACCAGTGGTCACCGATCCACACCGACGGCACCGAGTCCTCGACCGTCGCGGTCAGCAAGCCGCTGCTGCCGACCTTCTTCCGCTCCGACGCGGCAGGCACCCAGACCGTCAACCCGGCGTACCTCCAGGAGGCCCACGCCGAGCTCAGGGACGGCCACCAGGTGGTCACCTGGACGCTCAACCCGAAGGCCCACTGGTCCGACGGCACCCCGATCACCTGGCGCGACATCGAGGCCAACTGGCGCGCCATGAACGGCAAGGACCCGGCGTACCGGCCGTCCAGCACCTCCGGCTTCGAGCTGGTCAGCTCGGTCGAGCGGGGCAAGGACGACTTCCAGGCCGTGATGACCTTCGACCGGCCGTTCTCCGAGTGGCAGTCGATGTTCAACGGCGCCGCCAACGCGCCGCTGCTGCCCGCGAGCAAGGTGTCCACCCCGGAGCTGTTCAACTCGGCCTACCTGGACGCCATCCCGCTCACCGCCGGCCCTTTCAAGGTCGAGCGGCTGGACCCGTCGGCGCAGACCGTCACCCTGGTCGCCGACCCGGCCTGGTGGGGCGACAGGCCGGTGCTGGACCGGATCGTCTTCCACGCCATGCTGCCCGACGCGATGCGCACCGCCTTCGCCAAGGGCGAGATCGACCTCCTCAACAACGGCCCGGACCTGGCCGGCTACCAGGTCATCAAGAACACCAAGGGCGCGGCGGTACGCCGGGCCGGCGGGCCGGACTTCCGGCAGCTCACCCTGAACGCCCGCAACCCCGTGCTCGCCGACCCGACCGTCCGCCAGGCCGTCTTCCAGGCGATCAACCGGGACGCCCTGATCCGCACCGACCTCAACGGCCTGGACTGGCCCGCCGTCCCGCTCAACAACCACCTGCTGGTCGCCAACCAGAACGGCTACCGCGACAACTCCCTGGGGCTGTCCCGCTTCGACCCGGCCGAGGCCGCCCGCAAGCTGGACGCGGCGGGCTGGAAGCTCGACGGCGACGTACGGAAGAAGGACGGCCGCGAGCTGAACCTGCGGATGGTCGTCCCCGCCGGGGTGGCCGTGGCCCAGAACGAGACGGCCTCCGTGGCGAAGATGCTCAAGGACGTCGGCGTCAAGGTCACCCCGGTGACCGCCCCCGCCAACGAGTTCTTCGACAAGTACGTCAACCGCGACGACTTCGACATCGCCGTCTACGCACTGCTCGGCACCCCGTTCCCGGCCAGCGGCAGCCGCGCGAGCTACGTCCAGAACAGCTCCTCCAACCGGGCCGGCGCCGGCAGTCCCGCGGTGGACGCCGCGCTCGACCGGGCCGCCGGCGCGACCGACGCCGGCACCGCCTCCGAGGCGATCAACCAGGCCGACGGCGAGCTCTGGAAGGTGGCCGGCGTCCTGCCGCTCTACCAGCGCCCGCAGCTGTACGGCGCCCGCGCCGACCTCGCCAACATCGGCGCCCAGGGCCTGTCCGACATCGTCTGGGAGAACGTCGGCTTCACCAAGTAGCGCCCCGGCTCAGCCGTGCAGGGTCTCCCGCCAGTAGTGGCAGGCGCTGCGGCGGCCGGGCAGCTCGGCCCCCTCCGCGTCCGCCACCGGCACCAGCGGCGGGAGTTCGGTCAGGCAGCGGTCCTGCACCCGGTCGCAGCGGGGGTTGAACGCGCAGCCCTCCGGGATGCGCAGCAGGCTGGGCGGCAGGCCCTTGATGGCGTGCAGGTCCTGGCCCTTCTGGTCCAGCCGGGGGATGGAGGCCAGCAGGCCCCGGGTGTAGGGGTGCGCGGGCCGGGCGTACAGCTCGTGCACGGGGGCGGTCTCGACGATCCGGCCCGCGTACATCACGGCGATCTTGTCCGCGACGTCGGCGACCACGCCCAGGTCGTGGGTGATCAGGATCAGGCCCATGTTGAACTCGGCCTGCAACTCGGCCAGCAGGTCCATCACCTGGGCCTGCACCGTCACGTCCAGCGCGGTGGTGGGTTCGTCGGCGATGATCAGGTCCGGCTCCAGCGCCATCGCCATCGCGATCATGATGCGCTGACGCATGCCGCCCGAGAACTGGTGCGGGTAGTCGTTCACCCGCTGCTTGGCCGCCGGGATGCGCACCCGCTCCATCAGCTCGACGGCCTTCACCTTCGCCTCGGCGCGCGAGAACCCCTGGTGCACCCGGAACATCTCGCCGAGCTGGTAGCCCACACTGAGCACCGGGTTGAGCGCGGACAGCGCGTCCTGGAAGATCATCGCGATCTGCCGGCCCCGGACGGTCCGCCGGAGCCGGGGGCTCATGGTCAGCAGATCATCGCCCCGGAACAGGATCCGCCCCGAGGTGATCCGGCCGGGCGGCACGTCCAGGATGCCCATGATCGCCTGCGCCGTGACCGACTTCCCGGAGCCGGACTCGCCCAGCACCGCCAGCGTCTCCCCCGCCGCCACCGAGTAGCTCACCCCGTTGACGGCCTTGGCCACACCGTCCCGGGTGTGGAACTCGATGTGCAGGTCCTCGACCTCCAGCAACGGCGTCCCGGGCACCAGGTTCTCCCGTCCGCCGCCGACCACCTCGACCGCATCCATCCGGGCAGCCCTCCTCAGCGCAGCCGCGACCATCGCCTGGCGCAGAGCAACTATCAAGGACCGGCGTTCACTTGGGGAGTGTGCGGCAGATCTCGGTTCCATCACGGCGAAGGGCGCGCCCTCGGTACGAGGACGCGCCCTGGGTGGCACCGACCGCTAGGGCTCCTGGCCGGAGCCGTCGTCGGGCTGCCGCTTCCCCCACTCCGCCGCGCTCTGCCCGCTCTCGCGCTCCGCCGCGCTCTGCTCGATCTCGCGCTCCGCCGCGCTCTGCTCGATCTCGCGCTCCGCCGCGCTCTGCTCGATCTCGCGCTCCGCCGCGAAGTGACACGCCGAGTCGTGCACCGCCGCCCCGCTCAGCCAGCCCGGCGCGGCCAGCAGCGGCACCTCCACCGAGCAGCGCTCCTGCGCCTTCCAGCAGCGGGTGCGGAACCGGCACCCCGAGGGCGGGTTGGCCGGCGAGGGCACGTCCCCGGTGAGGACGATCCGGTCCCGGCTCTCGCGCGCCGTCGGGTCCGGCACCGGCACCGCCGACAGCAGCGCCTGGGTGTACGGATGGGTCGCGTGGTCGTAGATCTCCAGGTCGCTGCCGAGCTCGACCATCTTCCCCAGGTACATCACCCCCACCCGGTCCGAGATGTGCCGGACGATGGAGAGGTCGTGGGCGATGAACATGTACGAGAGGTTGAACTCGCCCTGCAGCTGCTCCAGCAGGTTGATCACCTGCGCCTGGACCGACACGTCCAGCGCGGAGACCGGCTCGTCGCAGATGATGATCTCCGGCCGGAGCGCCAACCCCCTCGCGATGCCGATGCGTTGGCGCTGGCCGCCGGAGAACTGGTGCGGGTACCGGTTGATGTACTCCGGGTTGAGCCCGACCACGTCCAGCAGGTCCTGGACGGCCTTGCGGCGGTCGCCCTTGGGCGCCACCTCGGGGTGGATCTCGAAGGGCTCGCCGATGATGTCGCCGACCGTCATCCGCGGGTTGAGCGAGGTGTACGGGTCCTGGAACACCATCTGGATGTTGCGCCGGACGGCCTTCAACCCGGCCCCGGAGAGCCGGGAGATCTCCTCGCCCTTGTAGCGGACGGACCCTCCGGTGGCCGGCTCCAGGTTCATCAGCACCTTGGCCAGCGTGGACTTGCCGCAACCGGACTCGCCGACGATGCCGAGCGTCTCGCCCTGCATCAGGTCGAAGCTGACCCCGTCCACCGCCTTGACCGCGCCGACCTGCTTCCGGAACAGCACGCCCTTGGTCAGCGGGAAGTACTTGACCAGGTCCCGGACCTCCAGGATCGGCTCGCCGCGCGGCACCGGCTGCTCGAAGGCGACCTCCTCCGGCACCGCCACGCCCGACGCGCTGGCCCCGTTAACGGTCATGGAGGGTCTCCTTCCAGAAGAAGCAGGCGCTGCCGCGGCCCTCCAGCGGGGTGCCGTCCTCCTCGGTGACCGGGAACAGCTCCGGCACCTCGGCCCGGCAGACGTCCTGGGCCCGCGGGCAGCGGGGGTTGAAGGCGCAGCCCTTGGGGATCCGCAGCAGGTTGGGCGGCAGGCCCTTGATGGCGTAGAGCTCCTGGCCCTTCTGGTCCAGCCGGGGGATGGAGTCCAGCAGGCCCCGGGTGTACGGGTGCGCGGGCCGCGCGTACAGCTCGTGCACGGGCGCCGTCTCGACGATCCGGCCCGCGTACATCACGGCGATCTTGTCCGCGACGTCGGCGACCACGCCCAGGTCGTGGGTGATCAGGATCAGCCCCATGTGGAACTCGGCCTGGAGCTCCGCCAGCAGGTCCATCACCTGGGCCTGCACCGTCACGTCCAGGGCGGTGGTGGGCTCGTCGGCGATGATCAGGTCCGGCTCCAGGGCCAGCGCCATGGCGATCATGATGCGCTGGCGCATACCGCCGGAGAACTGGTGCGGGTAGTCGTTCACCCGCTGCTTGGCCGCCGGGATGCGCACCCGCTCCATCAGCTCGACGGCCTTGGCCTTCGCCTCGGCCCGGGAGACGCCCTGGTGCGCCCGGAACATCTCGCCGAGCTGGTAGCCCACGCTGAGCACCGGGTTGAGCGCGGACAGCGCGTCCTGGAAGATCATCGCGATCTTCCGGCCGCGGATCCTGCGCCGCTCCTCCTTGCCCATCGTCAACATGTCCTGGCCCCGGAAGCGGATCTCCCCGCGCGGGATCCGGGCCGGCGGCATGTCCAGGATGCCCATGATCGCCTGGGCGGTCACCGACTTCCCGGAGCCGGACTCGCCCAGCACCGCCAGCGTCTCCCCGGCCCGGACGCTGTAGTTGACCCCGTTGACGGCACGGGCGACGCCGTCCCGGGTGACGAACTCGACGTGCAGGTCCCGCACGTCGAGCAGCGGCCCCTCGTAGGGCGTCTGCCGCTCCTGCCCGGTGGCGTCCACAGCTGTACTCACGATGCGCTCCCCTCGCTCAGCGAAGCTTCGGGTCGAGGGCGTCGCGCACCGCGTCGCCCAGCATGATGAAGGCCAGCACGGTGACGGAGAGCGCCGCGGCCGGGAAGAACAGCACGTACGGCGCCGTGCGGATCACCTTCTGGGCGGAGGAGATGTCGATGCCCCAGGAGATGGTCGGGTCCTGGAGGCCGATGCCGAGGAAGCTCAGCGTGGCCTCGGCCGCGATGTAGCCGCCGAGCGCGATGGTGGCGACCACGATCACCGGGGCGATCGCGTTCGGCAGGATGTGCCGGAACATCAGCCGCCCCGTCCCGGCGCCGAGCGCCCGGCCCGCCACCACGTAGTCGGCCTGTTTGACGGTCAGCACCGCGCCGCGCATGACGCGGGCGATCTGGGTCCAGCCGAGCACGCCGAGGGCGATGACCACGCTCCAGACCGTGCGGGTGGAGAAGGCGTTCAGCAGCACCAGGGCGCCGAGCAGCAGCGGGATGCCGAAGAAGATGTCGACGATCCGGGAGATCACCGCGTCCACGGCGCCGCCGAAGTACCCGGCGACCATGCCGGTCAGCCCGCCGAGCACGGTGACCGCGGCGGTCACGAAGATGCCGACGGTGATCGAGGCGCGGGCGCCGTAGATGACCCGGGCGAAGATGGAGCGGCCCTGGGCGTCGTAGCCGAACCAGCCGGCGCCGAAGACGTCGCCCGAGTCCGGCCGGCGCAGGTAGTTGTTCACCAGGTCCGCCCTGCGCGGGTCCGCGTCGGTGAAGGCGTACGGGAAGACCGCCATCACCACCAGCAGCAGGATCAGCACCGCGGAGATCAGGAAGATCGGCCGCCGGCGCAGGTCCCGCCAGGCGTCGCCCCAGAGGCTGCGGGCCTCCTCCCGCTTCTCCACGTC
The DNA here is from genome assembly GCF_044760155.1 of Kitasatospora sp. NPDC098652. NCBI lineage: Bacteria > Bacillati > Actinomycetota > Actinomycetes > Kitasatosporales > Streptomycetaceae > Kitasatospora > Kitasatospora sp. NPDC098652. The sequence goes on from NZ_JBIWAQ010000004.1 coordinate 483,833, forward strand.
GGGTTCGACCAGGGTCTCCAGCTCGACCGCCATGCCCTGCTCACCCGCGTAGTCCAGGCGCGAGACACCGGGCTTGGGGTGCGGCTTGGGCGAGTCCTCGTCGTGGATGTCAGGCATAGCGGATCCTCGGGTCCAGGACCGCGTAGAGCAGGTCGACGAGCAGGCTGGCGACCAGGTAGACGATCACCAGGACGGTCACGATGCCGACCACGGTGGGCCCTTCCTTCGTGTTGATCGCCCGGTACAGGACGTTGCCGATGCCCTGCACGTTGAAGATGCCCTCGGTGACGATCGCGCCGCCCATCAGCGCGCCCAGGTCGGTGCCGAGGAAGGTGACCACCGGGATCAGCGAGTTGCGCAGCAGGTGGCGCAGGATGATGGTGCGCTGGGGCAGGCCCTTGGCGACGGCGGTGCGCATGTAGTCGGCCCGCAGGTTCTCGCCGATCGAGGTCCGGGTCAGCCGGGCCACGTAGGCGAGCGAGAGCGAGCCCAGCACCACGGCGGGCAGGACGAGTTGGGAGAGGTCGTAGCTGTCCTGCACGGTCGGGGTGACCCAGCCCAGATTGGTGGCGAAGACCGTCTGCGCGATGTACGCCAGCACGAAGACCGGGATCGAGATCACCACCAGGGTCAGCACCAGCACCAGGGTGTCGGCGATGCTGCCGCGCCACAGTCCGGAGACCAGGCCGAGGGCGAGGCCGAGGATCAGCTCGAACACGAAGGCCAGCAGCGCGAGCCGGATGGTGACCGGGAAGGCCCCGGCCATGATGTCCGAGACCGGGCGGCCGGTGAAGCTGGTGCCGAAGTCGCCCTGGAACAGGTTCGCCATGTAGTGCAGGTACTGCTTCCAGACCGGCTGGTCGAGGAAGTACTTGTGCTTGATGCTGGCCACCACGGCCGGGTCGGCCGCCTTCTCCCCGAACAGCGCCGTCACCGGGTCCCCGGGCAGCGTGTAGACCATCAGGAAGATCAGCAGCGTGGTGCCGAAGAACACCGGGATCATCTGCAGCACCCGCCGCAGCACGTAACTGCCCATCCGAGCCTCCTTCCAGGGCGTGACCGGCCGGGGGCGACCGGCCGGGAGAACCGGGCCCCGCCCTCCGTGCGGGGAGGACGGGGCCGCGTGGGGGGCGGGTCAGCCCTTGACCTCGACCTGGGTCCAGGCCGGGTTGCCGAAGGAGTCGAACTTCACGTTCTGCACCTTGTTCGAGTAGCCCGAGTTGGTGCGGTAGTACCAGAGCGGGATGGCCGGCATGCCGCTCGGCAGCACCGCCTCGGCCTGCTGGTAGCCGGTCACCGTGTCGGCGACGCTGGCGGCCTCGTCGGCCTTGGTGGCGGCGTCGTCGAACTGCGGGTTGCTGTAGCCGAAGTCGTTGGAGGCCGCGCCGGTGCGGTAGACGTCGGAGAGGAAGTTGGCGTTCAGCGGGTAGTCCTGCACCCAGCCGGTGCGGAAGGCGCCGTTGAGCTGGTGCGCGGTGATCGCCGCGCGGGCGGTCTTGAAGTCGGGCTTCGGGTCGCCCAGGCAGTCCACGCCGGTGCTCTGCCGAATCGAGTTGCAGACGGCGTCGACCCACTCCTTGTGGCCGCCGTCCGCGTTGTAGGTGATCAGCAGCTTGTTCCCGGGGACGCCGCCGCCCTCCTGGATCAGCTGCTTGGCCTTGGCCGCGTCGAACTTGCAGAAGTCGCCGCAGGCGCCGTCCTTGTAGCCCTCGACGCCCTCGGCGACCCAGGCGGTGGCGGGCTTGCGGGAGCCCTGGAGCACCGTCTTGGTGATGACGTCCCGGTCGATCGCCATCGACAGGCCCTGGCGCACCTTCGCCTTGTCCGGCGAGGACCAGTCGGCCTGGTAGAGCGTGAAGCCGATGTTCTGGATCGCACCCTGCGGGGCGTCGATGGCCCGGTCGCCGAGGTCGTTCTTGTAGTTGGCCAGCGCCGACGGCGGCACCTGGTCCATCACGTCGAGGTTGCTGGACTGGAGGTCCGCGTAGGCGGCCTCGGACGTGGTGTACATCTTGAAGACGATGCCGCCGTTCTTCGGCTTGTCCACGCCCTGGTAGTCCGGGAAGGTCTTGGTGACCACCTCGGTGTTGTGCGACCAGCTGACGAACTGGTACGGGCCGTTGCCCACCGGCTTCTGCCCGTACCCGGCCGGGTCCGAGTAGAAGGCGTCCGGCAGCGGCGAGAAGGCGATGTAGCCGAGCTTGTACTCGAAGTACGAGACCTTGTTCCTGAGCTTGACGGTGAAGTGCAGGTCGTCGGTGACGGTCAGGCCGGACATCTTGTCCGTGGTCGCCTTGCCGGTGGCCGGGTGGACGTCCTGGTAGCCCTCGATGTCGGAGAACCAGGAGCTGTTGATCTGGGCGTTGGCCGGGTTGGCGCCCCAGTTCCAGGCGTCCACGAAGTTCTTGGCGTGCACCGGGGTGCCGTCGTGGAACTTCCAGCCGTCCTTCAGGGTGATGTTGAAGGTCTGCGAGTCACTGGTGTCGATCTTGTCCGCGACCTGCATCCGGATCTTCGCCGTGCTGGGGTCGTAGTCCACCAGCCCCTTGAACAGGTTCTGGATGATGCGGCCACCGCCCACCTCGTTGGCGTTGGCGGGCTGCAGCGGGTTCTGCGGCTCATTGCTCTGGTAGCTGAACGTCTTGCCGGCGTCCGACGAGCTGCTGCCACCGCCTCCCCCGCTGCTGCTGCACCCGGTGGCCACCAGGACCACGGACGTCGCAGCGGCGAGGACCAGGCGAGCACGGGCGGCTACGGGCATGGAGGTCCCTCCTCAGGGGTGTGTGTCGCATCACACCCCATGAGAAGCGCGCCCCGGCGACGGCGCGAGCCGGGTGCACCCGGACGGGTGCCGTGACCCCCCTACCGAGTTGACGCGGCGCCGGATCCTCCCCGGCGCCCGGAACGCCGGAAGGGCCCGCGGCCGGAGCCGCGGACCCTTCCTGGTGCGTACGGGACGTCAGGCCGCGGCCGACTCCCGGACCTCGGCGAAGTGGCAGGCCGACTCGTGGGCGGCCGGGCCCTCCAGCGTGGTCGGGATCGCCAGCAGCGGGATCTCCTCCGCGCAGCGCTCCTCCGCCTTCCAGCAGCGGGTGCGGAAGCGGCAGCCGGACGGCGGGTTGGCCGGCGAGGGGATGTCCCCGGTCAGGATGATCCGCTCGCGGTTCTCGCGCGCCGTCGGGTCCGGCACCGGCACGGCCGACAGCAGCGCCTGGGTGTACGGGTGGGTGGCGTTCTCGTAGATCTCCTCGTCGGAGCCGATCTCGACCATCTTGCCCAGGTACATCACGCCGACGCGGTCGGAGATGTGCCGGACGATGGAGAGGTCGTGCGCGATGAACATGTACGACAGGCCGAACTCGCCCTGCAGCTGCTCCAGCAGGTTGATCACCTGCGCCTGGACGGACACGTCCAGGGCCGAGACCGGCTCGTCGCAGATGATGATCTCCGGCTTGAGCGCGAGGCCGCGGGCGATGCCGATGCGCTGGCGCTGGCCGCCGGAGAACTGGTGCGGGTACCGGTTGATGTACTCCGGGTTCAGACCCACGACGTCCAGCAGGTCCTGGACGGCCTTGCGGCGGTCGCCCTTGGGTGCCACCTCGGGGTGGATCTCGAAGGGCTCGCCGATGATGTCGCCGACCGTCATCCGCGGGTTGAGCGAGGTGTACGGGTCCTGGAACACCATCTGGATGTTGCGGCGGACGGCCTTGAGGGCCGCGCCGCCCAGGGTGGAGATGTCCTCGCCCTTGAACAGCACCTGACCGGAGGTGGCCCGCTCCAGGTTCATCAGCACCTTGGCCAGCGTGGACTTGCCACAGCCGGACTCGCCGACGATCCCGAGCGTCTCGCCCTTCTTGAGGTCGAAGCTGATGCCGTCGACGGCCTTGACCGCGCCGACCTGCTTCTTGAACAGGACGCCCTGGGTCAGCGGGTAGTGCTTGACCAGGTCCTTGACCTCCAGGATGTTCTCAGCCATGGAGGGTCTCCTTCCAGAGGTGGCACGCGCTGCGGCGGCCGGTGATCTCCGTGCCGTCCTCGTCGGTCACGTGGTGCAGCAGCGGGACCTCCGTGCGGCACAGGTCGGTGGCGACGTCGCAGCGGGGGTTGAACGCGCAGCCGGCCGGAACCTTGAGCAGGTTCGGGGGCAGGCCCTTGATCGCGTACAGGTCCTGGCCCTTCTGGTCCAGGCGCGGGATCGAGCGCAGCAGGCCCTTGGTGTACGGGTGCGCGGGCTTCGCGTACAGCTCGTGCACCGGGGCGGTCTCGACGATCCGGCCCGCGTACATCACGGCGATCTTGTCCGCGACGTCGGCGACCACGCCGAGGTCGTGGGTGATCAGGATCAGGCCCATGTTGTACTCGGCCTGGAGCTCCGCCAGCAGGTCCATCACCTGGGCCTGGACGGTGACGTCCAGGGCGGTGGTGGGCTCGTCGGCGATGATCAGGTCGGGCTGCAGCGACAGCGCCATGGCGATCATGATGCGCTGGCGCATGCCGCCGGAGAACTGGTGCGGGTAGTCGTTCACCCGCTGCTTGGCGGCGGGGATGCGCACCCGGTCCATCAGCTCGACGGCCTTGGCCTTGGCCTCGGCCTTGGAGGCGCCCTCGTGCACCCGGAACATCTCGCCGAGCTGATAGCCCACGCTGAGCACGGGGTTGAGCGAGGACAGCGCGTCCTGGAAGATCATCGCGATCTTCCGGCCGCGGATCTTGCGCCGCTCCTCGTTGCTCATCTTGAGCATGTCCTGGCCGCGGAACAGGATCTCGCCCTGGGTCACCTTGCCCGGGGGCATATCCAGGATGCCCATGATGGTCTGGGCCGTCACGGACTTGCCGGAGCCGGACTCGCCGAGGACGGCGAGGGTCTCGCCGGCCGAGACGGAGTAGTTGACGCCGTTCACGGCCTTGGCGATCCCGTCCCGGGTGTGGAACTCCACGTGGAGGTCCTTGACCTCCAGGAGCGGGGTTCCGACTTCGAGACGGTCCTTGTTCTGGTTGTTCTTCTCGATCACGGTGGTCATCGGGTCGTCACCTCTTCTCTCAGCGGAGCTTCGGGTCGAGGGCGTCGCGGACCGCGTCGCCGAGCATGATGAAGGCCAGCACGGTGAGGCTCAGCATGCCTGCGGGGAAGAACAGGGCGAACGGCGCCGTACGGATCAGCTTCTGGGCCGAGTTGATGTCGATGCCCCAGGAGATGGTCGGGTCCTGCAGACCGATGCCCAGGAAGCTCAGCGTGGCCTCCAGGGCGATGAAGCCGCCGAGCGCGATGGTGGCGACCACGATCACCGGGGCGATCGCGTTCGGCAGGATGTGCCGGAACATGATCCGGCTGGTGCTGGCGCCGAGCGCCCGGGCCGCCGTCACGAAGTCGGACTGCTTGACCGTGATCACCGAACCGCGCATGACACGGGTCATCTGGGTCCAGCCCAGGGCGACCAGGGCGAAGACCACGCTCCAGATCGTGCGCGTGGGGAAGGCGTTCAGGATCACCAGCGCGCCGAGCAGCAGCGGGATGCCGAAGAAGATGTCGGTGACCCGGGAGATGATCGTGTCGATCCAGCCCCCGAAGTAGCCGGCGAGCATGCCGGTGATGCCGCCGATGACGGCCGTACCGACGGTGACGCAGATGCCGACCACGACCGAGGCGCGGGCGCCGTAGATGACGCGGGCGTAGATGCTGCGGCCCTGGCCGTCGTACCCGAACCAGTCCCCTTCGAAGAAGTGGCTGTAGTTCGGCGGCGTGTGGAAGTGGTTGCGCAGGTCGCCGGCCCGCGGGTCCACCGAGGTGAACAGCCCGGGGGCGATCGCGATCACGATCAGCAGCAGGATCAGCAGCGCGGACAGCACGAAGATCGGCTTGCGCCGGAGGTCGTGCCAGGCGTCGGAGCCGAGGCTGCGCGGCTTCTCCGGCTTGGCGACCGGCGCGACGGTGGTCTGGGCCGGGATCTTCCCGGCCGTCTTCTTCTCGGTCAGGTCAGGCATACCGGATCCTCGGGTCCAGGACCGCGTAAAGCAGGTCGACGATCAGGCCGGCGGCCAGGTAGACGAGCACCAGGAAGGCCACGAAGCCGGAGACGGTCGCGCCCTCCTTCATGTTGATCGCCTGGTAGAGCGCGTGGCCGACACCCTGGACGTTGAAGATGCCCTCGGTGACGATCGCACCGCCCATCAGGGCGCCGAGGTCGGTGCCGAGGAAGGTGACCACCGGGATCAGCGAGTTGCGCAGCAGGTGGGTGCCGATGACCTTCCGGCGCGGCAGGCCCTTGGCCACCGCGGTGCGGACGTAGTCGGCCTTGATGTTCTCGGCGATGGAGGTACGGGTGAGGCGCGCGACGTAGGCCAGCGACAGCGAGCCGAGCACGACGGCCGGCAGCACCAGCTGGGTGATGTCGTCGCTGTGCTGGACGGTCGGCGTGACCCACTTGAGGTTGATGCCGAAGACCGTCTGGAACAGGAAGCCCAGCACCGGGACCGGGATCGAGATCAGCAGCAGGGTGAAGACCAGCGCGCCCTTGTCGAAGAGCTTGCCGCGGCGCAGACCCGCGAACAGGCCGATGCCGATGCCGACCACGATCTCGATGGCGAACGCGAACAGCGCCAGCCGGACCGTGACCGGGAGCGCCTCGGTGATCTTGTCGAGCACCGGACGTCCGTCCAGTGCCTTGCCGAAGTCACCGGTGAGCAGGCCCCCCATGTAGGAGAGGTACTGCTGGACCAGCGGCTCGTCCAGGTGCTGCTGATGCTTCAGCACTGCGAGCTGCACCGGGTCCGGCGCCTTGTCGCCCCACAGTGCCGCCAGCGGGTCACCGGGCAGCAAGTGCACCATGAAAAAGATGAGTGCGGTCGTTCCGAGGAACACCGGAATCATCTGGAGCAGTCGCCTCGCGACAAAGCGCCCCATCGTGCCTCCATGTATGGCTCTGCCGGGCCCGTCAACCCGGCAAGAGATAAGTCGGCGTGCCAACGGCCGGTGCCAGTCCTCGCCCTTGTGGGGATGGGACGGGCACCGGCCGTTGTCACCGGGTCAGGCGGTGCCGACCGATTACTTCTTCTTCTTGACCTCGACGTCGGTGTAGACCGGGTCGCCGAAGGAGTTGAACTTCACGCTCTGGACGTTGTTCGAGTAGCCCGAGTTGGTCTTGTAGTACCAGAGCGGGATCGCCGGCATGTCCTTGGCCAGGACGGCCTCGGCCTGCTGGTAGAGCTCGGCGGTCTTCTCGACCGTGGTGGCCGCGTCGGCCTGCTTCGCCAGGTTGTCGAACTCCGGGCTGGAGTAGCCGGCGTCGTTCGCGGCGGCACCGGTGCCGTAGACGTCCCGCAGGAAGTTGGCGTTCAGCGGGTAGTCCTGCACCCAGCCGGTCCGCATCATGCTCTGGACCTGCTTCTTGGTGACGATGTCACGCGAGGTCTTGAAGTCCGGCTTCGGGTCACCGAGGCACTCGACGCCGGTCGCCTGGCGGATCGAGTTGCAGACCGCGTCCACCCACTCCTTGTGGCCACCGTCGGAGTTGTACAGGATGGTGATCTTGCCGCCGGGAACGCCGCCGTTCTCGGTGATGAGCTGCTTGGCCTTCGCCGGGTCGTACTTGCAGGCGTCGCCGCAGACGCCGGCCTTGTAGCCCATGACGCCCGGCGCCACGAACGAGTCGGCGGGCTGACGGCTGTTGTTCAGCACGGTCTTGGTGATGGTGTCGCGGTCGATCGCCATCGACAGGCCCTGGCGCACCTTGGCGGCCTTGTCCTTGTCCATGGAGGACCAGTCCGCGTTGTACAGCGCGAAGGAGATGTTCTGGATCGCGCCCTGGGCCTGGTCGATCGCGCGCTTGCCCAGGTCGTCCTTGTACTTGGGCAGGTCGGTCGAGTCGACCTGGTCCAGCACGTCCAGGGTGTCGGACATCAGGTCCTTGTACGCGGCCTCGGGCGAGGTGTAGGCGCGGAAGACGATCCCGCCGTTCTTCGCCTTGTTGGTGCCGCTGTACTTGTCGTAGGCCTTGAGCGTGATGGCCTTGTTGTGCTCCCACGACACGAACTGGTACGGGCCGTTGCCGACCGGCTTCTCGCCGTAGCCCTTCGGGTCCGCGAAGAACCCGGTGGGGAGCGGGAAGAAGGCCGAGTAGCCGAGCTTGTACGTGAAGTACGAGACGGGCTGCGACAGTTCGATGGTGAAGTGGGTGTCGTCGACGACCTTGAGGCCGGACATCTCCTTGGCGGTCGGGTCGCCCTTTTCCGGGTGGACGGCGTCGTAGCCGACGATGTCCGAGAACCAGTCGGAGTTGATCTGGTTGTTGGCCGTGTTGGCGGACCAGTTCCAGGAGTCCACGAAGGACTTGGAGGTGACCGGGGTGCCGTCGTGGAAGGTCCAGCCGGACTTCAGCGTGACGGTGTAGTTCTTGGCGTCGGTGGTCTCGATCTTGTCGGCCACCTGGTTGCGAAGAGCACCGGTCGCGGGGTCGTAGTCGACGAGGCCCGTGAAGAGCTGCTTGACGATGCGACCGCCCTGGTTCTCCATGGCGTTGGCCGGCTGCAGCGGGCGCTGCGGCTCCGCGCTCTGGAAGCTGAACGTGCCCGAGGGGTCGACCGCGGCGCTGTCCGAGCTCCCGCCGGAGGTGTCGCTGCTGCCGCTGCTGCTACAAGCAGTCGCGGCGAGCGCGACAGCGACAGCTGCGACAACCCACTTGGCCTGGCTCACACCACGCATCGGTGTGCCTCCTGAATTCGACGTTTGCGACGAGGAGGGCACCACGGATCGGTTGTCACCGGGCCCGCAATGCCGTCCGCGCTCGTGGTTTCGGCGCGCACCCCTGCGCGTTCACCCTTGACCCGAGCCTGACTGCACCCACTATCCGTCACGCACGGACACGAAAGTGACCAGTGACGATCTCAATTAGGTCACATGAACAGTCGGTAAGTTTCGAAAACCGGACATATGAGACATAGCCAGACAGGCACCAAACGGACAGTCGTCACGGATGACGAACTGTCACGTTCGCTCAGCGGACACCTGGGTGTGATGAGCGCTATTCCGTTAATAGCGGCCCCGACAACTTGGAGTAGTTGAAAAAGTTCGCCCCCCTCTCCATCGGAAAGGGGGGCGAAGCATTCCGGCCAAAGGCCGGTCAAGCCGTCCGGATCACGCCTTCTTGGCGCGCGAGGCGGTACGTCCGCGGTCCTTCTGGTCCAGCACGACCTTACGGATGCGAACCGTCTCCGGGGTCACCTCGATGCACTCGTCCTCGCGGCAGAACTCCAGCGACTGCTCCAGCGAGAGCTTGCGCGGCGGGACGATCGACTCGGCCACGTCGGCGGTCGAGGACCGCATGTTGGTGAGCTTCTTCTCCTTGGTGATGTTCACGTCCATGTCGTCGGAGCGCGAGTTCTCACCGACGATCATGCCCTCGTACACCTCGGTGCCCGGCTCGCAGAAGAGCACGCCGCGCTCCTGGAGGTTGGTCATCGCGAAGGCGGTGACCACACCGGCGCGGTCGGCGACCAGCGAGCCGTTGTTGCGGGTGGTCAGCTGGCCGAACCACGGCTCGTGGCCCTCGTGGATCGAGTGGGCGATGCCGGTGCCGCGGGTGCTGGTGAGGAACTCGGTACGGAAGCCGATCAGGCCGCGGGACGGCACGACGAACTCCATCCGGACCCAGCCCGAACCGTGGTTGGACATGTTGTCCATCCGGCCCTTGCGGACGCCCATGAGCTGGGTGACGGCACCCATGTGCTCCTCGGGCACGTCCACCGTGAGGCGCTCGACCGGCTCGTGGGTCTTGCCGTTGACCTCCTTGGTGACGACCTGCGGCTTGCCGACGGTCAGCTCGAAGCCCTCGCGGCGCATGGTCTCGATCAGGATGGCCAGCGCCAGCTCACCGCGGCCCTGCACCTCCCAGGCGTCCGGGCGCTCGGTGTCGAGGACGCGCAGCGAGACGTTACCGATCAGCTCGCGGTCCAGGCGGTCCTTCACCTGGCGGGCAGTGACCTTGCGGTCCACCTTGACGCCGGACTTGGCGTCCGCGCCCTTGCCCGAGCCGCCGCGGCCGACGAGCGGGGAGGTGTTGGTGCCGATGGTCATCGAGATGGCCGGCTCGTCCACCGTGATCAGCGGCAGCGCGATCGGGTTCTCCGGGTCGGCCAGGGTCTCGCCGATCATGATGTCGGAGATGCCGGCGACGGCGCAGATGTCACCCGGGCCCGCCATCTCGGCCGGCTTGCGGGTGAGCGCCTCGGTCATCAGCAGCTCGGAGATGCGCACGTTCTGGATCGTGCCGTCGCGCTTGATCCAGGCCACGGTCTGGCCCTTGCGCAGCTCGCCCTGCTCGACGCGCAGCAGCGCGATGCGGCCGAGGAAGTTGTCGGCGTCCAGGTTGGTGACGTGGGCCTGGAGCGGCGCGTCCACGTCGTAGCTGGGGGCCGGGACGTGCTCCAGCAGGGTGGAGAAGAACGGCTCCAGGTTGGTGCTGTCCGCCGGAACGGTGCCGTTCTCCGGCTTGGTCAGCGAGGCGACGCCGTCACGCGCACAGGCGTAGACGATCGGGAACTCGATCTGCTCCTCGTCCGCGTCCAGGTCCAGGAACAGGTCGTAGGTCTCGTTGATGACCTCGTCGATCCGGGAGTCCGGGCGGTCCGTCTTGTTGATGCACAGGATGACGGGCAGGCGCTGCGAGAGCGCCTTGCGCAGCACGAAGCGGGTCTGCGGCAGCGGGCCCTCGGAGGCGTCGACCAGCAGCACGACCGCGTCCACCATCGACAGACCGCGCTCGACCTCGCCACCGAAGTCGGCGTGGCCCGGGGTGTCGATGATGTTGATGGTGATCGGCGCGCCACCATCCTTCGGGTGGTACTTGACGGCGGTGTTCTTCGCGAGAATGGTGATGCCCTTCTCGCGCTCCAGGTCGTTCGAGTCCATCATGCGGTCGTCGAGCTGCTGGTGGGCCGCGAAGGCGCCGGCCTGCTTGAGCATGGCGTCGACCAGCGTGGTCTTGCCGTGGTCGACGTGGGCGACGATGGCGACGTTACGGATGTCGTTGCGCGTGGGCATGCCTAGCGGATTCTCCCGGAATCGTGGGTTACGGCGGGCCCGGCCGCGAGACGCGCATCGGCGGCCCTTCGGCCGCGCCACCCGTTCCGCCTGCTACTACCGGTCCACCCGCCGGGCATCTGGACATGCCTCGGCTTTTCCCTATGGTACGGGGAAGCGCCCAAGGGGGCAGAAACGAGCAGGTCGGGCGGGACCAAGATCACAGACGAGTCACGCGCCCTTCACCCCGCGGTCGCGTTCCGACACCCCCCGTTCGCGCTCCGGCGGCCCGGGCCGCGCGGCCCCGCTACCGGCTCCAGCCCACGTCCTGGAAGCGCGGCCAGCCGAAGCCGAAGGCCCCCGCCCCGACCACGCCGGTCCGCACCCCCACCAGCTCCGGCCGCTGGTAGAGCGGGACGGAGTGCCCGAGCTGCCAGATCCGGACGTCCGCCTCCTGCAGCAGGTCCAGCCGGGCCGCCGGATCGAGTTCGCCGGCCGCCCGGTCGAACAGCCGGTCGATCTCCTCGGTGCCGCTGCGGCCGTAGTTGCCGCGGGACTCGAGCGTGCCGTCGGCGTCCGGCCGGGGCTTGGCGTAGGCGGCGCGCTGCTCCACGGCCGGACTGGGGCCGGCCGGCCAGGAGAACAGCGCGAGGTCGTAGTCGCCGTCGGCCAGCTGCTCCGGGACGAAGGTGTCGGCCGGCACGGTCCGCGTCCTCATCGCAATGCCGAACGCGCCGAGGTCCACGGCGAGCGCGTCGGCGGTGCGCCGGGCGGTCGCGGAGCCGGCCGGGACGAGCAGGGTGAGGGCGAGCTCCTTGCCGTCCTTGGTCCGGGTGCCCCCGTGCAACAGCTTCCAGCCGGCCCCGTCCAGCAGCTTCGCGGCGTCGGCCGGTCCGATCGCGGCGCTGTCGTCCCGGTAGCCCTCCTGGTCCCCGGCGAGCAGGTGGCTGCCGAGCGGGGCGCCGGGCAGGCCGAGCGGGCCGAGCGCGGCCTCGGCGACCGAGCGCCGGTCCACCGCCCGGGCCACCGCCTGCCGCACCGCCGGGTCGCCGAGCGGGCCGCGGGCGGCGTTGAGGGTGAGCTGGGTGAGCGAGGGGGCGGCCGCCCGGTGCACGGTGACCCCGGGCAGCGACTCGGCCCGCCGCAGGGCCAGCACCGCCGCCTCGGGCACCGCCTCGGGCGGGGCGGCGGCCGTCGCGGAACCGCCCTTGCCCGACGGCGAGGGCGAGGGTACGGCCGAGGGCGAGGGCGATGACGACGGTGCGGCCGAGGGCGACGGTGCGGGCGGCGGCACCGCCTGGTCCACCGCGGCGGTGAGCGGGGCGACGTCCAGCCGGCCCTGGTCCAGCGCGTCCAGCCGCCGCTCGGGCGGCGCGGCCAGGAAGTCGATCCGGTCGGTCTTCGGCCGGTCCCCCCACCAGAGCGGGTTGCGCTCCACCGTGACCCGCCCGCCGTCCTCGTCGTACCGGGTCAGCTCGTACGGCCCGGCACTCAGGTGGCCGGTGCCGGTCAGCGCCCGGTTGAAGGCCGCCGGGGTGGCGGTCTCGGCGGCCGGGTAGAGCGGCCCGAACAGGGCCCGCCACTCGGCGTACGGCCGCCGGAAGGTCACCTTGACCTCGTGCGGGTCGGCGCCCTGGGCGACCGAGTCGATGGCCTCGTACCCGGCCGCCGGCCCGCCCCGGTAGGCCGGGTCCAGGCCGGACAGGGCGGCCCGCTGGGCACTGAGGTCGGCCGCCGACAGCGGGGTGCCGTCGGTCCAGACGGCCTGCGGGTTGAGCCGGTAGGTGACCACCTGCGGCTGCTGCCCGGGCGGGGTGGACTCGGCGCCGACCAGGTAGTCCGGGTCCGGGACGAGCCGGCCGTGCTCGTCGGGCCGGAACAGCGAGGGGTACAGCGCGTGGGCGAGCAGCGCCGAGTCGGCGCCCGCCCCGCGCTGGTAGACGTTGAGCGTGGCCGGGACGCCGTCCAGCGCCCAGTGCAGCGTGCCGCCGTCCCGGACGGCGCCGCGGTCGGCGGCGCGGACGTCCCCGGTGGTGGCGGTGGGCTCGGCCCGGGCCGGTACGGGCGAGGGGCCGCGGCCCTGGTCGTCGGAGCAGCCGCCGAGCCCGGCGGAGAGCAGCAGTGCGGCGGCTGCGGCGGTGAGCTGGCGGACACGCATGGCGGCCATCGAACGCCGCCCGCCCCGCCCGGCCCGCGCCGACACGGCGGGCCGCCGGGCGACTGCACCCGTACGGCCCAGCCCCGCCGGGCGCTACAGCGCCAGCTCGAACCAGACGATCTTGCCCTTGGGCGTGCGCCGGCTGCCCCAGCGCTCGGCCAGCAGGCTGACCAGTTGCAGGCCGCGCCCGCCCTCGTCGGTCTCCTGGGCGCGCCGCTGCCGGGGCTGGGCGTAGCCGTCGTCCCAGACCTCGCAGACCATGCTGCGCTCGCGCAGCAGCCGCAGCCGGATCTCGCCCCGGCCGTGCTTGAGCGCGTTCGTCACCAGCTCGCTGACCAGCAGCTCGGTGGTGTCGACCAGCTCGTCCAGCCCCCGGGCGAGCAGCCAACTACAGGCCAGTTCACGGGCCTTGGCGACGGAGGTCGGCTCGGGCGGGAGGAACCAGTTGCCGACCGCGTCCTCGGGGAAGGCGTGCACCTTGGCCATCAGCAGGGCGATGTCGTCCTCGCCGTGGTGCGGGTCGAGCTCGCCGAGAACGTGGTCGCAGAGGTCCTCCAGGCCCTTGCCGCGGTCGCTGAGCGCGGCCCGGAAGGCGCGCAGGCCCTCGTCCAGCTGGTGCTTGCGGCTCTCCACCAGGCCGTCGGTGTAGAGGCCGAGCACCGCGCCGTCCGGGAGGGTCAGCTCGACCTCCTCGAAGGGCTCGCCGCCGACGCCGAGCGGCAGGCCGGGCGGCACGTCGAGCATCCGGGCGGGCTCGCCGGGGCTGAGCAGGACGGGCGGCAGGTGGCCGGCGTTGGCGAACATGCAGCGTCGGGTGACGGCGTCGTACACGGCGTACACGCAGGTGGCCAGGTAGACCTCGCGGGCCTCCTCGTCGGCCGTCGAGGTGAGCCGGCCGTACGCGGTGGGCGGCCCGACCGGGACGGAGTCGTCGCCGAGGCCGCGGGCGATCTCGTCCAGCGCGCCGAGCACCTCGGCCGGGTCGAGGTCGAGCATGGCCAGGGTCCGTACCGCGGTGCGCAGTTGGCCCATCGCGACGGCGGCGCGCAGACCGCGGCCCATCACGTCGCCGATGACCAGGGCGGTGCGGTTGCCGGGCAGCGGGATGACGTCGAACCAGTCGCCGCCGACCTCGGTGTTGTTGTTGCTGGGCAGGTAGCGGCAGGCGATCTCCAGGCCGCTGGCGGCCGGGTTGCCCGGGGGCAGCAGACTGCGCTGGAGGATCAGCGCCCGCTCGTGCTCGCGGCGGTAGAGCCGGGCGTTGTCGATGCAGACGGCGGCGCGGGCCACCAGTTCCTCGGCGATCGCCACGTCGCGGGCGTCGAAGGGCTCGCTGCCGATCGCCCGGGAGAGCTGGACCAGGCCCAGCACCTGGTCGCGGGCGACCAGCGGGACGATCAGGGTGGAGCGCAGCAGCGGGTCGCGGCCGGGCTCGGGGACGACGCTGCGGCCGGTGCGCAGCGCCCGGGCGTGCGGGGAGCGGCGCGGGTAGCAGAGGGTGCCACCGGCTTCGGCGATGGGCAGTCCGGTGACCGAGCCGAGCACCGAGGAGGCGCCGCCGATGACGCTGGAGACGGCGACCCGGCGCAGTTCGCCGCTGCCGTCGGTGAGCACGGTGTCGCCGAGGCGGCCGGCGCTGGGGACGGTCTCGCCGGAGAGCAGCGCGGTGTACAGGTCGACGGTGGCGAGGTCGCAGAACGGCGGGACGACCACGTCCAGGAGTTCCTTGGCGGTGGTCTCCAGGTCGAGGGTGGAGCCGATGTGCGCGCTGGCCTCGTTGAGCAGGGCGAGGTTGCGGCGCACGCCGTCGGCCTCGCGCTCGGCGACGTGCCGGCTGGTGACGTCGGAGACCTGTCCGGCCACGCCCATCGGCTGCCCGGCCGAGCCGTTGAGCCGGTACAGCGAGACGGCCCAGAGCCGGTTGCCCTCGCGGGTCGGGACGGCGCTGTGGAAGCGCAGGTCG
Source organism: Kitasatospora sp. NPDC098652 (assembly GCF_044760155.1). NCBI lineage: Bacteria > Bacillati > Actinomycetota > Actinomycetes > Kitasatosporales > Streptomycetaceae > Kitasatospora > Kitasatospora sp. NPDC098652. The sequence goes on from NZ_JBIWAQ010000004.1 coordinate 498,968, forward strand.
AAGACGGGCTCGCCGGTGGCGAGGACCTTGCGCAGGGCGGCGCTGAGCCGGTCGGCCTCGGACGGCGGGAAGAGGTCGTGCGGGGTGAGGCCCTCCAGGTCGGTGGGCACCAGGCCCATCCCGGAGGCGAAGGCGTCGTTGACCCGCTGGAGCCGCAGCCGGTCGTCGAAGAGCACGAAGCCGGTGGGCGTCTGCCCGAAGACGGCCTCGGAGGCGGCGAGGTCGGTCTCGATCCGGCGCAGCCGGCCGAGGTCGACCGCCAGACAGGTGGCGCCCGCGGTGGGCAGGGCGCTGTCGGGCATCAGGTAGAGCTCGGCGAGTCCCTCGCCGCCGGCGGCGTCCCGGTAGGGGGTGGTGCCGACCCACTCCTCACCGGCCAGGGTGCGCTCCAGCCGGGCGCGGCCGCGGCGCCAGAGTTCGCGGGGGACGAAGGTGCTGATCGGGTCGGCGCCCACGGCCTCGGCGGCGGGGACGCCGAAGAACTCGGCGGCGCGCTCGCTCCACTGGCTGATCCGGCCGTCGGGGCCGATCGCGAAGGTGGCGACCCGGATGTAGTCGTAGATCGAGCCCGGGTCCCCGCCGCCCCAGGACCGGGGTTCGGCCGCCGGGTGGGCCGCGGCGCGGTCGTCGCGGCCCGGGCCGGCGGTGGCGCGGGCCGGTGGTGCCGGTACGGGCAGGTGCGGGGAACCGGCCTGCCCGGGCACAGCGGCATGACCGCTGCTGCTCGGCGCATTCCGCGCCGGAGTGCTGTTCAACGGACCGACCCCTCCAAACCCGCGACCGTCCGGATGTCGAGAAGACCGAGTATTCATCATCGAGGGGTGCGTTCACACGCCCTCAACATCACAACATCAGATCGGGCGAAGGTTTTTGTCCTACCGCCCGCGCAACCACAATGCCACGCCCGCGCCCCCTTCCGGAGCGCGCGCTCCCCCTGGGCGCCCGTTGGCATATGCAGCACGGTTGCAGCATGGTTGCAGCACGGTTCTCCTGGCGATCCGGACGCTCTACTCGCGTCACTCCTCGCCGGGGTCAGTACCCGGCAGGGCCAGCTCGAACCAGACGACCTTGCCGATCCCCTCGGCCCGGGCACCCCAGTGCAGCGCCAGCCGGTGGACCAGCTCCAGGCCCCGGCCGCCCTCGTCGGCCTCGGCCGCGTGGCGCTCCCGGGGCGGGTCCGGCAGCGGGTCGGAGATCTCGACCAGGAGGGTCTCGCCGAGCGTCAGCCGTACCCCGATCGGGGCGCTGGCGTACCGGACGGCGTTCGTGACCAGCTCGCTGACCAGCAGCTCCGCGGTGTCGGTGAGGTCCTCGACGCCCCACTCGGCGAGCGCGGCGCGGACCAGCCGGCGGGCCCGGGAGACGGCGGTCGGCTCCGCGGGCAGCGTCCAGCCGGCCGTCGGGGTGCCGGCCTGGCCGTGCCCGAGCCGGGCCAGCAGCAGGGCGACGTCGTCCGGCTCACGGCCCTGCTCCATGGTGTCCAGCACCGCCTCGCAGGCGGCCTGGATGGAGGCGTGCGGCTCCTGGAGCACGGTGAGCAGCCGGCCCAGGCCGACGTCGAGGTCCTTGTCCCGGGACTCCACCAGGCCGTCGGTGCAGAGCGCGAGCAGGCTGCCCTCGGGGATCTTCAGTTCGACGGATTCGAACGGAACTCCGCCCACGCCGAGCGGGGCGCCGGAGGGCAGGTCGAGGATCCGCCCGGCGCCGCCGAGCAGCGGCCCGCCGGTGCGGGTCGGCTCCGCGGCCTCCTCGCCCGGCACCACCAGCACCGGCGGGATGTGCCCGGCCTTGGCCACCGTCAGCTTCGCCGTGCCCGGGTCGAAGACGGCGTAGACGCAGGTGGCGAGCAGCGCCTCGTCCGGGCCCTGGGCGAGGTCGTCGGCCAGCTCGTGGACGTGCCGCAGCAGGACGTCCGGCGGCAGGTCGAGGGCGGCCAGCACCCGCACGGCGGTGCGCAGCCGGCCCATCGTGGCGGCGGCCCGCAGGCCGTGGCCCATCACGTCGCCGACCACCAGCGCGGTCCGGTCGCCGGGCAGCGGGATGACGTCGAACCAGTCGCCGCCGACCTCGGTGCCGCTGCTGCCGGGCACGTACCGGTAGGCGACCTCGACACCGGTGGGCTGGGGGACCTGCTGCGGGAGCAGGGTGCGCTGGAGGGTGAGCGCGGCGGTGCGCTCGCGGGCGTACAGCCGGGCGTTGTCCAGCGAGCTGCCCGCCCGGTCGGCGAGTTCGACGGTGAAGGCGAGGTCGTCCCGGTCGAAGCCCTCGCGGTAGCCGGCCCGGCTGACCAGCAGCAGGCCGATCACGATGCCGCGGGCGCGCAGCGGGACGACCAGCATCGAGTGCACGCCCAGGTCGTGGGCGGCCTGCATCTTGGGGTCGCCGGGGTAGGTGACGTCGTCCAGCTGGTCGGCGCCGGACAGCAGCTCGGGCACGCCGGTGCGCAGCACCCGGCCGCAGGCGGAGTCCTCGGCGAAGGTGATCCGGGCGCCGCGCCGGAGCATCACCTCGACCTCGGGGCCGTCCTGGACGGAGGCGGTGCCGAGCTGGAGCAGTGAGGTGCGCCGGTCGTGGCCGTGCCGGGGCAGGTCGTCACCGTGCGCGACGGCCTGGAGCAGGATCACCGCGGAGTGGTCGGTCAGCCGGGGCACCACCGAGCCGGCCAGTTCCTGGGCGATCCGCGCGGCGTCGAGCAGGTCTCCGACCCGGGAGCCGAACTCGTTGAGCAGCGAGAGCCGGCGCCGGGCGTGTTCGACCTTGGCCACCGCCCGGTAACGCTCCGTCACGTCCATCACGGTGCCGGAGATGCCGAGCACCCGGCCGGCCCGGTCGGTCATCCGGCTGTAGGAGATCGAGCGGTAGCCGGCCCGGTTGGTGACCGGGGAGGCGAGGGTGACGTCGATGACCGGCTCGCCGGTGGCCAGCACCTGGCGCTGGATCGCGGTGATCTCGTCGGCGGCCCGCTCGGGCAGGGTCTCACCGGTGGTGCGGCCGACGTGGTCCGCCAGGGCGACGCCGTTCATCTCGGCCAGGGTCTGGTTGACGGCGGTGTAGCGCAGGTCGGTGTCCAGGATCGCGATGCCCAGCGGGGACTGTTCGAACAGCGCGTCGCGCACCGCGAGGTCCCGCTCGATGGCCCGTACGGCGGCCGCCTCGGCCAGGTTGACCTGGAGGAACGGGGTGCCGTCGCCGTCCACCAGCAGGGAGATCCGGGCGTCCACGGCGACCGGCGCGCCGTCCCGGTCGCGCAGTTCGGCGCTGCCCGCCCAGCGGCCGTGCCGCAGGGTGTCCTGGACCGCGGCCCGGATCCGGGCGACCTGCTCCTGGTCCGGGATCAGCTCGTCGATCCGGCGGCCGACCAGCAGCTCGCTCGGCCAGCCGAGCAGTTCCTCGGCGGCCGGGCTCCACAGCACCACCCGGCCCGCGGTGTCCAGGATCGCGATGGCGACCTTGAGCATGTCCAGCAGGCTGCCCCCGGGCGGCGCGTCCAGGCCCTGCCGGGCGTCCGCCGGGCCGCCGGGGAACGGCCGGCCGGGGCGGCTGCGCAGGGCGGGCCGGACGCCGGGCTCGGGGGCGGCCAGGGTCGGCGCGGGCTGGACCGGCTGGGCGCCGACCGGGATGTCGGGCCCGCCACGGCGACGGCCGGACGACGGCGGCTGCGGGGCGGCCGCGGCGGCGGCACGGCGCAGCCGGGCACGGGCGGCGGCGCCTCCCGCGGTGCCTGCCCGGCGCGCTCCCCCGCCGCCGTTCCCGGTTGTCGACACCGACGGGGCCTCCGGCTCTGGTCGGGATCGGCGTCGCCGGCTGGGACGGCTCACCGATGGTGACGAATGGTGCCGAAAGGCGACATACCCAGCAGAACCCAGGCTATCCCGGCTGCCGGGTCGGCTTGTCCGATTGACCTATCCGGAGGCTTACGCGTCGCCCGCCGCCGCGAGCAGCTCGGCGACCTGCGGCAGGACCTCGCGGTCGTGCCCGATCCAGTCCACCGAGTCCAGCTCGGCCGGGCCCAGCCAGCGCAGCTCGTCGTGGTCCTCCAGCGCGCTCGGCTCGCCGGACAGCAGCTCGGCGGCCCAGAAGCGCAGCTCCAGCCCCGGCCGTACGGCCCACCCGCCGGAAAGCCGCCGCAGCGCCCGCGCCCGTACGCCCAGTTCCTCCAGCAGCTCGCGCTCCAGCGCCTGCGCCTCGGTCTCGCCGGGCTCGGCCTTGCCGCCGGGGAACTCCCAGCGGCCGGCGACCGACGCGGGCGAGCTGCGGCGGGCGGCGAGCACCCGGCCGCCGCGGATCAGCACCCCGCCGACGACGATCCGCGGCGGGGTTCCGACAGTGGTCTCACCGGCCTGTTCCATGCCCCCGACCCTACGGGGCCGGGTCCGGGCGCTGGGCCTCGACCCAGTACAGCTGCTTGTGGCCGCGCGCCTCGAACTCGGCCGCCAGGCGGTGCGCCTCGGCCTCGGCCAGGTTGTCGGCGACCAGGAAGCGGTTGCCGTTGTCGTCCTGCCGCATCACCCGGAAGGTGCTCATGGCGGGAGGCTAGCGGGTGGGGCCCGGGCACGGCTCCGGTTCCGGCGGCCCGGGTTCTTGCCCGGGTTCCGGCGCGGGTTCCGGCGCGGGTTCCGGCGCGGCCCCGCGCGGGTTCGGGCGCGGTGTCCCCGGCCGGCGTGGGGGTCTGGCCGGGGACACCCGGGTGACCCTACGGCTCCCGCGCTACCGGCAGGTACGGGCGGGGTTAACGCCGAGTAACCCGGCGAGGGGTCCGGGCCGGGGCGGGCTCGGGCGGGCTCGGGCGGGTTCGGGGCGGGTGGGCTCAGACCCGGAGGTCGGGCACCTGCTCGCCGGTGGACAGGCCGAGCGAGCGCCGGATGTCCACACTGACCGGCACCGTCCTGGCGACCAGGGCCCGGGCCCGGCGCAGGTCGCCCGCCACGTCGCTGCCGGAGGCCGCGGCGTCCCAGGCGACGGCCGCCTGGGACTGGGTCTCGGCCAGCTTCTCCATCTTCGGCTGGACGTCGGTCGGCCACTCCGCCGTCGGCTTGCGCAGCGCGGCGGCCTCGGCCCGGGAGGCGGCGGCCATCCGGCGGGCCCAGGACCGGTACTCGGCCTCGGCGACCGCCACGTCCTGCTTCGGGGTGTCCAGGTAGGCCGCGTTGAAGCCCCGGACGGCCTCCAGGTAGGCCAGCTGGACGGAGGTCAGGCTGCGGCGGTCGGTGCGGACCGTCCCCAGGTGCTGGTCGTCCGGGTCCTCGAAGGCGCAGGTGACGTACCGTTCGCCGGCCGCCCAGTTGCCCGCGCTCGGGTAGAGGTAGACGTCGTCCATGCCGTCCGGGACGGCCCACTGGTCCAGCGCGTAGTCGTCGAGCACCCGGCGGCACAGCGCGGCGGCCCGCTCGCGGACGACCGTCGCGCCCGGGTAGGCGCCGCTGCTCTCCGGGATCTTCGCGGTGCCGGCCACCTCGCCGTTGTGCCGCTCCGCGCAGGCCACCCGGCGCACCCAGTACACCGTCTCGTCGCCGTTCTCGTCCGGCTGCCCGCTCGTCCCCGAGGAGAGGTAGCAGTCCCCCACCTTCAACGCCGACCAACGGACCGACCCGGCCGGCGGCCTGTCGGCGTACCGGTCGCCCCGCCCGTTCCGCGCGGGGCCGAAGTCGCCCGCGCCCAGGGCGAGCGACAGCAGCAGGGTGCCCGCCGTCCCGAGCACCAGGCCGGTCACCGCCATGCCGCGGCCGCGCTGACCGGTGCGCTTGATCTGGACCAGCGCGAGGATCCCGAGCACCAGGGCGAGCGGCGAGAGCAGGCTCAGCGCGGTCGCCAGCGAGCCGACGGCGAAGCCGTTGGTGCGCGGCTCGGGCCGGGGGGCGTACGGGTTGAGGACGTACGGCGGGTAGGGGTGCGGGCCAGGCTGGGGGTGCGCGTGGCGGCCGGGTTGGAGGCCGGACTCGGCGGAGGGCGGCACCGAGGCCCAGCCGCCGGCGGGTAGCGGCGGGGGCGGTGGCTGGGGCGGGGCCGACGGGGACGGGGGTCCGGCCTCGGCCGGCGGGGCCCAGGGGTCGGGGGCGGGGTCGGGGGCGGCCGGCCCTGCCTCCGCCGGGCCCGGCTGCTCCTCGGCCGGCCCCGGCACCTGTTCCTGCCCCGGGTCCTTGCGGAAGTCCACCCGCGGGTCCGGCCCCGGAGCGGCGGGCGGCGCGGACTCAGGCTCGGACACGTGGACTCCCCCTGCCCGCCGGGGCGGGCCTCGACTCGGCGTTTCGGCTCTCGACACCGCCGCCCGGGCCGGAGGGGCCCGAGCTGAACGGTCGCGCGACTTTACCCGATCTTTCCGAACAGCCGCCCCGTCGTCACCGCCCCGGCCGCTCCGCCCCGACCCGGGCCAGGATCTCGCCGTGGATCATCGAGAACCAGCCGTCCTCGGCGGCGCTCCACTCCCGCCAGCCGGCCGCGATCTGCTCCAGCTCGGCGGGCTCCGCGAAGCCCCGTTCCACCGCCGTCCGACCGAAGGCCGTCCCGGTCACCCGGTCCGCCCACATCCCGGCCCACCACTCGCGCCGTTCGGGCGTCGCGAACGTCCAGGTGCCGGTGCTCGCGGTGACGTCGGTCAGACCGGCCGCCCGGGCCCAGGACAGCAGCCGCCGCCCGGCGTCCGGCTCGCCGCCGTTGGCCCGGGCGGTCCGCCGGTAGAGCTCCAGCCAGCGCTCCAGCGCGGGCGCCTGCGGGAACCAGGTCATCGTCGCGTAGTCGACGTCCCGGGCGGCGACCAGCCCGCCGGGCGCCGTCACCCGGCCCATCTCGCGCAGCGCGGCCACCGGATCGGCCACGTGCTGCAGCACCTGGTGGGCGTGCACCACGTCGAACTCGCCGTCCCGGTACGGCAGTTCGTGCACGTCGGCCAGCTCGAACACGACATTGGCCAGGCCGCGCCCGGCGACGTACCCGGCAGCCTGCTCGAGCACCTCGGCGGAGGTGTCCACGGCCACCACCCGCCCGCCGGGGCCGACCAGCTCGGCCAGGTCGGCGGTGATCGTGCCCGGGCCGCAGCCGACGTCCAGCAGCGCCTGGCCGGGCCGCAGTTCGGCCAGCAGGTAGCCGGCCGAGTCGGCGGCGGTACGGGAGCGGTGCGAGCGCAGCACGGCCTCCTGGTGGCCGTGGGTGTAGGCGGTGGCAGGCTGCGGTCCGGGCATGGGTCCCCCCTGAGGCGTGGTCGGTGTTTCCGTTTCCGCGATGCTCCGACGCTACGCCCTGTCCCGGATGGCGAGAAGAACCGTCTCACATGGCGACCATCGGGCGACCCCGCCGGCACCGGCGGCCGTACCGTGGAGGCGCCCGACCGAACGGCCCCGAGCAGCCCCGAACGTCCCCGAACATCCCGAACAGCCCCGAACATCCCGAACGGCCCCGAGAGAACGGTCCGCCCATGCCCGGCCCCGGCCAGCGCCCCTTCGTCCTGCTGAGCGCCGCCGTCTCCCTCGACGGCCACCTCGACGACGCCTCCCCCGACCGCCTGCTGCTCTCCGGCGCCGCCGACTTCGACCGGGTCGACCAGGAGCGGGCAGCCGCCGACGCGATCCTGGTCGGCGGCAACACCCTGCGCGCCGACAACCCGCGCCTGCTGGTCAACGACCCCGCGCGACGGGCCGCCCGGGCGGCCGCCGGGCGGCCGGAGCACCCGCTCAAGGTAACGCTCAGCGCGAGCGGCGCCCTCGACGCCGACCTGCGGTTCTGGCACACCGGCGGCGCGAAGCTCGCCTACACCACCGAGGCGGGGGCGGCGGTGCTGCGGCCCCGGCTCGACGGGCTGGCCGAGGTGGTCGCGCTCGGCGACTCGGTCGACCTCGGCGCGGTGCTGGACGACCTGGGCGCGCGCGGGGTGCGCCGGCTGATGGTCGAGGGCGGCAGCGGGGTGCACACCCAGTTCCTCGCCCAGGGCCTGGCGGACGAGCTCCAGTTGGCCGTCGCCCCGCTGCTGGTCGGCCAGCCCGGGGCGCCGCGGTTCGTCGGCCCGGCCGCGTTCCCCGGCGGCCCGACCCGGCGGATGCGACTGCTGGAGGCACGTACGGTGGGCGACGTCGTCCTGCTCAGGTACGCCCCGAAGGAGCCCGCGCCGTGAACCGCCCCGCCGCCACCGACCTCGACCACCTGCGCCGGGCCGTCGAACTCTCCCGCCGCTGCCCGCCCTCCGGGACGGCCTTCTCGGTCGGCGCGGTGGTCGTCGGCGCCGACGGCGAGGTGCTGGCGGAGGGCTACAGCCGGGAGGCGGACGCGCACGACCACGCCGAGGAGGCGGCCCTGGCCAAGCTCCCGGCGGGCGACCCCCGACTGCGCGGGGCGACCGTCTACAGCAGCCTGGAGCCCTGCGGGCAGCGCGCCTCCCGCCCGGTGCCGTGCGCCCGGCTGCTCATCGCGGCGGGCGTGCCCCGGGTGGTGGTCGCCTGGCGTGAGCCGGACCTCTTCGTCACCGACTGCCAGGGCACCGCGCTGTTGGAGGCGGCCGGGGTCGAGGTGGTGGAGCTGCCGGAGCTGGCCGCGGAGGCCCGGGCGGTCAACGCCCACCTGCTCCCGTGATCTTTTGTATCATTCAGAAACAAAGAGCTCACTTCTCCTCCGCGCCTCCAGGAGCCGCCCCATGACCGCCACCCCCGTCCGGTTCACCACCCGCGCCCTCCTCCTCGACATGGACGGCACCCTGGTCAACTCCGACGCCGTGGTCGAGCGCTGCTGGACCCGCTGGGCCGAGCGGCACGGCCTCGACCCCGTCGCGGCGCTCACCGTCGTCCACGGCCGCCAGGGCCACGCGACCATGGCCGAACTGCTGCCGCACCGCCCGGTCGAGGAGAACCTCACCGAGAACGAGCGGATGCTCGCCGAGGAGCGGGCCGACACCGAGGGCGTCGTCCAGGTCCCCGGCGCCGACGCCTTCCTCGCCTCGCTGGCCGGCCTGCCGCACGCCCTGGTCACCTCCGCCGACCTCCCGCTCGCCCGGGTCCGGATGGACGCCGCCGGCCTGCCGATGCCGCCCGTCCTGGTCACCGCCGAGTCCGTCGGCGCCAGCAAGCCCGACCCCGAGGGCTTCCTCAAGGGCGCCGCCGCCCTCGGCTTCGCCCCCGCCGACTGCGTCGCCTTCGAGGACTCCGGCGCCGGCATCGCCGCCGCCCGCGCCGCCGGCATGCGCGTCATCGGCATCGGCCCCCGCGCCGCCGCCCACCACCCGGACGCCCTCGCCCCCACCCTCACCGCCGTCACCGTCACCCCCTCCCCCGACGGCACCCTCACCCTCACCGTCCACCCCTGACCCCCGGCCCGAAGGAGGATTCGCAGCTTGTCGCCGTACCGGCGCGGGCGTACAGTTTCTTGTACCTATCGAAGGGGAGTCGAGCCATGAGGACGATGACCTACTCGGAGTCCCGCGCACGCTATGCCGAGGTGCTCAACGCGGTCACGGACGACCGCGAGGAGATAGTGATCACCCGCGCCGGGCACGAACCGGTGGTCATCGTCTCGCTGGAGGACTACCAGTCCCTCAAGGAGACCGCCTACCTCCTGCGCAGCCCCGCGAACGCCCGCCGCCTGCTGGCCTCCATCGAGGAGCTGGAGAACGGCGGAGGGACCGTACGGGAGCTGGCGGACCCGGAGTGAAGATCACCTTCGCCTCCCGCGCCTGGGAGGACTACCTGTGGTGGCAGGCCCAGGACCGCAAGACCCCCAGGCGGATCAACACGCTCATCGCCGACGTCGCGCGCAACGGCAACGAGGGGATCGGCAAACCGGAACCGCTCAAGCACGGGTTCCAGGGCTACTGGTCGCGCCGGATCAACGACGAGCACCGCTTGATCTACAAGGTCACCGACGACTCGATCCTGATCGCCCAGTGCCGCTACCACTACGAGAACTGAGCCGGCCGGACAACCCCGAAGGGGCCGGACTCCCGCGGGAGTCCGGCCCCTTCGGGCATGGCGGCCGGTCAGACGTTGCAGCGGAACATTCAGCACAGGGCTGCGACCTGTGGAAACTGGTGGTGTGGGTCGTGCACGTCGGGCACCGCTCCACCAGCTACGGCACCTGACATCGAGCACACGGCCAGCCATCAGTAGTGGTAGCGGGCGGCCAGAACGATGATCTCCCGGTCCGTCACCAGGTAGACGAGGCGGTGCTCGTCGTCGATCCGCCGCGACCAGGCCCCGGGCAGGTGGTACTTCAGCGGCTCGGGCTTGCCGATGCCGGTGAACGGGTCGCGCAACACGTCCTCGATGAGCTTGTTGATCCTCGCGAGCATCTTGCGGTCGTTCTTGAGCCAGGACGTGTAGTCCTCCCAGCCCTGTTCTTCGAAGACGAGCCTCACTCGACACCCCGCCCGGCATCAGCCGAGTCGGGGTCGATGAGTGTGCGCTCGGAGAGCCCTGTGCCGTTCAGCGCATTGTCGTACGCCTTGAGCAGGCGACGCGCGTTCGCCGGCGAACGCAGGAGGTACGAGCCCTCACGCAGGGCGGCATAGTCCTCGGCAGAGACGAGCACAGCGTTTCCGTGCTTGGACACGATCTCGATGGCGTCGTGATCCTCGTTGACCTTCTTGATCAACGGGAAGAGATCCCTGCGGGCCTCGCTCGCGGTGATGGACATGACGCGTACCCCCTAAGGGCGAGTGGTACCGAATAACGTACCACCCGAGTGCGCTTCCGAGTGGCTCGACGACCGGTGGGGGCGCCCGAAAGTCAGCACCGAGCCAGCACGGCAACGAGGAGAGGGCCGGACTCCTGTGGGAGTCCGGCCCCTTCGGGTGTGGCGGCCGGTCAGACGTTGAAGCGGAACTCCACGACGTCGCCGTCCTGCATGATGTATTCCTTGCCCTCGATGCGGGCCTTGCCCTTGGAGCGGGCCTCGGCGATGGAGCCGGTCTCGACCAGGTCGTCGAAGGAGATCACCTCGGCCTTGATGAAGCCCTTCTGGAAGTCGGTGTGGATGACTCCGGCGGCCTCGGGGGCGGTGGCGCCCTTCTTGATGGTCCAGGCGCGGGTCTCCTTCGGGCCGGCCGTGAGGTAGGTCTGCAGGCCGAGGGTGTCGAAGCCGACCCGGGCGAGGGTGGCGAGGCCGGGCTCCTCCTGGCCCATGGACTGGAGGAGTTCGAGGGCCTCGGCGTCGTCGAGCTCGATCAGCTCGGACTCGATCTTGGCGTTGAGGAAGATCGCCTCGGCCGGGGCGACCAGCGCGCGCTGGGCGTTCTTGAAGTCCTCGTCGGCCAGCTCGTCCTCGTCCACGTTGAAGACGTAGAGGAAGGGCTTGGCGGTCAGCAGGTGCAGCTCGCGGATCGGGGCGGTGTCGAAGCCGGCCTCGAAGAGGGTCTTGCCGGTCTCCAGGACCGCCTGGGCGGCCTCGGCGGCGGCCAGCACGGGGGCGGTGTCCTTCTTGAGGCGCGCCTCCTTCTGGAGCCGCGGCAGGACCTTCTCGATGGTCTGGAGGTCGGCCAGGATCAGCTCGGTGTGGATGGTCTCGATGTCGTCCTTGGGCGACACCTTGCCGTCCACGTGCACCACGTCCGGGTCGGTGAAGGCGCGCACGACCTGGCAGATCGCGTCCGACTCGCGGATGTTGGCGAGGAACTTGTTGCCCAGGCCCTCACCCTCGCTGGCGCCGCGCACGATGCCGGCGATGTCGACGAAGTCGACGGTGGCCGGGAGGATGCGCTGCGAGCCGAAGATCTCGGCGAGCTTGGCCAGCCGCGCGTCCGGGACGCCGACGACGCCGACGTTCGGCTCGATGGTGGCGAACGGGTAGTTGGCCGCCAGCACGTCGTTCTTGGTCAGGGCGTTGAACAGGGTCGACTTGCCGACGTTCGGCAGGCCGACGATTCCGATCGTGAGCGACATGAAGCGCAGTCCCGTGGGCTTGGAGGAGTTGGGTCGGCACCGTACGGGCCGACCCCCAAGTCTACGGGCAGCGCCTGCCGGGGCTCACGCCTCGGTCGGCGCGGGCAGCGGCTCCAGGAACTCCAGCCGGTTGCCCAGCCGGTCGGCGGAGTAGAAGCGGCGGTGGCCGGGGTGGTGGTCGTCCCAGGTGACCTCGTGGCCGTGCGCGGCGAGCCGCTCGGCCAGGGCGTCCAGCGAGCTCACCAGGATCCCCGGGTGCCCCTTGCGGGCCGGGCGGAAGTCCGGGGTGACGCCGAGGTGCACCTCGACCCCGCCGCCGCGGAACCAGCAGCCGCCGCGCGCCGCCAGCACCGGGGGCTTCGGGAGCTCGGTCATCCCGAGCACACCGGACCAGAAGGCGCGGCACTCGTCCTCGGCGCCGGCCGGGATGTCGAGCTGGACGTGGTCGAGGCGTTCGAAGGTGAAGTCGGCGGTCATGCGGTCGTCCCCCGTACGGTGATCTGATGATCATGATGTGTCGACTCGGCCGAGCAGGTCAGCCCCTTGAGTAACGATCACAGGAGTACGCCATGCGGGGACACGGGGCAAGACCTGAACGGTCCATTACACAGTGTGGCGATGATCGGACCGTACGTTGGGCGGGTGGAGCAGAGCATCCGTACCCAGCCGCCAGGGCCCAGACGCCGTCCGCCGACCGGCGCGGCCCCGGCCGCCGTCCCCGGTCCCGGCCGGGCGCCCGAGAGCGCCGGAGCCCCCGCGGCTCCCCCGTCCCGGCTGCGCCCGGTGGCCGACCGGCCCGCCGCGCGCCCGTCCCCGCAGCGCCGGCTGCGCGTGTACGGACGGCGCCGGACCGGCCGGCCGACCCGGCTGACCGCGATCGGCACCGGCGTGGTCGCGGTGCTGGCCACGCTGGCGGTGGCCGGAGTGGACCGGCTGCTCTTCGACGACCTCGGCTGGCTGTTCGGCCTCGGCTACCTGGTGGTCTGCTTCCAGCTGGCCGTCCGGGTCCGCTACGCCGACCTGCTGGCCGCCCCGATCAGCGGGCCGATCGCCTTCGCCGTGGCGCTGCTGGCGCTCGCCCCGGTCGGCTCCTCCGGCATCACCGCCCAGGTGGTGGCGCTGGCGACCGGGCTGGCGCTGCGGGCCGGCTGGCTGTTCTCCGGCACCGGGCTGGCCGCGCTGATCGTGCTCGCCCGCTTCGTCGCCCAGCGCCGGATCCACCGCTCCCGCTGACGGCCCGGCGCGTGGGCCGTCAGCCCGCCGCCCGGGCCGCCGCCATGGCGGCCCCGACGATGCCGGCGTCGTTGCGCAGTTCCGCCGGCACCACCCGCGCCCCGCGCTCCCTCAGCAGCGGCAGGAACTTGTCGTGCTTGCGGCTCACCCCGCCGCCGATCACGATCAGTTGCGGGGAGAACAGCATCTCCACCAGGTCCAGGTACTCGTCGACCCGCTCGGCCCACTGCTCCCAGCTCAGGTCGTGCCGCTCCTTGGCGGCCGAGGAGGCCCGCCGCTCGGCGTCCTTGCCGCGCAGCTCCAGGTGGCCCAGTTCGGTGTTGGGCACCAGCGTGCCGTCCACGAAGAGCGCGCTGCCGATGCCGGTGCCGAAGGTGAGCACCAGGACCACGCCCGACTGGCCCCGCCCGGCGCCGTGCTCGGTCTCGGCGAGTCCGGCCGCGTCCGCGTCGTTGAGCACGGTCGCGGGCAGGCCCAGCGCGTCGCGGAAGAGGCCTTCGGCGTCCAGGTCGATCCAGCCCTTGTCCACGTTGGCCGCGGTCCGGGTGCGGCCGCCGACCACCACCCCGGGGAAGGTCAGCCCGACCGGCCCCTGGTGGTCGAAGTGGCGGACCACCTCGCGAACGGCGGCGACCACGGCCCCGGGCTCGGACGGCTGCGGGGTGAGCACCTTGTACCGCTCCTGGGTGAGGGCGCCCCGGGCGAGGTCGACCGGGGCGCCCTTGATGCCCGAGCCGCCGATGTCCACGCCGAATACCGCCGTCATCGTTCCGCCTTCCGCCGTTCGCTTCCGCCGTTCGGCCGTCGACCGGCTCGTCCACAGCCTGTGCACAAAGCTACGAGAGCCCGGGCGGGGGCGCAGCGCAATCGACGGGCCCACTCACCGCGACGGACCCGGTACCCCGCGCGGGGTACCGGGTCCGTCGTGGCAGGCCCGGGGCGTGTCGGACACGCCCTACTGGAGCTTGCCGGCCGCCTCGGCGCGCAGGTCGCGGCGCAGCTCCTTGGGGAGCGAGAAGGTCAGGTGCTCCTCGGCGGTCTTGACCGTCTCCACCGTGTCGTAGCCGCGCGCGGCCAGGAACTCCAGCACGCCGTCGACCAGGATCTCCGGCACCGAGGCGCCGCTGGTCAGGCCGACCGTGGTGACGCCCTCCAGCCAGGACTCCTGGATCTCCTCGGCGAAGTCGACCAGGTGGGCGGCCTTGGCGCCGTACTCCAGGCCGACCTCGACCAGGCGGACCGAGTTGGAGGAGTTCTTGGAGCCGACCACGATCAGCAGGTCGGTCTCCGGGGCCAGCTGCTTGACCGCGACCTGGCGGTTCTGGGTCGCGTAGCAGATGTCGTCGCTGGGCGGGCTGACCAGCGCCGGGAAGCGCTTCTTCAGCTCGCCGACGGTGGCCATGGTCTCGTCCACCGAGAGGGTGGTCTGGGAGAGCCAGACGATCTTGGACTCGTCCCGCACCTGGACGTTGGCGACGTCCTCGGCGCCGTCCACCAGGTGGATCCGGTCCGGGGCCTCGCCCATGGTGCCGATGACCTCCTCGTGGCCCTCGTGGCCCACCAGCAGGATGTCGTAGCCCTCGTCGGCGAAGCGCACGGCCTCCTTGTGCACCTTGGTGACCAGCGGGCAGGTGGCGTCGACGGTGGCGAGCTTGCCGGCCCGCGCCTCGTCGTGGACGGACGGGGCGACGCCGTGCGCGGAGAACACCACGATCGAGCCCTCGGGCACCTCCTCCGTCTTGTCGACGAAGATCGCGCCCTTCTTCTCCAGGGTCTGCACCACGTACTTGTTGTGGACGATCTGCTTGCGGACGTAGATGGGCGCCCCGTACTGCTCCAGGGCCTTCTCCACGGCGATCACGGCGCGGTCGACACCCGCGCAGTAGCCCCGGGGGGCGGCGAGCAGGACACGGCGCTGCGCGGTGTTGGACATGCCCCCATCGTACGGGCGACCGGGAGTCCCACCGCCCGGGGCGGGCCGCCCCGGGCAGGGCGGATGCTTTCCGGTCGCAAAGGGTCGGAATCTGCTCAAATCTGGTCTCCATGAGCGCTGTGAACGAGCAGCCGACGCCGAGCGGCCTGCGCCGCACCCTGGGCGTCCGCGATCTGATGGTCTACGGGCTGCTGTTCATCGCCCCGATGGCCCCGGTCGGCGTCTTCGGCGTGCTGGACGCCCGGAGCCACGGCGCCGTGGCGGCCGTCTACCTGGCGGCGACGGTCGCGATGGGCTTCACCGCCTTCTCGTACGCCCAGATGGTCCGCGCGGTGCCGCAGACCGGCTCGGTGTTCGCCTACGCGCGGGCCGGGCTGGGCGAGGGACCGGGGTTCATCGCCGGGTGGATGGCGATGCTGGACTACCTGCTGATCCCGATAGACAGTACACCCTGTGAACTCCCACAGAGCCCAGTAACCGCAAGGAAAAGCCCCGCCCGGAGAGGTTCCGGACGGGGCTCCGTCGTGGT